>CAZGDE010000346.1:6311-7988 GCA_964524315.1 uncultured bacterium
CTGAAGTATTAAACTGCGCAATCAAAGCTTCTTCGGCTGCGATCGCCGCTTGAAAGGGCGGCAACTCTATGGCTTGCAACCGTTCTAAGGAATGGGGGATGACGGGTAACTCAAGGTGGGAATCAACTGCCGTATCACCATGCCCGGGAAAGTGTTTGGCGGCGGTTAAAACGGGGTAGCGATGACTTCCTTGAATAAAGGCGGTAATTAGTTGGCTAACGACAGCGGGGGTATCACCGAAGGCCCGGACATTAATAACCGGGTTATTGGGATTGTTGTTGACATCGGCAACGGGAGCCAGTACCCAGTTCAGCCCGATCGCCTGCGCTTCCTTCGCGGTAACTTCGCCCAATTGCGTCGCATACTGGATTGCCGTGGGGGAATCCTGCTGGGAGATCGCCATCAGGGCCAACGGGGGGGGAAACCAGGTTGCTCCGGCGAATCGTTGCCCGACACCTTCTTCCACATCAGCCGCGATTAACAGGGGGATGGTTGCCCACTCCTGGAGTTGTTGAGTGCGTAAGGCAATCTCGGCAGCACTGCCGCCCAGGAGAATAACGCCACCAACACCACGATCGTGGATCCAGGATTTTAATTGATCGGTGGTTGGTTCCCAGGATGGGTAGCGAATTTGGTGATCAAATAGATAACCAGAAGCCCGCACCACAACCATCTGGGCGACCTGTTGGGCCAGAGACAGGGAGTCGATACTGGGGAGGAACGGCTGCATTGGTGAAGCGGCTAGCCCTCATCCTCGACGGTGACCCCATCGTCCCAACTGCTGTCGTCTTTCAGGGACTCATCGTCTAAGTCATCGTCGATTGATGAACCAGATGACTGCCGCTCCTTATTGAGCTGATTAAGCAAGGAAAGGATGCGATCGCCCCGTTCGAGCGAATTGTCTTCCAGAAAGACCACTTCGGGAGTGCGGCGCAGGCGAATGCGATGTCCTAACTCACTCCGGACGTATCCTGTAGCGGATTTCAAACCCGCCATTGTTTCTGCCTTTGCCTCGTGGGTGCCGTAGATGCTGACGAAAATTTTGGCGTGCTGAAGGTCGCCCGAAACATCTACATCAGTGATACTGACCATGCCAGCACCAACCCGGTCATCCTTAATGCCAGACACCAACATCTGGCTGACCTCTCGCTTGATCAGTTCAGCAACTCGGGCAACCCGGCGACTTGTAGCCATAACAACCTGCCTTTCGGACGTGCAATCGGTAACCGCTTATGTGGCAACCACTTTAGGGAGCATCTAATGCCAGCATAGCGCGAAGGGTAAACCCGACAAAGGCAATGCCACCAAACAGCAACCCACTCAGGGCGATCGCAGTGACCGGATTCTTCAAAAAGGGCAGCATGGATTTGAGGGTGTTCGCTAGCAGCCCCAAAGCAATACCAGCGATAAATGTCGGGTATTTAGAAATCGTATTCCAAAGATCTCGCATGGCTCAGACAGGTCGTCGCTCTATAAAGGGTTGACATTATAAGGAGAGATTATCTCTCCCACATTCTACAGTAGCCTTAAATCAATCATGATTTTTATTCTTACCCGGATTGATGAAAAAAGACTGGAAACCACGTTTTTGGGAGAGGTGGGTTAAGAAGGCCCACTATAGCGCTTAGAAAGGTTTGGTCAAAAGCCGACCTACTCTTTCAGAACCAGTTGATTGTG
>CAZGDE010000347.1:0-7982 GCA_964524315.1 uncultured bacterium
TTTATCGGCCAGGTTATAACAGGTTCCACTCGATTAAGATCTGCGTGGCAGGCAAGTAGTACGTTCGGGATCAGTTGAATCATTCCTATGCTTGAACTCCTGGCTGTACTCTCGGCATCCGCTGCGGCAGGCATGAGAATTGCCCTACCGCTACTCCTGATTGGGCTACTGTATGGCGGGGCTCTATGGTCACAGGTGCCATTGTTATCGCAACTGTCGCCACCCCTTGTGTTAGGTGTGCTGGTTAGCTGGTCCCTGGTTGAAGTTATTCTCTCAAAAGACCGACTGATTCAACGCTTATTACAAATCATCCAACTGCTGTTTAGTCCGCTGGTGGGTGCCATTATGGGCATGGCGATCGCCCAAACTGCCGGAGTCTCCGGTTGGCTGATCTGGTTGCTAGGGGGCGTTGGCGGGTTACTGGCACTGGTTCTGAAACTGGTTCAGGTAGGTTGGTCATACCGGGTCAGGCACATTCCCATTTGGGTCGTGTTTGCGGAAGATACCCTGTGTGCCCTGCTGGTGTTATTTGCGCTGGACGCGCCCCGACAGGGCGGGTTGATTGCCCTCTTACTGTTATGGTTGGCAATTCGCAGTTCTAAGGAATGGCAACGCTGGTACAGGGCTCAAACAGACTCCAGGGATCGCAGGAACCCCAGGCGGTATAAACAAGACCCTGATTAGGCGATTAAATTGCCCAGGCAATCAGAAAGGAACCAGCAATGTAAGCGAAACCTTCAATGAGTCCAGCACCCAGATTGGGCACGGCTTGATTTACGATTTCGTCAGAGATCTTTACCCCCGGTACGAGAACAAGGTCAGCGATCCAGCGGACTACCACAAGGGCAACCAGGCAGATCCCCAGGAGTATACCGTATTGGGCAAAGCTCTGGCCCCAGTTCTCAAACTCTGGCGTAAACGCAGTTCGCACAACATTTCCGGTGGCAACCAGTAACCCCCCTAAGGCCACACCCGCAGCGGGATTATTGCGACGGCAAATTTCCCCAAAGACGTTGTAGTTGGCAACACGCGGGTAGACGTAGCTGACCAGCACCATTACCGCCATGCCAATCAACCAGCACACCAGCGCCACCAGCCAACCACCGCTCTGCCCCGCCAGCGCCGAACTGAGAATTAACCCATTGGCAACATGGACACCGGCTTCCGCACTGGCAGCGCCGACATTCTGCTCTGTCAGGATTTCGCGGGCAGTATCACAACGGCGCAGAATGAAGCGATCGCCCACCCAGGCACCCGCCAGCATTAACACCACAATTCCCGCGCCATAACTGGTCAGGTAAAGCAATTGCTCCTGCCAGGTAGAACCAATTTTATCCAACGCACCCGCTAAAGCGGTGACAATACCCAGGTAGTAACCGACGAGGGCGATTGCCACTGCCGGATTATCCCGGACAAAGAGTTCCAGGTTCAGTTCCATCCGGCGAAATAGCTTCTGGTAGGTAAACTGCCCGACCCAGAAAATGACAAATCCAATCACCAGTTCGGCAGCAACCAGGGCAATTTGGGCAAGGATATTGGGTGACTCGTTCATAAGGGCGATCGCCTATTCGCAAGACTAGTATCAGCAAGACTATGCAGCAACACTCATTCAGTAGTATGCAGGGCAACGGAAAGAGTGCAAAGTAAGCGTTCATCATTCGTCACCCGTTTCAGATCTAACCCCTGCTGAAAAATAGTGTCGATTGCCAGCATTTGCCCATCACTGGTCATAAACTTGTGATCCGCCGTGGCCCGAATGGTCGAACCATCCTCCAGAACGTATTCAAAGATTTCTTGATGGCCGCGATCGTGCCATTGGCGGATGGGTTGAGTGTAGATGTAGCCGGAGGGAGTAATACTGTAGACCGTACATTCCAATTGCCTGGTCACAAGGTCGCCAATGGGGACTGCACCGTATTCCACGGTCAGAATAGGTGTGTCGTAGCTGAGGCAGTACTCGGCAAACTTCACCATTTGCTCAAACAGCTCAGTGGCAATCTTGCCAGAGATATTGCGTTCCTGTGCCCCTTTGACAAAGATCTCCTGGTGCTTCTCCATCTCGGACTTTTTCTTCTTACCCATTGCCCGCCGCAATAGGTCTGCCTGACCGAGGGAGTAACCCGCCATGTCCTGGGCAATTTTCATGATCTGTTCCTGATAGACCATGATGCCGTAGGTTTCTTCCAGGATGGGTTTGAGAATTTCGTGGTCGTAATCGATTTTTTCGCGGCCGTGTTTACGGTTAATGAATTTGGGAATCAGACCCGCATCGAGTGGCCCCGGACGGTAAAGGGCCAAAACAGAGGAAATATCCTCCAGGCCAGAGGGTTTGAGGTCGCGCACGATCTGACGCATCCCGGATGATTCCAACTGGAAAATACCTTCCAGTTCCCCCCGTGCCAAGAGTTTGTATGCCTCCGGGTCGTCCAGAGGCAATCGATCCAGATCAATGGTTCGCTGGTGGGTTTGTTCGATCAATTCCACCGTCTTCTGGATCATGGTCAGGTTCTTCAGTCCCAGAAAGTCCATTTTCAGGAGCCCCAGGGACTCGATATCTTCCATGAAATACTGGGTGAAGACCGCCCCATCTTCGTTGCGTTGCAAGGGCACGATTTCATCGAGGGGATCGGCAGCAATCACCACCCCAGCGGCGTGGATCCCCACACTCTTGTTGGTGCCCTCAATCCGCATGGCCATATCGATCCAGCGACGGTAGGGAATCGGTGGATCGGTTCCCGGCACATTCAGATCTTTGTCGTACTTCTCTTTAAATTCTGGCGTGGGTGTTTCGTCGGAGATCATCACCTTTAACTTGGTGGGTTTACCCCGCACGACCGGAATCATTTTGGTCATCCGATCCGACTCACCGTAGGGAATGTTCAGCACCCGCGCTACGTCTTTTAACACCGCTTTCGAGGTCATGCGGTTGTAGGTGATGATCTGGGCGACCCGTTCTGTCCCGTACTTTTCGGTTACGTACTGGATCACCTCGTCGCGGCGATCGATGCAAAAGTCAGTGTCAATATCAGGCATCGACTTCCGTTCCGGGTTCAGGAATCGCTCAAACAGTAAGCCATGATGCACCGGGTCAATGTTGGTAATGCCCATCGCATAGGCCACCAGGGAACCCGCCGCTGAACCCCGCCCTGGCCCCACCGGAATGCCCTTGTCACGGGCAAATTTGATGTAGTCCCACACGACGAGGAAATAGGCAGCAAACCCCATTTGCTTCATGATGTCCAGTTCAAACATGAAGCGATCGCGGTAATCCTGCTCTACCTCTTCAAAGGACTGGCACTGCCGTCGTTGGATTAACCCCTCCCGCGCGACCTCTTCCATGTACGTATCGGCCGTGTAGCCGGGAGGGACAGGATAGTTGGGAATGCGGGGTTCGCTCAGAATGCTGTAGGTCTCAATCTTTTCGGCAACTTCGAGGGTGGTAGCGATCGCCGCTTCAACCACATCCTCAGCCAGGTGATCCCGAAATAGCAGCCGCATTTCATCCGCTGACTTGAGGTATTCCGTCCCCGTATAGCGGAGTCGTTTATCTTCGGAAATGAGTTTGCCCGTTTGGATACAAAGTAGAGCGTCGTGGGCCTCGACGTCATAACAGGAAATGTAATGGGAATCGTTGGTACAGATAATTTTGATATCCAATTCCCGTGCAATTTTGACAATCTCTGGATTGACGATCCGCTCCTCGGTCAAACCGTGATCCTGAATTTCCAGATAGTAATCGTCACCGAATAAATCCTTGTACCACTGGGCAACCCGTCGGGCAATCTCAGGTTTGCCCTGCAAAATGGCCTGGGGCACTTCCCCACCCAGGCAGGCACTCGTCACGATTAAACCCTCGTGGTACTGGGTCAACAAATCTTTGTTAATGCAGGGACGAGAGAAAATTCCCTTACCCTGGATACCCTTCAGGTTAGAAATAGTCGTCAGCTTAACCAGGTTCTTGTACCCCAGGTTGTTTTTTGCCAGCACGACCTGGTGGTAGCGGGGACGGCGTTCTTGCTTTTCAACGTCGCCATTGATCACATACATCTCATTGCCAATGATGGGTTTGATTACCTCACCCTTGTTCTTACACACCTTCAACAGTTCGATCGCCCCATACATCACACCGTGGTCGGTGAGGGCGATCGCAGGCATGTTTAACTCAATGGCGCGATCGATCAGATTAGAAAGCTGACTGGCACCATCCAGCAAACTGTAGTCACTGTGAATATGCAGACCAACAAAGGACATAATGGCTCAATCGAAGGACGACTGAGAAATAGGTTATGCGATTACGAGCAAAATGAACACTAAATATAGCGAGATTCGTGAATTAGACCGCCATACATAGAGCAACCCTACTGTACACCGACTAACAACTTTGGCGTTAGGGACGTTCGGCTGAACGTCCTATGCAGAGGCAGTCAACCATTCACAGTCAGTTCAGGGTTGAATACCATCCGTCTCTCATTGGTTTTGGAGCAGGTCGAATACCATCCGTCCTGATGAGGGAACTATTTGCAAATTCTGGATGCAGGACAGGGTGGTAGATCTGTGGAGACGGATAAATCGCCGTTAAAAATCAGAATTTAATCTTTATTCTTAAGTTTAGTACGAATGTATGCCACTGGTTAAGTAGACGTCAGAGGGCAAACATGTTTTCTGTAGCCCTCTGACTTGCTCGTTACTTATCTGTATCCTGTTGTGCCTGTTGCGCCTGTTGTTCTTTTCTGAGTTGCTTCCGATTCTTCATGTCCTGCGGATTGATCAACTCCGTGGTAATTTCGTTCACCTGGCGACGTTTCAACTCCACAGACTCCGATCGCGGCAGCAGATCAAACAACTCCCGGAAAATATCATCCAACCGTTCAAATGCCAACACGCCCGCCTCGTTCAACACCACTTTGCCATTCGCGTCAAACACAACGGTTTGGGGCACATAGCCCTTGAAATAGTAACCGGGTTCAGTTGGTTGGTAACTGGCCTGTTCGGGAATCGAATCAACCCGTACCAGAATGATCTCGGTTGCCAAGCCATAAAAGCGTTGCATTTGGGAGATGACGGTCGTGTACTGCTTGGAATCGCTGTTGTCATCGACGTATAACACCAGCAACACCGGGCGATTTCGTTTTAGTGCTGCCTCCAGGGAAATTTTGGGTGGTACAAGTGAGCCATTCCCACCATAGAGGGCAAAGATTTCGCCATCAAAGCGATCGCTATTTATATCGGCTAATGCCGCAGGGGTGCTTGTCACAGTCAAACAACCAAGCATCAGCACCACTGCCAGCAGGCATTGGCATAGCCGTCTCCAGACATTGAGTTGGCTACCACCGATCACCTGTTTCATCATCGCCCGTAGGAAGGTCATAAATTCGCAACATAACTGAGGGTCTATTTCATTGTGGAGTAATCCAGTCCCTGGGGAAAGGGTAATCGGATAGCGAGTTCTGGCTCTTAGTTGGCTCGTATGTCTTTGTAGGGGTAGGTTTTACCGAAAAATCTAAGCATGTAGTTGGTTATGTGGGCAAAACCTACCCCTACAGATTAAACGTTGGCCCAGTTCCCTTAAAGCAAAGTTGTAGCGAGTTTGAATTAGCGTATGCTAGAACTGTTACAGGTGTATTAGGTAGCAAAGCTGACAGGAAAGCACCCAGACGAGTATGCAAAACGACAATGCGGCGTTAAAACCGATTCGCTCTTTTGATGATGCACTTGATCGCTGTCAGGTGCTAGGTATGCGTTTAAGCCGACAACGTCGTTTCATTCTGGAATTACTCTGGCAAGAGAGAGAGCATTTGTCAGCCAGGGAAATTTACGATCGCCTCAATCGTCAGGGTAAAGAAATTGGTCATACCTCGGTCTACCAAAACCTGGAAGCCTTATCCAGTCAAGGAATTATTGAGTGTATCGAGCGATCAGATGGCCGCTTGTATGGCAACATCAGTGACTCCCATAGCCATGTCAATTGCCTCGATACGAATCAAATTTTAGACGTTCATATTGAACTGCCCGAAACCCTATTGCGACAAATTGAGCAAGAGACCGGCGTTAAGATTACAGATTACCATATTGATTTTTATGGTTATCGTCATCCTGATGGTTTGAATGGGAACAGCCAGGGCTAGAACATCCGTTTAAGATCGGCCCATCAAGGGGTTTCGTCAGGTTTTTTAGCCAGATGCTATGCCCCAATTGGGAATAGACATCCAGTTAATCAGGGGTTGCAGGGAAGCGTGACTGTAAACGTTGTTCCCTTTTCAACTTCGCTCTGTACAGCTATCGTTCCTTGATGGGCTTCGATACATTGCTTGGCGATCGACAGTCCTAACCCGGTGCCAGGAACTTTTCCAACATTAGCGCCCCGATGGAAGCAGGTAAACAACTTTGCCTGATCTTCGGCTGGAATACCAATTCCTTGATCCGTAATGCGGAAAACAATGGTGTCTTCCTGGTATTCCAGATCAAGCCAGACCATGCTTCCCTCAGGGGAATATTTGACCGCATTGGAGAGGAGATTGGAGAGGATATGCTGTAGTAACCGTTCATCAAACCGGCAGTGGCACACCTTACCGGCTAGATGGGAAGGTGTAAATTCAATAATGTGAGAATTGCCCGTGGTTAAACGAAATTCTTCAATTAATTCATTGCAGAATTTCATCACATCAATCGCTTGCGGGTCATAGCTCAATGCCCCAGCTTCGGTTTCGCCCAGCACCAGAACTTCCTCAAGTAATTCATTCATCCGGAGGGCCGATGTTCTTGCCCGTCGTAGACAGGTCTGTTTCTTTTCGGGTGTGAGGCGTTCCTGCTGGTATTCCAACAAGTCTAGACAGAAAAGAATCGTGCCTAGCGGATTGCGAAACTCGTGGGAGACCAGGGCGACGAAGCGTGATTTTAACTCGTTGAGTTCCTTCTCGTGGTTGAGCATGGTCTGAATCGTTAACTCGGTCTTGTAACGAATCAGGGCAATCTCAATAGTGGTGCTTAAATCGTGGGTGTCAAAGGGCTTGACGATATAGCCAAAGGGGTGGGTTGCCTTGGCATGTTCCAGGGTATCCTGATCGGCATGGGCGGTCAGAAACACGACGGGTAGGTTAAATCTTTCGCGAATGTAGGACGCGGTTTCAATGCCGTTAATGTTACCCCGCAGGTGAATATCCATTAACACCAAGTTCGGTTGGAAGCGGGCGGTGGCATCCAGGGCAACTTCGGCACAGTCGGCGATCGCTACCACCTCATAACCCAGTTGATGCAAACGTTGCCGAATATCAAGGGCAATGACTGGCTCATCTTCCACAACCAGAATACTGGAGGCTGACATTACTGCTATTTCCTTACAACAGGGGTGATTTACAGAAGAGTATCAAACGTAATTTTAAAAGCACTGCCATTCGTTCTATCCAGTTCTATGGTTCCCCGTAACTGGTTGGTAAATGCACAAACTAGCTGCATCCCTAAAGATTGCGTGTTGCGAAAATCAATACTATCCGGGATCCCAACCCCATTATCAGCTACTTCCAACTGGTATTGACCAGTAATTTTGCGGAAAAAGGAAACTCGCACACAGCCCCGTTGTTGATCCGGAAATGCATACTTAATGGCATTGGAAACTAATTCGCTAATAATGAGACCGCAGGGAATGATGGTATCGATGGTCAGTTCGACATCATCGCTTTGCAGATCAAGGTCAATGACAGCAGTGGTTGCACGATAGGACCGTACCAGATCGGTTGTGAGCTGCTGGATATATTCGGCAAAGCGAATTTTGGAGAGATTAGTGGACTGATAAAGTTTTTCGTGGATCAAAGCCATGGCTTTGACCCGGTTTTGGGTGTCTTTAATCGCTGCCCGAATGCCTGCGTCCTGAATCGTGCTGGTTTCCAGGCTCAACAAGCTGAACACCATTTGAAGATTATTTTTAACCCGGTGATGAATCTCTTTGAACAAGACTTCTTTTTCCTGAAGCGACGCTTTACTCTGCT
>CAZGDE010000348.1:0-5977 GCA_964524315.1 uncultured bacterium
GTCTAAGCCAGCTTTTCGGAAGATTGATACGTATTCACCTGCTTGCCGTAATCCTTGCTCTGCATCTTTGAAGTTTTTTATCTCATATAAAAAATCACGGCTATAATTAAATAAATCTGGCCTTTTAGTTTGTTGATATTTTGAAATTCCATCAGTGATATCTCGTGTCATTTTTAAATCAGTCTCATACATTTTCAATATAGTCTTTATGTAATTGTTTTGATATATCGCATTGTTGAGGTGTAAGACTTGATAATCTTTTACAATACCATTTTCGACAAATGTTCCATAATTAAATCGATATAAATCAGACGTAGAAGCGAATAATTCTTTTGTTTTGATTTCCTCCTCAGTGAATAATTCATTTGAATAATTAGCATAAATGATATTATCTTCGTTCAAGCTACGACGGATTGCATCAAAAACATTGTGTTGGTATTCGAGTAACTTCGTCTGTTCGCCAAATGTTAATCCACTTAAAAAGCTTTGAATTTCGTTCGAGGCTATTTGAAGACTTTGGCTACTTCCAGACATCCAAAGTCTACTTAAAAAACTTAAGTCTTCGTTCTCATTTTGCGCTTCTGCTCCCGGTGCAGAGGGCTCTGGGTCAAGAGCCGCATACGCACTACCCAGTCCAGTCAGGTAGCTGAGGAATTTAGCATCCGTTTTCTGAGTTCCTAAGGACGACACCAACTGGGCTGCATCGATTAATCTGTCCGCGAAATCCAACATCTGGATACGCTCATCTTTCGTGTCTAACCCGGCAAAGAAGGCACTCAGTCCGCCCTGGGCCTGCTTGACCTCTGCACTCTTCCCTTGCCAGAGCGTATTGAGAAATACCGCCAGCGCCTCGTCGCTGTTGACACTATCTGTCCCCGTAGGATTCACTTTCGCCACTTCAAACCCAAACTCGATGAGCTCCCGGAGAAACCGGGCATCTTTCATATCTCCTTTGAGCGTGGGTACATTCGCCCCGGTTTGCAATAGATTATTGATGAACTGAATCGCCCGCACGGGATCCTGTACTCCATCCAGCCATTGACTCAGGCCAGTCACACTCCGCTGCAGTGCCGCTGCAATTAGCCCACTGTCCTTAAATAAGCCATTGGCATCAGCAATTTGCAATCGCCACAGGTCATCCAAAAAGCCTGCGGGGGTTCCTGTAGTTGGCACCGTCGCGTCTGGGGTTGGATTCAACCAGGCATAGGTCTTTGCTAAAGCCATGACCGCTTCAGTGAGCGCACTCTGTTGGGCTGAGCTGACCGCAATCTGCCGGGTTGTCAATACTTCCGTCACCACCCCCAGCAGGGTTGCCTGGAAGATCTGCTCTCGAACCGAGATTGGATTCTCCGCCGCTGTGGCATCTTTCACCAACTGCTGCGCCAACCAGGCAGAGGCAAAGGGTACGAAGCTTTCATAGACTCCCGCCTTATCGCCCCTGGAGTCATAAGCATCCGCAAACAGACCATTAATAGCCGGCCGCATTTTGTCGATCAATGCCTGGTCATTGGCATAGTTGCCATCGGCATACATCAAGGTATTCAAGCGTCTGGCCAGCTCGACTAAAATACTCTGACGGTTATTCAGGGCTCCTTTCTGATGCAAGGTACTGGGGCTGGTGCTGATCAGGTCTACCGCCTGCCGCACCATCCGCTGTAACCCCTCCACATATTCGTACTCATAGCCACCGCCCGTAGCGGTTTGTTGCTGCTCTTTGTACTGGGGCGTTAACCCATCAGTGTACCCTGGGGTCCAGCTACTGCCCCCGGTGCCACTTCCAGCACCGCCATAGTACCCCCAACTCCCGCTGCTACCGACATAGCCCCAACTATAGACATTGCCCGAGCTAGGGGTTCCGACAGTGGCCGGAGTCCGTTCATCGGTGGGAGGATCCAGGGGATGATTGGGCGAAGTCCAGGGATCGTCATCACTGACCCGACGAGGCCCGGGGATAAAGAACTGAAAGCGGGTCCGCTCAGCATTGCCAGCACCATCGGTACTGGTCACAATCAGGTTATAAACTTCTTCCGGTTGCAGGAGTGTATTATCTGCCAGGTCCAGCAGGGGCTGGTCAAAGGCGGTTCCGGTGGGGGAGGCCACCAGGCTAAAGGCGCGCTGGAGGATCGACTGTCCAGTCTGCTCGCTCTGAATGTCGTAGGAGACCTGCACGGTATCAGCGGTGTCTTGCAGAGTGCCTTGCAGCCGCATGTCGCGGGTCCAGGAAATCCCGTCAATCAGACTGGGCAACAGGGTTCGGGGGGCACTGCGGTCTAAGCGGAACTGAACCGATTGCTCCAGGGTTTGATTCGTGCTGGTGGGGGCTTGCAGGCGCAGGGTATAGGTGCCATCGGGAAGCCCATCACCCGCCAAGGCTGCTAACTGGTCTTCATCCAGGGTGAAGGTGCCATCCGCTTGCAGCAAGGCTGTGAGATCTTGAAAGACTGCCGTTGTTCCGCTATCCAGGGTGGCGAACAATCCGGTCACCTGGGTTCTATTGGAAACCACTCCCGCGATCGCAGACGTTGAGGTCCAGCCATCTTCGGCCATGCCCGTATCCTGAACTAACCGGGCCAGTAGGACAGGAGCACTGACTCCCGCTCCATCGGTACTGAGCGTCACCGTGTAAGACTGGGTGGTGACGTTCCCGGCCTGGTCGCTCACCCAGAGCTGCAAGGTCTGGCTCCCACTGAGCCCACCCAGGTCCAGGGATTGGACAAATACGCCGCTGGCGGCGATGGGAACGGTGACAATGGGGAGGGTACCCAACTGGGGTATGGCAACGATTCGTGTAAAAATGAGCCATTTGCAGTGAGGGATTATTGGGTTTCGTTGCCCAAACCTAACTTACGAGGCAGGTGATCGCTCTCATAATTATGAATCTTGCTATCACTATGAATCTAATCTTTTGATTACCAGCTCTTCAATCCTCGCAATCTTCCTTTCTAAGTCTTCTATTCTACTTTTCTTTTCCAAGATTCTTTCTTTGATAGCCGAATTATAACTAGTTATGCTTATCATGTTAAATAAAAATACTAGGAATGCAAAAGTGGCGGATGAAAACTCATACTTCCAATTAGTCATATATCCAATTTAAGTCATGATATTTAATTACTATACTCTATTCATTTGAAGTATCCAAATTGTTGTCAATTTTTTTCTCAAGCTCTATGAGTCTAGCTTCTAGTGCATCAATTTTATGATTCTCTGCAAAAAGCTTTTTGCGAGCATCTATAAGTCTCCAAATCAAAACAATGAAAGAAATAACTATTAGACCAACAGATGCAGCCAACCAAAAAAACAACTCCGTTTCCATCTTTGAATCTCCCTAAATAATAGTTGTAGGAAAGATCGAAGCTTCAAAATCAATCGTTGGCGGACAGCGATCGAGATTAAGATCATACACTCCAAAGCGATTCACATGCTGGGTTCAGTAGGGACTGAGAGCAGCGAGTGCTTCTGTCTCAAGTCGATAGCCCGCCTGCGCTAGTTCCTGGAGATTGCGGCTCAGCTCAAAGACATTGTAGAAAATTAAACAGTTGGCGATCAGATAGTTGTACTTGATGATTTTGCGTTGCTCCTCTCGATTATTGGTGGCAATCACCCCCTTCCCTCCAAACGACAGCCACTGAGCAAAGCCATTAAACGCTTCACTCTTATTAGTTGCTGCGTGGATTGTTGCTCGTAAATCCGCATCCTGAATGTATTTCAGCAGAAAGCCGGTACGCACAGCACAACCTAATGCATGAAATGCTTGGTACAGCTTATTGTGCCTGCTATTCGTTCCCCGCTTCCGCGAGATCCGCCGAAACTTCCACTTCGCCGCTCAATACTTGTTGCTGGTGCCAGATTTAGTCAAATTCCAGACAAATTCGATGACCCTGCTTTGGGCTCTATAGGCATCGTAGGCACTCAACACCGCTTCGATCAGGGAGGGAGTAATCTCAGGAGTGAGGGGGGCAAACCGCGCTGGCACTGAAACCCTGTATCTGGATGCGGATGTCTTGCCGATTCTACCCATTTCCTCGATTTGGCAGGTCTTACAAACGGGTTCAATCGCGCTGGCAGTGGATGTTAACGCCACGCTGTCCCAGTGTGACCATGTCGCAGCGGCGGAAAAGGCTTACACGTTGCAGCGGTGTGCGCCGGACACAGTGCAGTGGAATGGTGGGGTGATGCTGTGGCGACGCTGCTCAGAAGTGCTCACGCTGTTTGAGACCTGGCATAGGGAATGGCTACGGTGGCAACAGCAGGACCAGTTGGCGCTATTGCGAGCCATCCAGGTGACACAGATCCCGATCGTGCCGTTACCGCCGATCTATAACTTCCCGGCCTATCAAATGACACCTGCTGTGATCCAACAAAATGAAGTGCGGCTGCTCCATTGCCTGAAGGGGTTTGTGTCCGCTGGTCGGTTTCGGGCGATCGCCCAACGGCTGATGCCCGACTCGACGGCCCAGGCGCTCCAGCTATGGCAGCAAGTCTGTAGCGACGTGTGAGGGACGACAAGCTAAAAACTATTTGCGGCGGATGGAGAACTGGCTGGTGATATGCAGGTCGATCGCATATTTATGGTCTAAGCCCCGGCGCTGGAGTGCCTGGGTGCTGGCCTGGTAGGACCAGTGAATCATCGCCAACTGGTCGTTCGTGGCGTTGCTCTCGTGCTGGCGGTAGTAGTAGAGGGGTTGCGGGAGGTGCTGCACTTGAGTGACTTCGGCCAGACGCAGGCAGAGGTCGTAGTCTTCGGCTCGCTCGAAGCTGGGGTTGATGCCACCGACCTGGTCGTAGACAGAACGCCGCATCAACCGAAAGTGGAAGGTCATGAAGTCGAGCAGCAGTTGGTCTTTGGTGTAGGGAATCTGGCAGCGCTTGCCCAGTCCATGATCCTGTCCCTGGGGGTCGATGACGTGGTAATTGGTGTAGACCATCCCAATATCGGGATGGGTATCAAGAATGGCGGCGGTTTGCTCCAGGGCGGTGGGGGCAAGCAGGTCGTCGCTATCAACGCGGTTTGCTCCAGGGCGGTGGGGGCAAGCAGGTCGTCGCTATCAACCCAACCAAGGTAAGTGCCTCTGGTGGCTGCGATCGCGCTTCTAAGGGCGGGGGCAATCCCTTGATGCGGTGCCGCAATCACCCGGAGGCGATCGTCTTTGTCCGCGTAACGCTGAGTAATGGCTACAGATTCATCCGTGGAACCGTCGTCCCATAGCACGTACTCAAAATCACGATGGGTTTGGGCCAGGATGCTTTCGATCGTCCCAGCTAGGTATTGCTGGCGATTATAGATGGTCGTGACCAGTGAAATTAGGGCTGACATAAACCGTTTGGGCAAAAGGGCATGACTGAAGCGGAAAAAGCTCCTAAAGCTAAAATGCCCAGCAATGCGAGTGCAGAAATTTGGATGAAAGATTTCTGTAGACTGAAACCCACTAATTGGGGTCTGGTTAGACTACTCTCATTGAGACCTGTGGAAAAACGGATAGAGTAATCTTGTGATTAAAGGCACAATTATCCCGATGGCTACAAATATCAAACAAATTTCAAATTGCTGTAAAAAACTAGCGATGTTTGACACAATAATAGCTATTGCTGTTGCTAATGAAACAATATAAGCTTTTTTTTCCCCGAAGCCGGTTCTAACTAGATTTCTGCTCCATATCTCAGTTCCGAAACCAACAATTAATCCAATAATAGATCCTATCAAAGCATGAAAGAATGGCTCATCATCTAATGCCATGCCCGTACGTGGTGGAATAAGAAGTCCAGTTTGATGCGTAGCTATTTCAATCAAATCCCCTATAACAATACCTAATGTAATAGCAATAAGAGCGATAACACCTCTTCCAAGATCTCTAGGTTTGTATGCGATAAAAACTAGAATGAATATAAAAGTTGTAGTTATGGCGAAAAAAAACACTAAGGCTGATGTTAATGGTAAACCAAAGTAAAATATGTCTACTGCGTTGATAAACCCATAAAG
>CAZGDE010000348.1:5987-6306 GCA_964524315.1 uncultured bacterium
TCTTTACCGAGGTTGAATGGTTAATTTCATCAGACATACTAGTAAACCTCCTTTAAAGATCGAGATTTAAACATCCATCGCTAAAACACTCAATTTAATTTTCGTAATAGTAAGGAAGCATTCCTCGCTTGCCTCGTCGTCTATCAGGTCTGTATCCAAGTGGTTCTGCATTTCGGCTAGTTCTCCCTGAAAAAGGATTTATTTCCCACGCTGGCACCCAAAACCCTGATCTTGGTTGAGGACATCTGTTACCAGGCAGGGCATTTTCGAGAGCCTGAAATGCTGCAGAATTACTGTTTCTTCGTCTAGTATCATAAGG
>CAZGDE010000348.1:6316-7883 GCA_964524315.1 uncultured bacterium
GAATATTACCCAACTGATTAATTAAGCGGAAGGTTGCTCCAATTTTTCCTCAATCGCATTAATTTCCTTTACGCAACCATCACTAAGCTGATAAATAAATTGTTTGGAGCCTGATGGGTGCCCTGGTCGCCAGGGTATACCAATGTTATGTGAAAATAGATAGCCAGATCCAAAAGGTGTTGATCCCGCATTAGACGCAGTAGTCAAGATTGCTGGCAATGCACCTTTAACCGTAGGTTCCGCCTCATATGCTTTCATTCTTTGGTAGTCCTATTCCTTAAAGGATGGAGAATAATCGTGCGCTAACGGAAGCCTTGCAACCAAACTTTGTCAGGTTTGAGGTATTTTTCTCTGTCCTTTACATAAAGGCACTACCCATTCTTTTTGTTGAATTAGTGATAACTACCCGAGCATGGTAACCAAGATTTGCTACCTTGTCGTACTCTAATTCAACTATGAATTTACCTGAAGGATCGATAGCGTAAGTGGTCTATTCCCTACATATCTGTAAAGATTACTATCTCCTGCCCCAAACCCTAATGGATCTTGCCCAATGAACCGCCCTACTCCAGCATCAAAGTAGCGTGCCCGGTAGTAGTACAGCCCTGTCTCACCGTCGTATTCCCGCCCCGTGAACTTATAGCGGGTGTCTGCTGTCGCCCCAGCCATTGAGCCAACAACTTGGCCAAACGAGTCATAGGTAAAGTGGTTCACCACCGCGCCACTGTTGTTGACCAAATCCCGGACGCTTCCCAGGTGGTCAGTTAACATCCAGGTGGTTTGGCTATTGGATTCCTGCGCCAGCACCTGATCAACCATCAAACCGTAAAGGTAGCGCGTACTGGGCGTGGTATTTGTGCCAGAAAACTCCAGATAGACATTACCCCGGTCGTAGACAAAGCGAGTCGTTTGAGTCCCCACCGTCTTCGCAATCCGCTGATTCAACGCATCATAGGTATAGCTCACCTGCTGCGTTACCGTACCACCCGTCTTGTCTGTCACACCGGTTAAGCGGTTGCGATAATCCCAGGTAAACTCCCGCACCTTCCCAGTGGCAATCTCCGTCCGTGTCTTGAGATTCCCTTCCGCGTCATAGGTGTAGTTATACGTTCCATCCGAGAACAACTGGTTGTTCGTGCCTGTTTGATACCCTGCATTTGTGCGGTTGCCATTCGCATCATAGGTATACCCCTCATCACTGATGGCACTATGGTCGGCACCGGCTAATTGATTTGTGTTGTCATAGTTATAGATACTATTGAGCAAATGCAGAAGATGATGCAATCCCCTGCTCCAACGCCAGCAAATCAGATAAAAACAACGGGGCGATCGACAGCAGCGGCTAACCCAGCCCCAGAATCTCCCACCCCGGAACAGCCAGTCCGTGACCGAGCCTCTCGCTATGGTCATGCTCCTGCCGACATTAACCGGGCGATCAACTCAATCATGACCTACAACGACAATTAACCCCTCCATGACATGAAGTGAGCCATCTCCCTCAATGCCATTCGGCCTTACGTGAATGCTCCCGATGCGATCGAGAAGGTTCTTAAGGAACGTGCCCAGG
>CAZGDE010000349.1:0-7785 GCA_964524315.1 uncultured bacterium
AAGTGCTTGGCTAAAATGGCACGTTGTTGCCGCATCTCCTGGTTCACAGCCGCGTTGAGGTCATCCCGTTGTTGCTGCAGTTTTGTCAGGTTAGGACATTGGGTTTGCTGGCATTTAGCCAGTTCTTGCGTGAAGTTGCCCACTGTGGTGAACTGGTTCAGGATTCGATTTAGCGCAGCTTCCTCGACTTTGGCAAGACTAATGCCAGAACTACTAATCCCTGCATCTCGGGTAAATTCTCGCAACTCACGTAGTTTGAGCAGTTCCAGAACCGCGTGCGCTTCGGGGAGACGACCTTGTTGGATGAGCAGGTCGGCAAGAGAACGGTAAGTGTCAGCAACTGAGCTAGTGTAAATTTCTTGCGTTTCGCGCGGGAGTTGACGGATATCCCGACGAAGGGATTCATAAACATTAACCGATTGCTTATAAAAAACAATCGCAACGTCAGGTTGCTGTGGGGTCAGGAGAAAGGCAATATTATCAAGAGTGGCGGCTTCGCCATCGCGATTACTGATCGCACGATTCAGTGTTAAGGCTTGACTATAATAAATCAACGCTTCCGACTTTTTGCCTAAATCAGAATAGATACGACCAATGTCATTCAGGGTGCTAGATTCTCCTCTACGATGACTGGTTGACCGCCAGAGGGATAACGCTTGATTGTAATACGTCAACGCCTGGGATTTCTCACCCAGATCAGAATAAATGCGACCAATTTTATTGAGCGTGTCTGCTTCCGAGAAGTAAGCGCCTCCACCACGAATGATTGGTAACGCTTGATTGTAATATGTCAACGCTTTAGATTTGTCGCCTAAGTCATTGTAGATAGCACCGATATAGGTCAGTGTAACGGCTTCTGATCCTCGGTCTACCACACGCCAGAGGGGCAAAGTTTGATTGTAGTAAGCGAGCGCTTTAGACTTCTCACCCAAATCAGAATAGATATGAGCAATGCTCATTAAATTCCCTGCTTCTCTCCGGCGATCACCCAAACTACGATTGAGAGCTAAGGCTTGATTGTAGTATGCCAACGCTTTAGCTCTCTCGCCTAGATCCTTGTATAGAGAGCCTAACGAGCCAAGTACCGAAGCGCGTCGTGCTTTTTTCTCCTCTGACTGACTCAACTTTAACGCCTGCTCAAATTTCCGAATTGCTGCGATTAAAGATGATTTGCTCCCCTCACGCTTCAAGCGCCATCCCTCTATCGATAGCTTTGCTGGCTCATCATTTGAAGAAACGCCAATGGAGAAAACTGCCTCAATTTTGTCTTTATTTCTTGTTTGAATCAGACGTGCCTGTTCAAAGTATCTCGTCGATTCCTCATACTGTTCGAGAGACTGATATGCTTTGCCTAGAGCGATCAAAATACCGGCTTTAGCACCTGGACTTTTGTCTTCTTGATGAAGCGGAAGTGCTTGCTCGTAATATTCAATTGCTTGCCGATGTTGAGCTAAAGAACGCTGTATGTCACCGAGTTTCTGCAATACGCGTGCCTTCATCAATCTGCCTGCTGCCTTGCCATACAGGAAGTTTTCTACTTGAAAGAGCGGCAGTGACTGCTCATAGTACATGGCGGCTTTCTCGTACTGAGTGAGAGCATGGTATGCATCGCCTAGTTCTGTCAGTAAGTGTGTGGCTTCGCCCTTCTTATTCTTGAGTTGTTTGTCAATGGCAAGGGCTTGTTCGTAATAACTAATCGCTTTTGCATACTGCTGTAAGCGATGGGCATACGTACCACCTAACAAGCTGAGCATCGCTAATTCGCTACGCTGATCGCCCAATTGCTTGAAAATGGCTAATGCCTGTTGATAGACCTCTAGCACTTGCGGGTACTGTCCTAAGCCATCGTACACCAACCCAATCGTTTGAAGTATAGAGCCTTCGCGCGGGCGATCGCCCAATTGTCTAAAAATACCCAATGCTTGTTGGTAGACCTTCAGTGCTTGGGGATGCTGTGCTTGACTAAGGTACACTAACCCAATGTTTTCGAGCGTGTTGCCTGCTCCTGCCTCATTGCCCACCTTTTGAAGAATCGCTAACGCCTGTTGGTGAAACTCCAGCGCCTGCGGGTACTGTTTCAGATTACGGTATATCCCCCCAATACTGTTCAGGGTGCTTGCTTCCCTCCCGCGATCGCCCAGAGTCCGCCAGAGGGGCAAGGATTGACTATAGTACTTCAGGGCGTTTGACCTCTCGCCTAAGACCTCATAGATCCGCCCCAATGTAGCTAACGCTAGCGCACGTTGTTTTTTCTGGTTCTCGGCTTGGGTTAACTGCAATACTTTCTCAAAGTGCTGGATCGCTGCCGTTAAAGACGCTTTATCGCCTTTTTGAAATAGGCGTGTTCCCTCAACGATCGCCCTTCCCAACTCATCTGACCGCTGTACCTGTGCCATCACGGTGACGTTTGGCTGTTCTGCCATCACTGGGATCGGACTCTTCTCTGCCAGAGTCAGGGTGAGCATCAATCCGGTCAACCCAATTACTTTTCGATCCAACATGCGTAAACTCCCCAGTCGTTTAAATTCAATCGCATCAGTGCTGCCCGGTCTACGTCAATCTATCACTCTGAGCCAGGTAAGGATATGCCAGCAATTGAGCAGTAGAGACGTGAGGTTTGTCTTTTCGCCATTTTGGTTTGGGGTCTTTCCTTATCGAGCGATCGCCATTTTTACTCCGCTTCGCCAATTAAGGTGAATGCTGCCCAATTGAGCGGTGCGGGATATTTCTGTTTGGTTGTGAGCATTGCCTGACGCAGGGCTTGGGCTTTGTCAGGAGTTTTCTGCAAATTCTGGTAAAACTCCGTCATCAGAAAAGCCGTGGAATCATCGGGTACTTTCCAGAGGGAGACAATAATGCTGGGAACGCCTGCGGTGATGAGCGATCGCGACAGTCCAATCACCCCATCGCCGGTAATCCTGCCCCGTCCAGTATCACAGGCACTTAAGACGACTAATTCAGCATTCAGCTTCATGTCGAGAATTTCGTCGGCTGTGAGCAAGCCATCATTCAGTTGCCCGTTACCAGCGGGAGCCAGGGCGATCGCACCGGGAACACCCAAGCCTTTGACATCATCCAGTAATCCGTGGGTAGCAAAGTGAATGAGTCGTGCCATGGGCATTTGCTGGGCGATCGCCGTTTCTGTTGCCTGTTGTCCAGTGATAGCTTGCGTATTCAAGAGTTTGGCAATTTCCAAAGCTTCTCGTTTAGCTCCTGGAAGATCCGACAATTGCACGGCTGTGTCCCCCAACTGTGTCACCACCTTTGGCATGGTCGGATTCCCGACAATCAGGGATTTACCAGCAACAGACTTGCGGGTTGTCAGGCGATCGCGTTGCTGGCGAGTCAGTTCCAATACTTGAATGGAGGGGGCAGTCAGAATTGTATGTTGTTCAATTAACGCTTTACCATTGGCATCCAGCAGAGCCGGAAAGGGCACCAGAAACAATTCACCCTGCGGCATGAAGATGACCCGCTGAGTGGGATCTTGAGGTAGGAGAGGGGCGATCGGTTCAATCAGTAGTTGATGCAGTTGTTTTAAATTACGAGTCTGCTTGTCCTGTTGTCGTTTAAGAAACTCCGGTGACAAAGCAACTTCCACATCTGCCCGCCCCCTGGCTCCTATTACCTCTCGGCTTTGCACTACTAACTCTAGAAGATTGATGTTTTGCTGCTCCCACAAGGGCCTGAGATCCACTTTGCGAAAACTGATGTCACCTGTTGGCGGAATCACCCAGACGTAGAGTTCGGACTGACGAGTTTCTTGCTTATTCTGAATCTTGAAGTCATCGAAGAGAATGGAATATTGTACCAGGGTTGCATTTTGTGCTTGCGCAATTTGTTGGATTTGCTGAAGATTGAGTGGTTTAACTTCTTTCAACGTCATTGATGCCTGCACTTGGGGAATTAATGACGTTGACTCCTGATCTTTCAACCGCTGCGCTAGAAGTTCCACAAATGCTCGCGCTCTACCTCGCTCAGCAATTTCCAGGGCAGCGTTGGGTTTGTTTTGAGCAATCAGAACTTTTTGGAGTGTGCTGTAGGTAATGGATTGGGTTTCAAAAATCGAGACTTTATCGGCATCGTTCCGACTTCCAGTTTCACGGACTGATTCCCGAACTGTAATGCTATCCAACAAGGTTCTTGCCGCTGCTTCCACTTGACCAGATTTGAATAGTGACACGCCTAAATTATTTAGCGCACTTCCTTCTGCATCACGGTATTTGATTTCACGGGCAATTATTAAACCTTGTTGATAAAACTCAATTGCTTTACCATGGTTACCCATAGCAAAGTAAACACCGCCTAAATTGATCAGGGATTGACCTTCTCCTTGGCGGTCTTTGATTTCACGGGCAATTGCTAACTGCTGCTCTAGATATCCGATTGCTTTATCATAGTTGTTGAGCGAAAGGTAAGCGTTTCCTAAGTTGCCGAGGGCACTTCCCTCCCCTTTTCGGTCTTTAATTTCACGGGTAATTGTTAAACTTTTTTCCTGATAATCAATAGCTTTGCTGTGGTTGCCTAGCGCATAGTAGACACCCCCTAGTCTACCGAGAGTTGCTCCCTCCCCTTGGCGGTCTTTGATTTCACGGGTGATTGTCAAACTCTGCTGGTAGTACTCGATTGCCTTAGCATAGTTGCCAAGCGAAAGGTGAGGATTTCCCAAATTGCCGAGAGTTGCTCCCTCCCCTTGGCGGTCTTTGAGTTCGCGGGTGATTGTTAAACTCTGCTGGTAGTACTCGATTGCCTTAGCATAGTTACCAAGCAAAAAGTAAGCATTTCCTGAGTTGCTGAGCGCACTTCCCTCCCCTTGGCGGTCTTTGAGTTCTCGAGCAATTGCCAACCATTGCTGTTGATATTCAATTGCTTTAGCATAATCCCCTAAATTTCGATAAACTTCCCCCAAACTACCCAGCGATTGTCCTTCTCTCTGTCGGTTTTTAATTTCCTGGGCGATCGCCAAACTCTGCTCATAGTACTTAATCGCCTTACGATAGTCGCCAAGTAGTTGGTAAGCATGCCCCAAATTACCCAGGGATGATCCTTCCCCTTGTCGGTTTTCGATACCCCTTGAGATCGCTAAACTTTTTTCATGGTATTCAATCGCTTTCACATATTTCCCCAAACTAAAATACGCCGCCCCTAAATTGCCAAGTGTCGCTCCTTCTCCTTGTCGGTCTTGAATAGCCCGGTAGATCGCCAGGGCTTGCTGCCATGCCTGAATTGCCATCTCAAACTGGCTGATCTGAAATTGCTGATTGCCCTGTTCTAATAAGCGATCAGCTTCCATTTTCTGGAAAGGAATCTGAGTTGAGTTACCTATTGTTTTTAAGGCGGCATCTAAAACTTGTTGAGCTAGTTTCTCTATCTCAGGGTTATTTAATTCTTTGGCGATCGCGATCGCTTGTTGACTGAGTTCTAACGCTTTAGCCGGATTTCCCAATCTCAAGTTTGTCTCGCCTAAACCAATTAAGGCCGCTCCTTCACCAGCGCGATGGTTCAACTGGCGATAGATGGTGAGAGCTTGTTCCAGGGATTGAAGTGCTGCCTGAAGTTGGTTGTTTTGGATCTGTTGAGTGCCTTGTTGCAAGAGGCGATCGGCTTCGCGTTTCTGGGGGTTATCGGCTATTTGGGCTGCTTGTAGAACTTGACGGGCAAATTTCTCCATTTCAGCGTTATTTAGTTCTCTAGCGATCGCAAGTGCTTGTTGGCTGAGTGCTAACGCTTTCGCACTGTTTCCCAATCTCAGATTTGTTTCACCCAAACCAATTAAGGCAACTCCTTCACCAGAACGATGGTTCAGCTGTCGATAGAGGGTAAGAGCCTGCTCCAGGGATTGAAGTGCTGTCTGAAGCTGGTTATTTTGGATCTGCTGAATCCCCTGTTGCAACAGGCGATCGGCTTCTAACTTGCGATCCTGGGTGGTTTGGGCAGTAACGGGGCGGAGGAGAGAAACGGTGGGAGAAGGAGAGAGATGGAGGAAGAGGGGGAGGAATACGAGGAATAATAAGCTTTTCTGACTTCTGCCGTCTGCCGTTTGCCGTCTCATCTGGGGGCGCATGGTGAAATCCTACTGGGCAACAAATTGCTTAATGTATCACTCTCAGTGGCAGGGAAGATATGCAGCTTTGGTAAAAATGAGGTGAGGAGTATATTTTTATCAGCACAGTAGGTAGTGCCGTAGTCAGTAGACTTCCTCAAGCAGCAGCCAGAAACCTGCCAAATCAGTTTAGCAGGGATTCAGAGTGCTACCAGTGGCTTTATGTAGATTCTGTAAATATACCGAAAAACCCAAGGCTTTTGCTGGAAAACAGCCTATCGTTTGCGGGGGATATTCGCTTTGCTTAAAGTTGTGTAGCTCAGATTACAGGTGTTCTGATGCCTCCTGGGAAACTGCATAGGTTCGTAAGCAGCAGAGTGATACCCATTGAAAGTGGGTGATGGGCATCATGGCGATGTTCACATTTCAGTTTCGATTCAAACCTGCCTCAGCGGTTTGTTGTTGACTTGCTGGAAATTACTTGAATGCACAAAGCATAAGGAAAATGGCATGATCCAGAAAACGCTTTCACTGTTGACCTCTATTGCGATCGTTACATGGACTAGTGGTTCTGCTGAAGCCTTCAGCTTGACTGGTTCAGAACTGAGACTTCGCACTGAAGCGCAATCCACACCAACCAGTCAACTCTTTGTCACGTCCTTCCCTGCATCGGCAATTGTCAGCGAGTCGGCTGTTGAGTTTCCCAATGTTGCCAGTTTGTTTGATCCAGCGGTTGGTGTTCCACCAGGATTTGCCAGATCGCTGGTCGATGTGGCGATCGATGCTGGCTCGAATTACCTGGAGATCGATTTTGATAATGCCGGATCGGGTTCATATGCAGCCGGATTTAAGAATACCTATGTGTTCACATTCACTGCACCTATCGCCTTGCAGATTACTGATGTCGCGATCGATCCACTGACAACCTTAGGCTTAACTCAGGATCGCGTCACGTTTAGCGGCAACGAGTTATTTGTCAATGTCCAACGGTTATCCTTCAATCGCAACTCGTTTGCTCGCCTCAACTTGACAACCGTTGCTGTTGCTAATCCCAATCCAGGTACTTTGCCTATAACCAATGGTGCGGCTGCCGTACCAGAGCCTGCTACTTTGTTGGGAATTGCGCTAGCAGGGAGTGGATTCGCGTACTTCAAACGTCGTCGCTCCATATAGTCTGCATTGAATTTAGGGTTCTTGCAGTCATCAGGACTGATTCACAACATTCTTCTTCTAAATTTAGGAGAAGAATGTTGTGTTCAGTTGATGCACAAATCAAAGGGGTGGCAGTTAATCAGCGGCTTGCGCTTTATACATACTCAAGCTTCCTGATGATTTTGCATATGTTCTAAAGCCTGTGAGGGATAGACCATTAGAGTTTGAAAATTGGAGTTGTGAAAGATGGGTAACAACGTTGTGCGATTACTGGCGGGTCTTTCTGTACTTGCCAGTAGCGTTGTCTCTACGCCTGCTCAAGCAGCTTTACAGGGTACCTTGCAAAGGGGGCAAACCCAATACCTGGAGGTAAACTTAGAACCAGGACAATATCTTCTGTATATGGTGGCAACGGATGCTGTCACCAAAGCTACCTCAGAAGCGTCCCTGTCTATTTATGAAACAAACGGTAGGTTGTTGAAAAAATCTGCTTTACTACCACCCGCATTACAAATTCGCCCCAGACAGGGCGTTGTCTATAGAGCCTATTTGACATCTTGAGGAGAGGCTGCAAGCCGCTTAATCATTAG
>CAZGDE010000350.1:0-7764 GCA_964524315.1 uncultured bacterium
CGCGGTAGCACTTTGCCCTTTCAAACTTTTACTCTTTGCCTGACTTTGGGCCGCCGAAGCAGCCGCACGGGTTTGGGCATAGAGTTCCGCATGATCCATGGCGAGTGCCAGTTGGGTCACAACGGCCTGGAGAAGCTCGACTTCACTATCACTCCAGTTGCGCGTACCACTGCAATGGCTACATACAATTGCCCCCAATTGCCCGGAATGGGTTTCCAGCGGGAGCAACACCTGTGAGGTAATATCCATTGCCAAGAGAGTTTGCTGAATTTTGGGCTCCAGGTTGGCATCCATGGGGACATCATTGGAGCGAATCATGACCTGATCCAGGATGACTGCCCCTAACGCTTCCACCTGTTCTGGCAAACATTCTCCTAATAAGCTCGGCAGTTCATCCAGCTTCGATTCGTGGGTTACAGCCAATACCAGCGAATCTGGGGAAGACCAGCACCAGATAAAATGGCAGCGGTCAATATTTAACAAGCTCCGAATTTCATGCACCGCATTTCCCAAAATGGTATCCAGATCAAGGGAATTGCGAATCTGACTGGCAAGACGGAAAAGAAGCGCTTCTCGGCTACTAAGCAATTCTTCCCGTGCCCAGGCCCGGTCAATGGCGATCGCCAAACTATCCGATAATGATGCCAGCATGGCTTGAACCGTCTCGGTGAACGGCTCCCGGTTAAACAGCGCCAGCACTCCCACCAATCGGTCTTCCGTGACCAGGGGATAACCGGCAAATGCCACCATCGCTTCGGCCTGCACCCATTCCCTGGCACCAATCACCATATCAGTGGCAACATCATTGGTCAGATAGGGTTGTAAGGTTTGGGCAATGAACCCGACGATCGAAATACCGAGCGGGATGGAACCACCAAACTCAGGCGTGTGACTGTGTTGTCCGGAGATCGCTTGCAATTCCAGTAAATGCGTTTCCTGCTTGTAAGTCCAGATCCGAGCGAACGGAATCTGCAAGCGCGTAGTGATCTCTGCCAAGCAGTGATCTAAGATTTCCGTCAGGTCGCCACCCTGGCCTAAAGCAGACGCAATTGCGGCACTGAGAGAGGCGATCGCTGATCGCTCCTGCAGTTCCGCCGTCATCTGGTTTAAGACGGTGGTGTTGGTTTCCAATTCCATGAGCTTGACCACTTGCCGGCCCAGGGCAGACAGCAAATCCAGTTGGGCAGGCGTCAGTTCGCGCGGTAGATAATCAATTACACTTAATGTTCCCATCACCCCCCCGGTCAGATTGATTAACGGGACACCCGCATAGAACCGAATCCGGGGCGTTTGAGTCACGAGCGGGGCGATCGCAAATCGTGGATCAACCAGTATATCCCGCACCACTAATGGTGCTGTTTGTTGCATGGCTTGTTGGAGCAAAGATTGGAAGCGGGGCAATTCCGTCGTCGCCAAACCAACAATGGTACACAAAGGTGGTTGGTCGCCAGCAGTCACCCACAGTAGCGCGATCGGAGTCTGGCAAACCTGAGCTGCCATTCGCACCAAGTCAGTAAAGGCGGAATCAGATGTGGGTTGAGGTGCAGACAATTCCTCATTTAGCCGATACTGCATCGTTTTTGCCATACAGGGTGCATCCACGTATTAAGTATCCTGGTGAAAAGCTCTCGTAAAAAGTCCAACCTGGTGGAACTACATTACAGAATGACCAAACCGAAGTTTTATTTTATACATAGACTAATTTTACCTGGAATTCGCAACGCCTCGCCCCTGATGTAGAATTGCGTAGAGCGCTCAGGTAACCATGCTTTAAGAGCCTCACCACGAGTGGTATTTCTAAATTGCCCATCAGCACTGGGCAATCACAATTTGTTTACCTTTTGTATTGTGTTGTGACGTAAACTTGGGGAATTCACGCAGGTATATGTTACGTTGCTGGCCTCGGAGTCTCCCTCCTTTGCCCAATTGGATGCCCGACTGAATAACCTGCTGATTCGTCCAATCGGGCTGGCTGAAATCGTGAGGAGAAGTGTCAGAATAGTTAAGAAAGGATAGCGGAATCCCCATGGTCTTCAACCCTGACAATGCCAACTTTTTTGGTACTGAAACAACAGAACCGGAAATTAACCAATTATTGAAGTATCTGCAACACCAACCCCCAGAAGTTTTGGCTCAGGTTGCCAAGTCGGTTACACCTGAAGTAAAACAAATCATTTCCCATAATGTCCAGGGGTTGGTGGGGATGCTACCCACTGAAGCATTTAATGTAAAGATTACGACCGACCGGGAAAATCTAGCTGGCTTGCTCGCATCGGCAATGATGACGGGTTATTTTTTGCGGCAAATGGAACAACGCATGGAAATGGAAGATGTCCTACTAGGTTCCTTTTCGCTTCGGCGAGAACTGGGCGACAGTGATTAGTTCACTCTGAATGTGCTGTTGTTCCCTCAGCCAGTTCCTTACATAACGCCCCATAGTGGCTATCACTGGGATGGCAAGTCTCACCCCTTCTTTGAAGGGTGGTATTTGCGTATCACCTTGCCAGAGACACTGCAAACGCTTGCATTCATGTATTCCATTCAAGACCCGGCAGGTGGCAGTCCGCAGAGTGGTGGGGTAGCACAGGTTCTTGGCCCAGATGATGCCTACCTTTGCCGCACCTTTCCCAATGCGCAAACGTTTTGGGCAAAGCCATACGCACTGGGCTTAGGGCACTGGAATCATCGGGGAGAGGGGTATCAGGTAACTACAACCGCACATCAGGGAAACCTACGGGAGCCAAATGGCAATTCCGTGTCCTGGCATTATCACATTCAACCAATCTACGGTTGGGGACATCGTGGAGGCAAGCAGCAGGCAACCGCCGGTTGGTTATCGGCATTACCCATTTTTGAACCGGGCTGGCAGGTATTAATGGCCCACGGGTTAGCGACAGGTTGGGTAATGTGGAATGAGCAACGTTACGACTTTTTCCAGGCCCCCGCCTACGCCGAGAAAAATTGGGGTGGTGCATTTCCGCAAAAGTGGTTCTGGTTGAACTGCAACAACTTTATTGAGGAAGCGGATCTGGCGTTAACGGCAGGTGGCGGTAAGCGTCAGGTACTAGGGTGGATAGAATCAGTAGCAATGGTTGGTATCCACTATCGAGGTAAGTTTTATGAGTTTGTACCGTGGAATGCGGCAGTAGAATGGCACGTTGCGCCCTGGGGTTTCTGGCATTTGTCAGCTAAAAATGACCAATTTACGGTAGAAGTCATCGGTACGACTGATCGCGCCCCTACCTTAGTCCGCGTACCGACTGCAGATGGCCTAACTTTGAACTGCCGCGATACCACCCACGGAAATGTCACCGTCAGATTATGGCAGGGCGATCGCGCCCACCTGCTCCTCCAGGCAACCAGTTCTTGCGGTGGTTTAGAAACGGGTGGTGCCCCCTGGGATGAACCCTGGCAATCCCATCCCTAATTGGTAGCCCCAGCCTAGCCCATCCCCATTCCCCAAACACCTGCTATGATTGCAGTAAACATGGGGCTGTAGCTCAGTTGGATAGAGCGGTCGCCTCCTAAGCGACAGGTCGAGGGTTCGAGTCCCGCCAGTCCCGTTTTAGAAACTTTCAATAAGAACCTTGATCAAATTTCTGCGATCCAACGATTGCCGATCTAATGGATTTTCGCGGGGCAAAATGACCCATGTTCCCGATCCTGCGTGCTGCCATAATATCAGGCAGCAGATGGCTTGGGCATCCTCAGGTAAATTTGGTCGCGCAGTGCGAATAGCAAGGACATCGCCTATAACCATCCCAGTAAACAGGCGATCGTCCATGGCAACCGATCACACGCCCAAAACCCCTATTCCCAGGGAAAGAACCGCATCAATGCAGATAGAGCTTGGACAAACGTGGTGATGTCCGTCAATTCGTTCCAGTTGAATCAATCACCCGATCGCCCTAGAGCCAGTCACCCGATCGGCGGAGGAATATCAACGGTTGCCCCTGCTATGACTCACCTGTGCAACAGCGAAAATCCACGACGATAAGAAGGTCAGCAACTACCAGTGATTCTGTTATGACCTCTTCCAAGTATTTCCACCAAATCATTTGCCTGAACGGTGCCAGCCATGCCGTTGGTAAATATCAGTTCCAGATTGCGCAAATTAATCGCCAGGGCCAACTAGTGCAACGTGCCCGCTGGAACTTTCACACTATTAAAGGGTTACTGGCGTTTGTGCAAAAGCACTTTCCTGATAGTGACCTGCTCCGGCGTGATTTAAACGAGTGCATTCAGTTTCAAGTCGTACCCACGTTGGCAACCTATGCCCCTACCATGCCCCAGGAAACTGAAAAACCTAAATTAGCGGTAAAAATCGTCGCGACTGAGCCAGGTATGCCCAGCCAATTCCATCCGGATCGCGAGATTTTGTCCACTCTACCAACTCTGGCAACAGCTTCTTGCGGCTAATGGCCCCAGCGGAAACGCCCAATCTGCGGGCTAGTTGTGCCTGGGTTAAGGGTTCCAGCAAAGGCGAATGATGCGTGCAAGCACCTGGGTGATCATCATTACCAGTATGTTTCAAAGATACGGTTTGCGCCGGTGCGACAGTTGTCGCTGTGACAGTCGTTGGTACTGCGGTCGCCGTCTGGAAGAGGGGCGACTGCGACAGGGGAAAGAGATAAAAGACATCACCCTGTTCGGTGACTTCAAAGTGAGCCGCAAATTCTTTGGCTCTTAAATCAAGAAATTCACGCGCTGAGCTTGCTGATAGTCGCGCCGCGATCGCAAAATCAAGCACCGTGATGCGACCCTGATGCTCTTGCAGGAGTTGGTAAAAAATTGAATTAAGCGTGGTGGTCTGAGTCTTTTGCGTGATCTGGTAACGTCGCCAGATCCACCACCCCACTCCAACGGGTAGTAACACTTGCAGTAATGGCAACAGTACCCGTAACAGACTCACCATCAATCCAGCACTACCAAGGATAGTAACAAGGTAAATCAGGTAGCGAGCGGAACTGCTGTCAGTCGTTTTGTCCGAACGCGCCATAGTTGCGACCTTACCTCTCTCCACATAGCGACCTTGCCGCCCCAAGTTTCTACCCTTCCAACTCACCACGACACCTGGTAAAACTGTTACCTCTTACCCGCTCAATGAGACCGGCAACAGATGAGTACCACATAAGTACGACAAAACAATCCCACGGGAAGTACACCTCAACAGCAATCAGCATCAGCAATAATGCCCGCTGGAATGGGACAATTGTACCCGTTCTGGTTGAATTTATCCTGTGGCATCCGCTATCATGTCAATACAATTGTACTAAAAGGAGGTAGCGATGCCTGCTCAAATTCAATTTTGCGTCGTCAATACAGATGATGGTTCCCGTGTGGGCAAGTTAGACATACCTCATCGTAAAGCCGCAGACTGGATTAACTTTCTGGTATCCCCCCGCCAGCAGGTTCAAATTGTGTTTGCGGAAGAGCGCAAGGGCGGCATTATTCTCTATTTTCAGGCAGACGAACGACTCTATCAGTATCTTGGCGAACGGCTGAACCCAGTTTCTCAAACTAATATTGAACAAGACCATTCTGAACAAGGCCATCCTGAACACAACAACCTTGAAAAAGTTGAAAAAATAACGAAACGACGGCAACCCCTGGCGGCGATCGCCAATTAAGCACCCCCACTACTCCTCAACTGGTTACTGCTTGCGGTAGTGTTTCCACGATAGCCAACTTGTATCCTGGGGATCGGATAACTGGGCGCAAATGTGAGATCTTTACGAGAAATCCAGTAATTTCTCCCAGCTTCAGGTTATTCTTCGTCAAAACAACGCTATACCTGCCAAAATTTAGGGCAGTATAACCTTAAGGACTACTGTCTAGGGAGACACGCAATCAGAAGGAGATTTCAGGGATGTCTATAGAGAGCGCCAATCGTTTTCTAGAGGCGGTTGCCTATGATGAAGACCTCCGCAGCAAGTTTGATGGCGTTAATGGACCAGAAGATTTTCTGCGCGTCATCGAGCAGCTAGGCTACAGCTTCACTACCGATGAATTGATGTCAATTGCCAGAGAGCAAAGCAAAGGGGTACTTGTACGGCGCACAACCGGAGTTTGGAAGTGGTTACGGGGCATTAAGTGGGTTTAGAGCAGACAAAGATCTTCAACCACTGGTGCAATTACAAAGTTGGCAAATCCTGATAGCAGGCAAGGGGCTTAAGCCCCTTGTTTCGCATGCACATTCTGCAACATCGCTGATTCTAAGCATGAATTAAGGGGTTGTCTGTATGGGAGCGACGTTTCAATTCAGACAACCGTCTGGCACGACTAATTCGGCTTTAGTCGCCTGGTTTTCCAGGTTATGACTGGGATAATCCATTGCTGCCGGGTACCAGCTCGCGTTAGAGTCTGGTGGAGTTGTTGTATCGAATCGGTAAACCGTGCTAACGAAAACTACTTCCCTGGTGCGACATAGCTGGGCAGCACTGACGATTATCCTGGCTATAGTGTTTGGAGTAATGGTAATGGCACTACCAGCGCAGGCGGCTAATGTTTCTCCTGGAGAAAATCTTGTCGTAGAAGGCATTCCACCGATTCCGCAGGCTCTTGTAGAAACGATTAACCGCTACACTGAGTTTCGGGGCGCAAGTCTGGCAAGCTGGCATCCTACCCGCCGCGAAATCCTCATCTCAACCCGGTTCTGCAACACATCTCAAGTTCACCAGGTCAAATTTCCCCTCGGGGCCCGGAAACAGTTAACTTTTTTTCCCGATGCCCCCGGTGGAGCTACCTATCAGCCCGTAACGGGTGACTACTTTGTTTTCAGTAAGGACATTGGTGGTAACGAGTTTGACCAGAACTACCGTTATGACCTGGCAACAGGTGAGGTAACCCTTCTCACTGATGGCAAATCTAAGAATAGCCGGGGTATCTGGTCAACAGCGGGCGATCGCATGATCTACACCTCAACCCGGCGCACTGGCAAAGACAACGACTTTTACATCATCGATCCCCAAAATCCATCATCCAATCGCTTACTGGCAGAGCTAGAGGGAGGGGGCTGGTATCCCCTGGATTGGGCACCCGACGATCGCCAGGTGGTAGCCCTGCAATACATTTCTGCCAACGAAAGCTATCTCTGGGTCTTCAATACTGCTACGGGTGAACGAACCCAACTAACTCCGAAAGGAAAAGAGCCCGTTTCCTACCAGGGAGCCGTCTACAGCGAGGATGGCAAGGGTTTATATATCGTTAGCGATCGTGAGTCCGAATTTCAACGTCTGGCCTACTATGACCTGGCCCGCCAACGCTATACCTACCTGACAAGCCAGATCAAGTGGGATGTGGAAGACGTTGACTTGTCCCGCGATGGCAAATTGCTGGCATTTGTCACCAACGAAGATGGCGCAAGTGTTCTGCACATTTTGAACACTCAGACGCAAAAGGAAATTTCCCTACCGAAACTGCCTGTTGGACAAATTTATGGGATTAACTGGCACCCCAATAGTCAGGAATTGGGCTTCACCTTAATTTCGGCCCGTTCGACCGCGAATATCTACTCCCTCAACAGCACTACCAACCAGGTAGACCAGTGGACAGACAGCGAAACGGGCGGTCTCAATACCGCAAGTTTTTCGGAAGCAGAACTGGTGCGCTGGCAAAGTTTTGATGGCAAGACGATTTCTGGCTTCCTGGTACGTCCACCGGCGCGCTTCACCGGGAAACGCCCTGTCATGATTGACATTCATGGTGGCCCAGAGTCACAATACCGTCCCGGTTTTCTCGGACGCTATAACTACTATTTGAATG
>CAZGDE010000351.1:0-7759 GCA_964524315.1 uncultured bacterium
TTGGGATGTGCTGGCAGAATTAAAGGCAAATCCTGAGACGCAGGCAATTCCGGTGGTGATTATTTCGGTGGTGGATGAGCGATCGCGAAGCTTAGGCATGGGTGCAGATGCCCATTTACTCAAGCCGTTCACCCGTCAACAGCTTCAGCAAGCTCTAAGTCGTGTGATGGCTACAAGCAAATCCCCGGACAGCCAAACAGCGTTGGTGCTTGCTCCGGCCCAGGCAACCAGGGTGCCGTTAATTGTGTTGGCGGAGGACAATGAAGCCAATGTTATGACGTTAAACAGTTACTTGCAGGCGCGAGGCTTACAGGTGATATTAGCGCGCAATGGTCTGGAAGCGGTTCAAATGGCAAAGCAATATCAGCCTGATCTGATTTTGATGGATATTCAAATGCCAGAAATGGATAGATTAGAAGCCATCCAGCGAATTCGGACAGACCCCAATTTACAGGAAACTCCCATCATTGCGCTAACAGCTCTGGCGATGCCGGGCGATCGAGAACGTTGCCTTAACGTTGGTGCAACCGACTATTTAACGAAACCTGTTAGTCTCAAACACTTACTCCATATCCTCACCCATTACATACCGCAATTGCGTTTTCAGGAGGATCACTGATCTAATGAATCGTCCAGCATCTGTTCTTGTCGTAGATGACGAACCTAGTGGTTTTGCGGTGATTCGAGCCCTCCTGAAATCCGAAGGCTATGACTTGTTTTACGTAAATAGTGGCCGTGAGGCGCTGGAACAGTTAGATTCAACAGCCCCAGACGTGATTTTGCTCGATGTCATGATGCCCGATCTGGACGGAATTGAAACATGTCGTGAAATTAAATCGAACTCAGTTTGGGCACACATCCCCATCATCATGGTAACAGCGCTTAACTCGAAAGAAGATTTGGCACGTTGTCTGGAAGCCGGGGCTGATGACTTTATCTCTAAACCAATGACGGGTGTAGAGTTACGCGCCAGGGTGCGATCAATGTTACGAATTAAACAGCAATATAACGCGCTGAAAGCGACACTGCAATTGCGGGAGGATCTCTCTTCAATGGTGGTGCATGATTTACGCACACCACTCGCCACGGTGCTGCTAGGTAGCCAAATGCTGTTAATGCGGAATGGGCTGGAGGCCAAAGAGCGGCAACGACTGCAACTGGTATTCCAGGCAGGCCAAAAGTTAAGTTCAATGATTGATGAACTTTTGATCATTGCCAAACTCGAAGCCGGAAAGTTATTACTGAACCGGACAGAAACCGATCTCAATGCTCTGGCAACAACGGTTATTTCTGGTTTTCAAGAAATTACCCATTCCAAACGAATTTGTCTGGCCACACAACTGCCAGAAACAACATATTGGATTAATGTGGATGCCAATCTGCTCCAGCGACTGATGGATAATTTACTTTCTAACGCTGTCAAGTTTTCTCCTGCTGGTAGCAACATTACGTTGCGGGTAGAGCCTTCACACTGCCCGGATGATGGCGAAAATAAGTATAAGAGAACTAAGATTCAGGTTATTGATGAAGGCCCTGGCATTAAAGAAGAATTGCGCCAGCACATTTTTAGCAAGTACGAAATCGGTGAATCTGTGCGTGATGTGACGCAAATTGGTTTAGGTCTCACGTTCTGCAAGATGGTGACTGAAGCCCATGGTGGACGGATTTATGTCGAGGAAAATTTCCCCCACGGTTCGATCTTTACCGTCGAGATTGATTAACCTCATACCAATTTAAAGAGTACTGTGTGCCGATCCAACGGTTTGTTGGGGCGGGTTTAGCAAATGAAGTATCTGTTTTACTGATAGTTTCCAGCAAAACCTACCCCTACCGGATCTGACATGTTTGTAATTTAATTTGGTATTGCAATCAAAGACCTGCTATCCCAACATAGAGTGCTGTTAGCGTCAGCGTCACGCACCGAGGGGCAATCAACGTAAACGGGGGGTAGGGCAAATGCAGGCGATCGTAGGGACAGGTTTGGCAGAATTTGATCGCGCTAGCGATCGGTAATACCTTTGTCCCAAATCGCCGTACTGCACTATTGCAGTACGACTGATCGGGTGAACTAATTCACCTCACGCCAGGTATGGGTGAATCTGCTGTGCCAGAGTTTCGACATGGGGGTGTTTTAGCAAAGATAGGTGATTGCCGGGTACCCGATGTAGCTGAATATTGTTAGCCAGTGTATGCCAACCAGCGTACAGGTCGTGTTCCCTGGTGGTAAAGCCTTCTGTAGCTTGAAACAGTGTCAGACGATCGCCATACTTCTGTGGTTTGTATCGATAAACCGCTTCACTGTTTGCATACACAATGCGTAACAGGGGCGCGATCGCCGATTCGTCTAATAATTGCAGGCGAGATTCAGTGGGAATCAATCGGCCAATGGTCGACCACTGCCAGCGGGCGATCCAGGCATGACGGGACTGCAAGCGATCACTGGCAAGGGCACCATAGTCTAACAGAAATGGTAGGGTTGACCAGAGGGCGGTACCCAGGAGAAATTTAAGACTCTGATAGAAGGATGGCCTATGGCAAGGGGCAGGCGTATCGAGAATTGCCAGAAACGCCACCTGTTCACCTGCCTGGATCAGTTGTTGCGCCATCTCAAAGGCTACTAATCCACCAAACGACCAGCCACCCAGAAAATAGGGGCCGTGAGGTTGCAGTGTTTGAATTGCTTGAACATAGTAGGCGGCAATGGCTTCCATCCGATTTAATGGCGCGGACTTACCATCAAGTCCTAACGGTTGGAGGCCATAAAAACTGCGATCATCGCCTAAATGATGGGCCAATTCCAGATAGGGAAATACGACGCCAAACATGGGATGTACGCAAAAGAAGGGTGATTTGTTCCCACCGAGAGATAGAGGCACTAATGGAGACCGAACGGCATGGTGAATGGTTGGGGTGGATAGGGCTGGAGGAATTTCCGGACTGGGAATGGCTAATGTTGATCGCTTGCGGCGGTAACGAGAGCGATCAAGGTGTACGAGTGGTGGAATTTGAGGAGCTGAAGTATTGTCGTGGCGGGTTTCCAGAATTGAGGCGAGCTGGGCGATCGTAGGAGCAGCAAAGACGCTTTTCAGGGGGAGTTCTAAGCCGAAGGCATCGCGGACACGAGAAGTCAGTTGCGTGGCTAATAGGGAATGACCACCTAATTCAAAAAAATTGTCGTGGCGATCTATCTGCTTTAACCGTAGTAAGTCTTTCCAGATTTTAGTTAAGGTGATTTCCGTTGGCGTTGATGGTGTACTGATGGTGCTAGATCGTTCTTTATTGATGGCTGTGAAGTTAGAACGAGATTCCTCGGCAAGCCTAATGCGGTCAACTTTCCCATTGATTGTGAGCGGTAGGGTTGCCAATGGCACAAAGGCACTGGGCACCATATAGTCGGGGAGCGTATGGCGCAGGTGTTGCTGGAGTTCCGGGATCAGTTGACGGGCAAAGTTCGCCTGGAGTGGTTCGTTAGTATAGTGGCGATTGGTATCGTGACGATTGGTATCATTAGGGCTGGATGGGCGAATTGATTGAGCCAGAGCGGAGTCAACGATCGCAGTAATGCCCTGTCGGGTCAAATGCACATCGTAGTCACCGGTTTGGGGGGATGCTGCCCAGGTAATTTCAACCGTGTAAGGTAACACTGTTTCGATGTCCCACCAATCTTGGGGGTCGATCGCAGCGGTAGCGATATCCGGCAATATTTCTCGCATGCGGCCAACGGTTTTGGGGCTTGTCTGGTGATGGAGCCAGTGGGCTACGTGGGTAGCAGTATGCACGCGACTGTTCGTTACGTTCGTGACCACTAATATTTCGGGTGCATCTTGGAGTAGATGTTCGTGTATTGCTTCAACAGTGATTGGGTTTACTTTCCAATTATGGTATTGGGTTGACTGACACACTTGAACGGGTTGATTTGAACCGTGGAACTCTTTACTGACAAGAGAAAGAGCCTGTTCTGAACCAGACTGAGATGGGGCTAGATGCAGCAAAACGTTATAACGAAACTGGGTCATTTCATTCTGACTACGACCACGGGAAAGCCGGATGTGAACGTGTTGCATCTGCGGGAAGCGATCGCGCAAGGCATAAAAGAAAACCGGATCGATGGCCAGTTCGGGTTCTTCAAACTGCGATCGCTCAACCTGTTGCCGTAGTTGGCTTCGTTCCACGCTGGCCTCTGCCTGACTAAATTTCATCCAGGTATGGAATGCGGTTAAGAGTGGTAAACTTCGCACATCACCCACAAATAGAACACCACCGGGGGCCAGGGCTTGCATTGCTCCTGCTAATACGTTGACCAGGTAATCTTGACTGGGAAAGTACTGGACAATGGAATTCAAGATCACCACATCAAACGATGCTGGGGCAATCCCATCGAAATCATGGGCCAGGCGATTTTGGAGTTCAACCTGCGGCAAATTGAGCAGAGGTAATTGCTGGCGAATGGATTCTAACGAAACAACAGAGAAGTCAGTCCCCACATAGGTCTGGCAATGGGGTGCCAGTTGAAATAGAAGTAATCCAGTCCCGCAACCAATTTCTAAGATCCGTTGCGGTTGCAGCGCAAGAATTTGCTGCACGCGATCGCGTACCCACTCCTGCATCTCTGTCAGGGGAATGGGATTGCCCGTGTAGCTACTGTGCCAACCCGTAGTGTTGAATTGGGGATTTGGGTTTGAGGGTTGATAGGTCTGGTTGTAGAGAGTCTGCCAGTGTTGAATTTGTTGAGTTTGAAGGGATTGGAGAATCGTTTGTTGGTAATGTTGACGGTTAATGCTGAAATAGGCAACTAACCGCATATGACTGGTTGTCTGACCAGTTGTGATGACGAGTCCGTCCTGGATTGCCGGATGTTGTTTGAGAACTGCTTCGATTTCGCCCAGTTCGACCCGAAAGCCCCGGATCTTAATTTGATGATCAACTCGACCCAGAAATTCGATGGTTCCATTCGGACGATATTGGGCGCGATCGCCTGTTTTATACAAACGAACTAATTTGAGATTTTGGCTTTGCTCGATTGGAATCGGAGGTTGATCAAGCTCTAAGTCACTATCCAACATCGGCAAGCCCACATCGATAAACTGTGCTTCTGTCAGTTCTGGGCGGTTCAGATAACCCTGGGCGACGCCTGCACCACCAATATATAGTTCGCCTGGAATACTGATGGGAACAGGCTTTAGATTGGTATCTAAAATATAAACCTGCGTGTTGAGAATGGGATGACCAATAGTGAGGGGATTGTCACCCGGAACGAGTGCGGCAACGGTTGCCCAAATGGTGCTTTCGGTCGGGCCATAGGCATTGAAGAAATGGCGACCAACGGCCCAGTGATCGATCACGTGATTGGGGCAGGTTTCTCCCCCGGTAATTAGCACCTCAAGTGCCGGTAGTGCGGCTGTGGGCAAAACTGCTAATACGGATGGTGTGAGCAGGGCATGGGTAATGGCGTGCGTCTGGAGAAATTGCGTCAGTTCCAGTCCTGGCAGTTGGGCGGTTTGGGGTGGAATATATAATGTGCCACCACAACCGAGTGCCATCGTCATCTCAAAAATGGAGGCATCAAAGCTAAGCGAACTGAATTGCAAAACTCGACTCTGCTGGGACAGATGGAAGACTTGTTGTTGTGCAGCGACAACATTACACAAGCCCCGCTGGGATAACAGAACTCCTTTCGGTGTACCAGTAGAACCGGACGTGTAGATCACATAGGCCAGGGTGTTAGATGGGGTAGTGTTGCTGGAAGGCTCAATGGGTGGGAATGGTCGACGCTCTGTAAGTGGATCTGAATCGTGTGTGCCCAACGGCTGCGATCGCAGGGTTTGATCCAAACAAAGTACCTGTACTGCCGATGTTGGCAAACCTTTAACTAACCAGGATTGGGTGAGGAGAAGCTTAACCTGCGTATCGTCTAATATGAACTGAATGCGATCGCTGGGATAATTGGGATCAATGGGGACGTAAGCCCCTCCGGCTTTGAAGATGCCTAAAATCCCAATGACCATGTCAGCCGAACGATCAACACATAAACCTACCAGGGCATTGGGCTGAACTCCCATCTGCTGTAACATCTGCGCCAGTTGGTTTGCTTTCTGGTCGAGTTCTCTATATGAAAGTGTTGCCTGTTCTGTCACCAGCGCGATCGCCCCTGGAGCCAACTGCACCTGTGCTGCAAAGATTTGATGAAAGCCACGATGCGTTGGTAGTGCCGCTCCCTGATTTAAGGGGGACTGGGGCGAGCGATTCCAGGCAAAGAGAAGCTGCTGGTATTCTGGGGGTGTCAGTAATGGCAAGTCGGACAAGCGTGCATCGGGATTCGCCACAACACCAGCCAGTAGGGTTTGGAAATGTCCAATCAGGCGGCCAATCCGCTCCGGATCAAATAAATCAGTGCTGTAGGTGATAAAGCCACTCAAGCCGGCCTCGGCATGCCACAGGCTGTGCAGGCCGTGGGCCGGTTCCCACAGGTGAACTTCCAGATCAAACCGGGTACTACCAGACTTGAATGGGGTTGGTTCCAGGGTCAACCCCGGCAGTTCTAAGGACTGCATGGGGGCATTTTGCAAAGCAAAGGCAATTTGGAAGAGCGGATTACGATTGAGATCGCGATCGGGTGCGAGTGCTTCGACTAACTTTTCAAATGGTAAGTCCTGGTGTTCATAAGCTTCCAGCGCAGTGTTCCGCACCTGTTCTAGCAGTTCGCGAAAGGTGAGATTTCCCGTTAGACGCGATCGCAAAACTAAACTATTTACAAAGAAACCAATCAACCCTTCCACTTCACTCCGATGACGGTTTGCAATGGGTGAGCCGATCGCAATATCATGTTGTCCCGTATAGCGGTGCAGTAACGTTTGAAAGGCTGCCAGCAGGGTCATAAATAGGGAGGTACCTGCCTGCTGACTCAATGCTATTAATGCCTGCGTCAATGGGGCCGAAATTTGTACCGGATAGGTTGCCCCCCGATAGCTTTGGGTCGCCGGACGGGGGCGATCGCCAGGTAGGTCTAAAACAGGCAAATCCTGTAATTGCCTGCGCCAGTAAGCGAGTTGTTGCGCTAAAACCTCTCCCTGTAACCAGTTGCGCTGCCAACTGACAAAGTCCGTATATTGAATGGGTAAGGGAGGTAATGCGGGCGATCGCCCTTCTACGAAAGCTTTGTAACAGCAAGCTAATTCTCGAATGAGAACGCCTAAAGACCAGCCATCGGCAATAATATGATGTAGTGTGAGCAATAGCGTTGCATCAGTGTCATCAAATTTGAGCAACGTCAATCGTAATAACGGATCGGTGGTCAGGTTAAATGGTTGTTGCGCCTCGGTAGTAGCTAATTGACAACTAACCCGTTCACGCTCATTCACCGCTACAGTTGATAGATTTAAAGTCGATAGGGTAATGGTGACATGGGGCTGAATGGTTTGAACGGGCTGCCCATCAATCATTGTAAATGTGGTGCGAAGAGTTGCATGCCGTCGCACAATTTCATTAAACGATCGCTCTAATGCGGTTTGATCCAGTGTACCGATGAGGCGAATCGCGGCAGGGACATTATAAAAGGGGTTGTCGGGTGCCAGTTGAGATAGAAACCACAAGCGCTGTTGGGCGAAGGAAAGGGGGAAGGTAGGAGTGATGGGGTGATGGGGTGATGGAGTGATGGGGGCAGGTAAACTGGGAACGCAGAGTTTCGGTTGGGTATCGGCTCCTGGCGCTTTGACCGCCGCTTTTGCCCCACGCAAATAGGCAACTAACTCAGCCTTACGAT
>CAZGDE010000352.1:0-7747 GCA_964524315.1 uncultured bacterium
TCGCTCAGCCTATCTGCGAGGTGGGGCTTTCACTAAATTGAGTTCAGTACAATTACTTACCCAGCAATTTTACCAAGCCAATCCCGCCAAAGTACAGTCCAATAACGGCACCACCCAGCAAACTTTGAGTCAGTGGATCGGTCGACGGGGTTAACACGGCTCCCAAAACGGTGGCCCCTACCAGCACATACCGCCAACCAGATATCATTTGGCCCGACGACACGATGCCTAATAACCCTAACAATGCCTGAATGATGGGGATCTGGAAAGCAAGCCCCGTGCTGAACATGAGCAACAGGACAAACTCAAAGTAGCGATCAATTGACCAGAGCTGCTCGACGACATCGGCCCCGTAAGTAATAAAGAAGTTCAGAGCTGCGGGAATCAGCGCAATATAGGCAAAGGCCAAACCACCAACAAATAAAACGCTCGAACCCAACACAATCGGGCCCAGTAATCGCCGCTCTCGTCGAGTTAAACCAGGGACAACAAACGCAATGATGTGATAGAGGATGACCGGACTGGCCAACAAAATGCCACTATAGGCCGCAACCTTGAGAGAGACAAAAAAGTACTCGCCCGGAGCCAGTTGGAGAAACTTAACACCCCCAGCCGGACGTTCCAATAGTTGAACAATTGGCTTGACGACGGAGAAACAGCCAACCACGCCAATGCCAACCGCAATCAGGGAATAAAAGATCCGTTGCCGTAGTTCTTCCAGATGGTCGAACAGGGACATTTCCACATCATCGATCGCATCATCCCCATCGATCTCGTCGGTGATGGGGGTAGTATTGGTTGAATTTGTGTCCATCTCCTGTGGGGTTGCCGTCTCTAATTCGGGGGAAGCAGTCATGGGTTAGGCATCGTCCATCCAAAGGTCTGTAACTTATTGTATTGGACGGACGTGAGATTCGACCGATGCCAATCGCCTACTCCACCACCTGAATCCCAGTTTGCCGGAATTTTGTTACCCATAATTCCAGGTCGGGGTTCGCGATCTCAGCCTGCACCTGTTCTTTTAATTGGAGCGCTGCTGCCTCCGTCTCAACCAGGGCAAACACGGTTGGCCCCGAACCAGACATCATCGCTCCTAAGGGTTGCCGTTGTTCAAATGCCTGCCGCAACTGCAAAACAGATGGGTGTTCTGGCAAAACGACTTTTTCCAGATCATTATAGAGAAGTTGGCCGATTTGTTGACTGTGGCGCTGGGTGATCGCGGACATCAGTGGCCCCGCATGTACCTGATGACGCCGGTTAGTTAACGCATCTGTCCCCGTCAAATAGGAATCGCCAAACATTTTGCGGTACGTCGTATAGGCCCAAGCCGTCGACACCGACAGGCTACGATACTTCGCCAGAACCACATATAAATGATCTAAACCGGGCAGGGCATCCAACTGTTCACCTCGGCCCGTTGCCAGAACGGTACCACCAGCAATACAAAACGGGACATCCGAACCAAGTGCCGCTCCCAATTCTTCCAGTTCACTGTGGGTCAGGCCCACCTTCCAGAGTAAATTCACTCCCACCAGGACAGCCGCCGCATTACTGGAACCACCCGCCAGTCCCGCACCCACCGGAATGTGTTTACGAATGGTAATGTCCACCCCACCCAACCGGGCATAGTGGTCGGGAAACTGCTGCATCATTAGTACCGCCGCTCGATAGGCCAGATTGGTGCGATCGCTCGGTACTTCAGGATGATCACAATGGAGATGGATGACATCCGTACCATTTGCCCGTACCTCAATCTGATCCGCCAGGTCAATGCTTTGCAGCACCATGATCAACTCATGGAAGCCATCGGGGCGATCGCCCAAAATTTCCAAATAAAGATTAACTTTGGCAGGAGCCAGTAGGGTGTAGGAGCGCATAAACAATAAATAAGGATACGAAATGGAGAATGAAGACCAGAAAGGCAATGCTGTTGATTGGAGCATTGCCTTTGATCTTCATCCTTTATCCTTTAAAGCGTTACTCAACGCAATCCAATTTCCGACGCTCAAATCTTCGGCGCGGGATTGGGGATTAATCGCTAATTGCTCCAGTAAGCCATTGAGCTGATCCGGTTCAATCAGACTTTTCAGATTGTTCCGCAACATTTTGCGTTTGCTGGCAAAGCCCAACTTCACGATCATTTCTAAATGGTGCGGGTCATTAGCGGGTTGAGCGATCGCCCGTGGCCGCAACCGCACCACCGCCGAGTCGACCTTGGGTGGGGGTTGAAAGGCGATGGCTGGCACATCGCAAATAAACTCACAATCGGCCAGATATTGCACCCGTACAGACAGTGCCCCAAAGTTGGTCGAACCGGCGCGGGCAGCCAACCGCAGGGCAACTTCCTTTTGCACTAACAGCACAATCAGGTCAAACGGTTGCGGTTGCGGTTGGGCGATCGTACCCAGCAACTTTTCCAGGATGGGCCCTGTGATGTTGTAGGGAATATTTGCGACTACTTTATTGGGATTTTGAAACGCAGGAAACGGTTGCAACAAAGCGGCCAGATCCAGTGCCAAAAAATCCCCTTGCAGGAGCAAAAAATTCTCAATTTTACCTAGCTTTTTTGCCAGCAATTCACACAAATCACGGTCAATTTCCACCGAGGCAACAGCATCTGCCAGGGGTAACAGTTGGCGCGTGAGAATACCGGTACCGGGGCCAATTTCAAGGATGCGATCGCCCTTACTTAACAGCGCCGCATTAACAATCCGGCTCAGGGCCTTCTCACTCCGGAGCCAGTGCTGGGCAAACTTTTTACGGGGAGTAGGCACACTATTTCTCCGGTAATCCAACCAACTCACCCGCACCAGCAATTACTTCACCAATGGTATAGTTTGCAACAGCTTGATCGGCCAATAATTGCTGGATAGCTGTCACTTGATCTGGCGGTACTAACACAACAAAACCAACACCCATATTAAAGGTATTAAACATATCCACCGGACTCACATTTCCAGTACTGGCCAGCCAGTCAAAAATCGGTAGAACTTGCCAGGAATCAGGCTGAACTTTGATTGTCTGCCCTTCCCCCAAACAGCGGGGCAAGTTTTCTGGCAGACCACCACCCGTAATGTGAGCCATCCCATGAATGGTTATCCCCTGCTTCAGGGCTGCGAGAATCGGCTGCACATAAATTTGGGTGGGTGTCAACAGGGCTTCTCCCAAAGTTTGACCGCCCAACAAATTCGGCCGATCGCCCCAGTCGAAGCCACGATCGCTCACGATTTTGCGCACCAGGCTAAACCCATTGCTATGAACACCACTGCTAGCGAGGGCGATCGCCACGTCACCAATCTGCACCTGTGAGCCATTCAATAACTGGCTTTTTTCGGCAATACCCACACAAAAACCCGCCAGGTCGTACTCACCCGCCTGGTAGAATCCTGGCATTTCCGCCGTTTCACCTCCCAGCAAGGAACAGCCCGCCTGACGGCATCCAGTCACAATGCCGGCCACAACCTGGGCTAACTGCTCCGGTTCTAACTTACCTGTGGCCAGGTAATCCAGAAAAAACAACGGCTCTGCGCCAGAGGTCAACACGTCATTGACGCACATCGCCACCAGGTCAATCCCAACCGTATCGTGGCGGTTCAATTGGTGGGCCAACTTCAGCTTGGTACCCACTCCATCCGTCCCCGACACCAACACTGGCTCCCGGTAACCAGCAGGCAACTGAAAGAACCCACTGAAACCACCTAATCCGCCCAATACTTCCGGTCGGGCCGTACTATTCACCATCTGGCGAATTTGCTGTACAAATGCCCGTCCCGCCTCAACATCAACCCCCGCTTCACGATAGTCCATGCGTTCTCTACAGAAAATACAAAACAAAAAGTACAAAAACAGAAATCAACCAAAGACTGAGCCACTACATATAGCGTGCCGCGCCCTGAATCAAGTGGCAGTTCGGCAACAGTCACAACGCATCTCACCTCACGATGATGCAGGTTGTATTGTACTCCGGTGGGCGGGGTCGGGAGAGGCGTGCGATCGCCACCAACGCCATAAAAAATATAAAGTTCACGTAAAGTTTTGATGAAGCGTCCGGAATCAGGAAAACCGGCAAAACCCCTTCCAGGACTGAATTCAACCCGTTTTTCCCATTATAAAGTTTTGATGAAGTTCCCAGGAGATTTAGGTGATCCCTGATCCCCAACCGGAAAAGTTCGTGATAGTCTGTTGCAGTTCTGAAACTCCGGAGTGAACACGAAACGAGTACGAGTTATCACGCAGGTAACAATTTGTTGCCCTTGCTAAACTCACATACTCAGCAGGCGACCTTCACACATGGACTATGAGTCAAAAACTTTTAAGCGGTTTGACTGCTACCCTGTTGGTCTCAACAACTTGCTTGCCCCTTATTGGGAATGGTAAGTCCGCGGTAGCCTCAGACCGAACCATCGAGACAAACCCCAAAATTGCTGCCAATCAATCGCCCTCACCGGTGCTAGATTTGACCAGCGAGGTGGTGAAGCTCGGTGAGAAACAAACCAACGCTCCTGAAACGACTGCCGTTACGGTAGTAGCTAAGGTTCACACCCATGAACTGGCAGGACGCGAAGCGGCGACACTCTATGTCCGCAACATTCCAATTCTCACCTTCCTGGGTGCAGAAAAGGCGGCGGCAGAAACCGTCAAGATGGGTACTCAGCTACCCCCAGCAGGGACAACCGGTGCATTCACCAAATCCCTCGAAAGCCAGTCCCTCGACAGCCAGTCCCTCGACAGCCAGTCCCTCGACAGTGCCGTAGCATCGAGGACGACGGTTGCCTCCCTGGCAAAACCTGCCCCCGAAGCAGCAAAACCACCCGTAGCCAGTACAGAAAGTTCGGAGACCACTCCAGTCTGGCGAGCATCAGAAATTGCAGCACGGCTGAATCAACTAAACCGGGATGGCGTAGATGCAACAGCGATCACCGTCATCTGGGATAACCAATCAAACAAGTTTGGTGGCGATCGCTTCATCATCAAAGTCAAGGAAGAAACCCTGGCGATCGTCGATGCTAACACCATTTTGCCTGATACTACCAATGATTTGGAGCGGGATGCCTTACAAGCAGTGAATCGTCTCCGACGGGTGCTTGGTAATGCGGCTCCCCTAAAACAAGTGAGCGGTAAACCCCGCCAGGCACAGGAAATTTCCCTCGGCTCGTTTCGTATGCGTTTGAACGGTTGGGCTTCCTGGTATGGCCCCTACTTCCACGGTGCCCGCAGTGCCAGCGGTGAAGTCTTTAACCAAAACGCTTTAACAGCAGCCCATCGCGAGCTACCCTTTGGCACCCTGGTACGGGTGACCAATCGTGACAACGGTCGTTCCGTGGTGGTGCGTATCAATGATCGGGGGCCAGCACTCCCCGACCGGATCATTGATGTGTCTGCGGCGGCTGCCGGTGTACTGGGAATGGTTCAGTCAGGCGTGGCCCCCGTCAGCCTTGAAATTGTGACGCAAGAAGATGGCATTTCTTCTGGCAAGTAATACGGTGATTGCATGTTTTTTGGTAACGCTCCATTCACCGTTTAAGTGAATTTCCGATTTAAGTGAGTTTCAGTATGTCGGGGTAGTTTGCCAACTGCCCCGACATTTTTAAACATCCCCCGTTTGTGTAGCAATGGGTCAGGATGCTATGCCCGGTTTTACCACGATGGCTCCTGCAAACCTCGAAGTTGCTGTTTTTGAGTGGCACTCAGCCCCTTGCGCTGAATCAAAACACCGAAATTACCCAATCCTGCGGGGTCAATGAGCTGTTGTAAAGCGTCTCGCTGACGCAATTTGTTGACCACTTCCTGGGGCTCGGTTGTATCGGATTGACTGATCGCCGCTAACCGATCGCCCAATCCCAACGCCATCAGAAACAAACCCTGCTTTGTAAACCCAAGGGTTTGGAGACCACAGCGATCACCCTGGCGCTGTAATGCGGTGAAATCGACATGGGCCGTAATATCCTGTTGTCCCACATAGATGTAAGGATCGGAGTGGTGGGCGTGCTGATAGTAGCACTGTAATGTGCCCTGGGATCGCAACGGGTGGTAGTAGCGATCGGCCTCATAGCCATAGTCAATGGTCAACACATAGCCCTGGTGCAATTTGGCCGCCACCGTACTGATCCAACTCAGAGCCGCCAGGTTTACCTCGGTGCGGTAGCCATTAGCGTAGCGATCGGATAGCAACTTGATCCCATTCAGGTCAAAATAGGTCGCTAATTCTGGCGTCGAGAGATCACCAATCACTTCAGCAAAGTGAACCGTCTCGCCGGCATCGGGCTGGAGGGTGACAAATACTTCCCGCAACTGGCGGTTTTCGACAACAACCTGATGCACGGGCAGGGCATCAACCAGTTCGTTTGAGAAAAAGCAACCCGTAATACTGTCATTAGCAATATCTGACAGATCACACCAGCGTAACCACGCCCCCATCATCTGGAACTCACTTAACTGCCGTTGTTGAGCCGCGATAAAAGCAGCCGCTCGTTCCACAATCACATATTCCAAGCTGGAAAATAACTCCGGTGCCTGTTTTTGTAAATAGCGCAGGACATCACTTGCCAGCAACCCCTGGCCCGCCCCCATTTCTACTAGAGTAAACGGGACCGGACATCCCAACAGTTGCCACATCTGGACAAACTGTCCGGCAAGTAACTCGCCAAAATCAACACCTAAATGGGGAGATGTAAAGAAATCCCCACTCACACCAATTCTGGTGGCATTACCGGCATAGTATCCATATAGTGGCTGGTACAATGCCAGATCCATATACTCAGCAAAAGTAATGCGATCAAGCGAACTCTCGGTAATCTGTCGGGCGATCAGACTACCGAGAGGCGTATAACTGTCTTTAGGAACAAACGAAGCTGCCATGTCCACCACCAATAGTGGCTTCCATTCTCACATGGGTAGGGATATTGCTGAGACGAAAACTTGCTTGAACCAGGATGCAATTGTTCCGGATACAAGTTGCATCGACGATTATTCAATTGTTTCAACACCACACTCCGCAATTCATCACGTAACGAGCCAGATAACACTGGCCTGACTGATTAATGCTACTCAGCTTGCGCCACCTATTCACCCTGACCCGCATCAAAGGCAATGGCGAACTGGGCATGGGGATGATCCTGTTTCAGCATCCGAACATATGCCTCAGCGTCATTCCGCCGCCGAAACCGCGAAACGGTTAACTGCTTCAGGTTTGGTAATAACTTGTGAATTACCCAGGGTTTGAGTTGCTGTTGGTAGGTCATTGTTCTAATCTTTAATGGCTAATGGTTTTGCAGAGAAAGTTAGTGGGCACCAGATAAATCGTCTTCAAAACCTTGAAACGCTGTATCTAGTCTTCCCCTTGCAACGTACCTACTATAGATAGCGGTTTACTGTTCAAACTGCAAATCTTTTTACAAAAATAGACATTTTTGGTGATAGCACGTGTGCTTTAGCACTGTATGGAACGGAATTGCGATCGCGTTGGTTGGGCACAGGATAACCGGAGCGATCGCCCCCCGTCGTGGCGCTTTGAAAGGGACGCACCACTGGGTCATCTGCCCTCCCGGTTATACATTACGGGGCCGCAATGGTATTGCCACGTAGCGGTAATGTCAGCAAGGTTAGACGAATGCCAGCTACTTCCCGCCCGTTCTGGCAAATAAAAAGTAGGGGCATGACCGTGCCATGCCCCTACCACATCTGGTTCTGCAAGTCGTTCGCTACTGACTAACGGCGCACTTTACCCGTAAATCCGGCTGCTTTAAAC
>CAZGDE010000353.1:0-7709 GCA_964524315.1 uncultured bacterium
TGTGGGCAGAACCAACCCACTAACGTTTGGTACTCAGGATGGAGTAGTCAATGATGGCTACTTCCTCCTGGGGACAACCGTCCACCCCTTTGTTCGGTAAATACGCCTTCATCAGATCAGGCAACCCCAAGCACTATAGAGAGTAGGCATACTGTGGCAACGCATAGTATGAGGGTTGTCTCCGCTGAAGGCTGAGTTCTGCCCCGGTTTTCCCTAACCTGCTCTCATTTCGTTGGCAATTCGCCACCCTCAAAATATTTTTAATTTAGTGATGGAGCCGAAGCACAAATGGCAAAAGTTGTCGGAATTGACTTAGGTACAACTAACTCGTGTGTCGCGGTGATGGAGGGTGGTAAGCCCACTGTCATTGCTAACGCCGAAGGTTTTCGCACCACACCCTCTGTTGTTGCCTTTGCCAAAAATGGCGATCGCCTGGTTGGGCAAATTGCTAAACGGCAGGCGGTGATGAACCCAGAAAACACCTTCTACTCAGTGAAGCGCTTCATCGGTCGCCGCTTTGATGAGATCACCCACGAAGCCACTGAAGTAGCCTACAAAGTCCTGAATGTAAACGGTAATGTCAAGCTGGACTGCCCTGCCGCCGGTAAGCAATTTGCTCCCGAAGAAATCTCGGCGCAGGTATTGCGGAAACTGGTGGATGATGCCAGTAAGTACCTGGGTGAACAGGTGACGCAAGCAGTGATTACCGTTCCTGCTTACTTCAACGACTCCCAGCGGCAAGCCACCAAAGACGCTGGTAAGATTGCTGGGATTGAAGTTCTACGGATTATCAACGAACCGACCGCCGCTTCCCTGGCATACGGTTTAGACAAGAAGAGTAACGAAACCATTCTGGTATTTGACCTGGGTGGTGGGACCTTCGACGTATCGGTTCTGGAAGTAGGCGACGGTGTGTTTGAAGTGCTGGCTACCTCCGGTGACACCCACCTGGGTGGTGACGACTTCGACAAGAAGATCGTGGACTACCTCGCCGAAGAGTTCCGCAAGACCGAAGGCATTGACCTGCGTAAGGATAAGCAAGCACTGCAACGTCTGACGGAAGCCGCTGAAAAAGCCAAGATTGAACTGTCGAGCGTGACCCAGGCAGAAGTGAACCTGCCCTTTATCACCGCCACCCAGGATGGCCCCAAGCACCTGGATATGGTGCTGACCCGGCAGAAATTTGAAGAACTCTGCGCTGACCTGATTGACCGATGCCGCATTCCCGCTGAAAATGCTCTGCGGGATGCCAAACTCGACAAGAGCCAGATCGACGAAGTGGTTCTGGTGGGTGGTTCGACTCGTATCCCAGCGGTGCAAGAACTAGTGAAGCGCGTTCTGGGTAAAGACCCCAACCAGACTGTGAACCCGGATGAAGTAGTTGCTGTTGGTGCTGCGATTCAGGCGGGTGTGCTGGCAGGTGAAGTGAAGGACATTCTCCTGTTAGACGTGACACCCCTGTCCCTCGGTGTGGAAACCCTGGGTGGCGTCATGACCAAGATCATTCCCCGTAACACCACGATTCCGACTAAGAAGTCGGAAGTGTTCTCCACCGCTGTGGATGGGCAGAGCAACGTGGAAATCCACGTCCTGCAAGGTGAACGGGAAATGTCGAACGACAACAAGAGTCTGGGAACCTTCCGCCTGGATGGCATTCCTCCCGCACCCCGTGGCGTACCCCAAATCGAAGTGACCTTCGACATTGACGCTAACGGTATCCTGAACGTTACTGCGAAGGATAAGGGTACTGGTAAGGAACAGTCCATCAGCATTACGGGCGCGTCGACCCTGCCGAAGGATGACGTCGAACGGATGGTACGCGAAGCCGAGATGAATGCTGCTGCTGACAAGGAACGGCGTGAGAAGATTGACCTGAAGAACCAGGCAGATTCCCTGGCCTACCAGGCTGAGAAGCAGATGGCCGAACTGGGTGACAAAGTGCCTGCTGCCGACAAGAGCAAGGTCGAAGGCCTGATCAAAGATATGCGCGAGGCAGTCGCCAGCGAGAACTACGACCAGATGAAGTCTCTCATGACCGAACTGCAACAATCGCTATACACGATTGGTAGCAACATCTATCAACAAGCTGGTGCGGGTGCTGGTTCACCCCCTCCGGGTAACGATGGTTCTACTACCACGGATGGTGGGCCAACCGATGATGTAATCGACGCCGACTTCACTGAATCGAAATAAGAAACGGTGAAGGAAACCGTACCCGTAGTCCAATTTAAGGCTCCTTAACTAAATCGACTGAGCGTGACCCAATAAATGTCACGCTCAGTTTTTTGTGATGATGTGAGCCGCAATCAATGAATCCGGATCAGCGGAGTGGCCACAGTTTAATTGTTTTGTCCTCACTGGCGCTGGCAACGAACTGGCCATCAGGGCTAACGGCGATCGCCAGAATTGGTCGAGTATGCCCGGTGAAGGTTTGGATAGCTTTCCCCGTGGCCACGCTCCAGACCCGTATGGTCTGGTCTTTGCTGCCGCTGACGAGGGTAGAGCCATCGGGGGTGTATTTGACCGATCGCACCCAGTCTTTATGCCCTGTAAAGGTGCGGAGTAGTTTACCTGTTGCCAGCTCCCATAGCTTCACGGTTTTGTCGGCACTGGCTGTGGCAAAGGTACGCCCATCGGGGCTTACGGCAACGGATAAGACCCAATCTGGATGACCTTTAATGGTCTGACGCAATTGCTTCGTATTTACCTCCCAGATGCGAATGCTTTTATCAGTGCCACCCCCACCACTGATGACAGTTTGGCCATCGGGACTAAAGGCAACGGCGGTAACGTAATCGTTATGGCCAGTGAGGGTAGCAACTGGCTCACCGGAGGCGATGTCCCACAGTTGCACCAGCTTGTCCAGACTGCCAGTGGCAACAGTTCTGCCGTCTGGACTGATGGCAATGGAACGAACGATGCCGCCAAAGCCGGAAATGGTTTTGAGGGGGTCGCCCGTGGCTAGATTCCAGGTCTTAACCGTCTTGCCGGTACCGCTGTTGACCAATGTTTTCCCATCCGGAGTGATGGCGATCGCGTTAACGGTCAGGTTGTTAGAAAAATTCCGGATCAGTTCTCCTGTCCTTAAATTCCATACTTTGACCGTTTTATCGGTACTGCCGCTGATAAGGGTGGTGCCATCCGGGGCGATTGCCACCGTATTTACGGAGTTGGTATGCCCTGTCAGGGTTGTGACTGGTATTGCTTTAGAATTACCTGCCAACAATAAGGGTGGGGCAATGCTAGCGGTACTGGATGGGGCTGCAACTGTCAGGATGCTGATTGCAGCAGTACCAGCGATCATGGCCCCGGTTGCAACTGTCAAAAGTCTGAGATGAGGCTGAAGAGTTTGTGCGATGGTCATCTTTCTCTATATAAAATAGACAGATTTTTTCCTCTCATTAAATCACAACCCCATAGCCGACGAAGGACAGCGGGCTTTCCTGTTTTGGGCAGGGGGCTGCTGTCACACCTGGATTGGATCGTTTGGTTGTGGGGATAGGCATTGGGATGGCGATTGCTGACTCTTGCCCACCTGGTTAGCCGGAAATGTACCTGTCGCAGTCGCAAATGAATCGTGAAAAACTAATCAATATAAATCAAAAAAGCAGTTTTGAAACAAAGGATCATTTCGCAATTCATCGTGTAAGATGACAGCAATTTTCCTGAAGCGATCCGCGACACACCGGCGCTGCCCAGGAAAAGGGAAACTATTCAGGATAGATGAAAAGTCGAACTTCGGCACAAAATTTTTTAAATCAGGTGCCTTTTAAGCCGTTTTTATAAGCAAATCTGGATCTAATTAGAAAAAACATAAAAATTTAAAATTTTTCTCAAAAAAAGGTGAGCATTTTCTTGGAAGTTTGCTAAAGTTGGAGGCAATTTTACGGCGATTTCTGAGAGTTTTATGTGAGCGTGTATGAGTGCTAAACCTTCTTCTGATCCAACGTCTGATCCAATCGAAAGCAACTTAATGGAATCAGATCATCCTGACCTTGATCTGGACATTGATCTGAGCGAAATTGATGACCTGGATGACATGGAAATGCCACCAGAGGTTCGTTCCTTTAAACCAACGAAAGCAGAAAGACTGGGTCTGACGGATGACTCGGTTGGTTTATTTTTGCGAGAAATGGCACGTTACCCATTGCTCACTCAGGCTCAAGAAATTGAACTGGCCCGTGAAATTGCGAAGGGTGGTCCGAAAGCAGAACAGGCAAAACGTCGCCTGGTGCGAGCAAATTTGCGCTTAGTTGTTTCGATTGCCAAAAAGTATCTCAATCGAGGTGTGCCTTTCCTGGATCTGATTCAAGAAGGGGCAATGGGGCTAATGCGGGCTGCCGAAAAGTTTGACTATGAGCGCGGCTACAAGTTTTCAACCTATGCATACTGGTGGATTCGCCAGGGCATTACCCGGGCGATCGCCTCTCAATCGCGTACCGTGCGCCTGCCTGTCCACATGGTCGAAAAGTTGAATCAGGTACGAAAAGCCCGACAGGTGCTCTCCCAGGAATTGGGCCGGAAACCCACGAAACAAGAACTGGCAGCAGCACTGGAAATTGACGAAGATAAGCTGGAACAGGTGCTAGATGTCAGCCAGGGTACCCTGTCTCTCCATGCCTGGGTTGGCCGGGAAGAAGACACTGAGCTGATGCAGTTGATTGAGGATGCCGATAATGTTGCACCTAATGACTGTTTGGATCATAAACTCCTCTGCGATCGCCTCAACTCTGTGCTGGAGCATCTGAGCGATCGGGAACGGGATATCATCAAACTGCGATTTGGCCTGACAGACGGGCAACACTATACGTTGACTGAAATTGGCGAACTGTACCATCTGTCGCGGGAACGGGTGCGCCAGATTCAGGCGAAAGCTATGCGCAAACTTCGTCATCCTCGACGGCAGGCACTCCTGAAAGATTGGATGCGTTGATACCAGTAACTAGTAGTTGCACGAGTTGCTTACAGTTGCACTTGCATAGTTGCACTTGTACAGTTGCACTTGTACAGTTGCGCGCTAGGTATAGTTGCGCTGTATGCTTGCACTATTCAGTGAAACGGCGGAAGTAAATTAATTCGCATGGTAGAGGGCTAATCGAACTTGCTACGACTAATCTATAGAATAGTTATGGGTTGTTTAGCAAACTGGCACACCTGGAATGTTGATCTGTGAAACACGCAAGGTTCGAGTTCTGGTGGTCGACGACCATGAACTAACCCGGTTCAGTCTTAGTCTGGCGTTTAAAAATCAGCCAGGTCTGGAACTCGTCGGTCTTGCCAGCAACGGACAGGAGGCGATCGAGTTAGTCAAGCAACATTACCCCGATGTTATTGTCCTGGATCTGCAGATGCCCATTATGGATGGGCTAAGCGCCTCTACCCAAATCAAAACCATCCATCCGACTATTCAAATTGTCGCCTATTCGTCTCTAGAAGACCCCCAAACAGAGGTGATGGTGCAAACGGCTAATGTAGATGCTTTTTGTACCAAAGACACCCCCACCAATGTTCTGATCAATATCGTGCGACAGTTGGGGCAACGACAAGCTCAAGAGTAGTTTTGGCAGACTAACCGTTCCTCCCTTAAAGTTCACCAGTTCAATGGTACTGGTGAGAGTAGGGAGTTCGGCTTAGAGGAAAAAAATCAGTACATCCTAACAAAGGCCGTCGAGACGTTCAAACGATAGCGTCTCGACGGCCTTTGTTGCTCAATTCTATGCTGGTTGGAAGAGGCTAGACGAAGCTAGCCATACGAAAACGCGATCTATCCTTCAGGGAAGGTTTGCTTGAACTCGTCTAGCAAGTCATCAATTTCCTCGATCGCCTGGTTCACGTCAATCCGCAAAACACCCAAATCAGGTTGCTCTAATAAACGCACCAGAGCTTCACGCTTACTCTCAATGACAGCAACTTTTTCTTTGATAACAGCGACATTCAACATAAGCTTACAGGTACGCACGAGTAGGCAACTTCTACCCCATTCTAGCGGTCAGAAGCTTCAGTGGCGGGATGATGCCTAAATCCAGCGCGTTTGGTGTCAGTTAGCGGAGGAAGGGTGGACGCTTAACATCCACAGGTTTACTTTTGACCACTTCCTCAATAAACCGCTTCAATGCCTGCTCCCGGTTTTTCATAAATGCAGACCAGAAACCAGGCTGATACTCATCCATCGTTTTTGCCAGTGCCCAGATATCCACAGCAAGAATGTTATAAAGCATTTCATCTTCGCGCTTGAGCGAGTTGAGTTGCTCAATCACAGATGTCTTTTGTTGGGCTGTATGCGGGCTGTCACCTTTGGACATATAACTAACTCAGGATAGAAGGGAAATGAGTGGCATACTGAATCCTATGTTACTTCTGATACATAGAATCGTCTCGTTGGTTAATCCTAGCAACCACCTGATTGAGATAGATGTTGCCTTGCTTACTGAAAGCCGACCCGGCGGCAAAATTGCAACAGGCGTTGCTATCTGTAACCAGAGATAATAGGTTATTGCAATGGTTGTAAATTTTGTAAATCAAAGACCGTTACCCCTATGTTACGTCAAACCTCTTTAGGGATGCTGGGGCTGATCGTGGGCGGAAGCCTGACACTGATTGGTTTTATCGCGTATTTTACCGATAACGCAACCCTTAATCTGGCTGGCTTTTTCTATGGTATTCCCCTCCTGCTTGGTGGTTTTGCCCTCAAAATTACCGAACTCAAACCTGTTCCGTATAATCAGCCAACCACCGATGCAGTTTTGGCATTGCGGGAAGAACAGGCAACTGCAACCCAGACGCAAATTCGTAACGACGTAACTCGCTATCGCTATGGTTTGTCGGCCCATCTGGATAGTTCCTTAAGTTACCTGGGTCTCAGTCCTTCTGATGAAGACCGCCCCCTTTTAGAAAGCATTCAGGAAGTGGCTACGGATGGTGCCTATACGCTGGTGCTGGAGTTTAAGTCACCCCGGATTCCCCTCTCTGTTTGGCAGCAGAAACAGGAAAAGATGACTGGCTTTTTTGGCCCTGGCGTTAGGGTTGCGGTCACGCCCGGAGCCGATAACCGAGTTGAGGTGGCCCTGATTGCGACAGGGAAGCAAGGAGCAGAGAAAACGACTGCCTAATCTGGCATAACGAACCCAGAAATTAGCCGGGGCATGGCGCGGGCCTGCCCCTTATTTATTGGTTTGCCATTGCTGGATATGCCGTACCTTACTTTTCCAACCGCACCATGTACCATTGCAAAAATTGCCCTGGCCCCATGTCCAACTCGCACGCTGTTTCTAATAGGTAATGGGCCTGTTCGGCAACAGAGGAAAATTTTTGCAGATCGCGAGGTAAGTCGTCTTGCCGGGCCGTGAGAATGGTTTGCAATTTGGTTAACAGTGTCACCGTGTCAAGAAACTGTTCTGGTTGATCGGCTTCTAGCACAACGAAGGTATCACTCTCATATAAACGCGGATCGGCCACAACCACCTCCTGCAACTACAGCAATACTCAGCATTAACAGCAGTCAGACTCACTATAACGGTTCTGAGGTAATTCTGTTCTGCTCGATAGAGCCGTTCTAAGAAGTTCAATGCGACTACACTTCTTGACACATGAATATCTGTTCATGTGTTGGTATGATTGGGTCGCTTGATTTGTGAGGTAAAACCGATGCCTACTGTGAATCAGATGAAATGTGCGTGTGAGTCTTGCTTGTGTGTTGTATCGCTGACAGA
>CAZGDE010000354.1:0-1079 GCA_964524315.1 uncultured bacterium
TACGTAGAGAGTTAGATTCGGAGAAACACTTGCCGCTTGAATAAAAAGACTGGTTTCAACGCCGAAAATAATCCTTACAAGGGTACTATAACATGGGATTTCTACCTAATTTTGATTTTTAGAGGCTCGACTTTTACGGGGAAATCCTTACCTGTCAGTAGTTTTAGCGTGTAATTGGTATCGTCGAATACGATGGCCCAGTGGGGGAGTGGGGGTAGTAGTCGGAAAGTCAAATAAACGACGCAATTCTAAACTGGTAGATTATGGGACGTTATCTCCGAGTTTTAAAGCTCTTCTGGGCAACCGCGATCGCCGCTGAAATGGAGTATCGTGTAAATTTTTTGTTGGCGGCCCTTAGTAGCCTGGGAGGGTTGGCGGGTAGCCTGTTTGGGTTGTTTCTCTTCTATCGAGGAAACTACCAATTTGAGCATTGGAGTTGGGCTCAGGCACTCGTTGTGTTGGGCATTTTTACCTTGTTGCAAGGGTTTTCCAGTACGTTTCTGGCACCCAACTTAAACCGAATTGTCCGCCATATTCAGCAGGGTACGCTGGATTTTGTGTTGCTCAAACCGATCAATTCGCAGTTTTGGTTATCGACTCATACGCTGTCACCGTGGGGTGTGCCGGATTTATGTTTTGGTGTTTTGGTGATTCTGTATGCGGGGTCTCAGTTAGGGTTGCAGTGGTACAACTATCTGTTAAGTCTGGTGCCGATCGCGTTTGGTTTTTTAATTCTCTATAGCCTCTGGTTTATGTTGGGGGCAACGAGTATCTGGTTTGTCAAAATCTATAATGTGACGGAGGTGTTGCGCGGTTTGTTGGAAGCGGGACGGTTTCCGATGGCGGCGTATCCGACGGCTTATCGGTTCTTTTTTACGTTTATTGTCCCGGTAGCATTTTTAACGACAGTACCAGCAGAAGTAATTTTGGGGCGGAGTGAGCCGCTTTGGCTGGTGGGGGCGGGGATTTTAGCGATCGCTCTACTATTTGCTTCGCGGCTTTTCTGGCGGTTTGCGCTGCGGTTTTATACGAGTGCGTCGAGCTGAGTCACTCAACCGTCTTTGTCAGGATCAATGAGG
>CAZGDE010000354.1:1089-7699 GCA_964524315.1 uncultured bacterium
GGGCGGCGGAGCCGCAATTTCCCCCGTACTGGGGGACGGAGTCTTCCCCCAGACCCCCTCCCAAAAGGTTGGTTGATTAGAGTTGAGAGCACCCGCAAGTTTTACTGTTTCAAGTTCTGGGCGGGTTGTAAGTCAAAGCCGAATGGCAGGGGTGTAGGTTTCTTGCTGTCTGACTATCTGCTTGGGACTACGCTATCTGGCGTTAATCTGTGCGAGATCGTCTGGGGTGTTGCAGTTGAAGAGGATGGTGCGATCACTCACAGGCAATTCTTGAACGACTTCCTTTGCCAGCCAGCGTTGGAGGGAGCGTTCACCATTGGCGATCGCGGTGGTGAGGCTGGGTAAACAACGGGTATGGTAAAAGCCGCACAATGTTTCCCAGCCTTTGGGGTGCCGGGGGAGGAGGGCGATCGCATTGCTGGCAGTGGGTAATTCGGTGACCCAGGTTTGTAAGGCGTCTACTTGCAAACAGGGCAAATCGCACGCCAGTACCAGTACCCAGGTTGGAGCGTGTGATGTGACGATGTGGGCTAAGCCCTGTGCCAGACCAACCATCGGTCCCTGTGGGGTGTTGGTATTGGGTAGAAACTGTTCCTGGATTAGCTGACAACGGGGAGGCAGAAGGGGTTGGTATCGTTCTGGCCAGAAGGTGACGACGAAGACTCGATCAGCACATTGCAAAGCGCACTCGCACACATGTTGGAGCAAGGACATATGGTCGATCACGATTAATGCTTTGTCCTGTCCCATGCGGGAACTTTGACCACCTGCTAGAACGAGCCCTAATGTTGATTGCGTGGCATCCATTACTGAGACTAAAGAATATTGGTTAACGCTGCGATCGCCGTTTCTGCCTGATTTTGCCGTAGTCACCCAGCCATTCTGATTGGGGATTTAGCTCAAACAATGTCACCTCGATCATGCCGAGTAACAGGTTGCATTGTTGTAATCGTTTCTTGCGCTCAATGGCTGCCTGCTGCTCCAGTTTTTGATAGGCATCCCAGGATATGTCACGACATAGGGTGATGCCCAAATCTGCCGTCATTTGTTCACGAAATTGCAAATGGGATTGCAGGAGTTGACCTGGATCATTATTTCTATCATCGGCTTTTCTAAACAAAACAACGCTGTGGGGATGTCGCCAGAGGCGAGGGAAACTATCGTTAATGGTTATTTCTCGACCAACGCTGGCTAATGTCCAATCGGCATCAAAATAGCTCATCATTGATGAGTTGTAAATTACACCGCCTGTAGCAGGAAAACATTGACCCATTTCTAAGAAGCAATAGTGCTGAGGATGGCTGAAACAACGGGCAAACCCGGATACAGAACTGTTCACTAATTTGTAATCCATCAATATTTGAAAGCCCAGAGCGGTTAACTGGTCGGTTTGTTGCTCTAACCAGGTGCGATCGAGATTGGGAAAGTCTGTAAATGTTGTCGATGTAATGTCCCAGGTATCAGGTAGCCCGCTGACAATGGCTGTCTTTGTTGCCATCAGAAACGAAACGAGCAAGCCAGTCCCAATGAACAGCGCCAGAATTACACCGTTGCTACCGGCAAAATAGAAGGCGATCGCGACTAACACAATTGCTGCGAACAGAATGTTGCCAATCTGGATCCAGAAGTTTTTTGTTCCGGGGTTCAGCTTCATAGAAACTCCTCTGGGGGGATTGTTGTCAGCCTTCCACAAAATTACTCGTCCATCACCGGATTCACGCATTTATTCATGTATTACGGCATCAAATCCTTGCCCCAAGCGAATTTGGCTTGTCTGGGAAGTAAAGATTTATTGACATAACTAGGAAGTCTCCCGATCCCCTATGTAGGAATGGTGTCAGAAGGTTATGGGGATTGGGAGGAGGACACGATGAGGAGTTGGCGCAGATTTAGTTACGTTGCATTGTTTCTCGTAGGATTGGTGTTAACGCTGAAGTTGAGTGGTTGTAGCACCGCACAACTTCAGCCCGGAAGTGCGCCTGTGCCTTCGGTGGAAGCCTTACCCAACCCCCAACTGCCTGAGTGGATTGAGCAAATCAGTCCACTCAATGAGGCGGCACCGACTGCCCAGATCCGGGTGCGTTTTAAGGAACCTTTGATTCCCCTGGAAGCTTTAGAAAGTAATGATCAGCAGGAGTTACTGAAAAAATTTGAACTGTTGCCACCCTTACCAGGACAGTTCCGTTTTCTGACACCCCGGATGGTTGGGTTCCAGGCAGATCAGGCGATTCCCCTGGCAACCCGTGTGCGGGTCACGTTGAAATCCGGATTGGGTGATTTGAAGAATCACAAACTGGACAAAGACCTGGCATGGACGTTTAACACGGAGCAACTAAAAATCGTCAACCTGCCTGGTTCTACAGAGTCCAGTGCATCCGAGATTGAACCGCTGGATGTCAAACCAGTTCTGAAGCTGACATCGAATGTGGAACTGGATCAGGCATCACTGAAGGAGCATGTGCAACTGGCTCCACCGGGGGACAAGAACAGTGTGCCGGTGAAGGTACATTTCCTGGAGGAAGAGACGATCGCCGCCAAATGGGATGCCTCCGGTCAGGTTGGTAGCGATCGCGGCTGGACGTATACGATTGAGCCAGAACGGGATTTACAAAAGGCGACCCGGTATCGGTTTGAGATTACTCCGGGTCTACGTCCAGCGAAGGGCAATTTGCCGAGTGAAAGTGTTTTTAAGAGCCAGATTGAAACCTATGGCCCACTGACATTCCTGAAGGTAGGCTCCTTTGGTAAACAGGATTCGGGGGGTGCTTTTGGACGCTTTATCCAGGGGGCGGCACAACTGGAATTTAATAATGGGATTGATGCGGAGTCGGCGATCGCCAACGTTTCCATCAGTCCTGAATCGAATAAGAAAGATTTACCCCTGGTGCAGGCATACCAGGGTGAAAAGATTATCAACCTGAATCCGTGGGCACTGGAACCGGAAACGAACTACACGATTACCATTGGCTCCAATTTGAAGGATCAGTTTGGGCAAACCCTGGGCAAGGCGGTGACGGTTAACTACCAGACGGGCGAGATTGCACCGGATCTGTGGGCACCATCGGGATTAAATATTTTCCCGACGGGTAACAAAGATCTGCAACTGAATATTTCGACGGTCAATTTACCTAATTACAAAGCGGCTTTTAGACCCGTTCAACCAACCGATCTGGTCTATTTTGACTCTGCCTATCCCAAGGACAATGGCAACGGTCTGGTACCAAATGCGTCCAGTTGGAAGACGACCAGCGTTAAAGGTGAAAAGAACAAGTCCACTGATGTCACCGTTCCCCTGCAACAACAATTGGGCGGAGCAACGGGGATGCTGGCGTATGGGGTGCAGGCGCGGATTCCCTTTAAGGATCAGAACAATACTCAGCAAGTCCGTGAACCCTCGTTTTATGGCCTAGTTCAGATTACCGACCTGGGTGTGTTTGCCCAGTGGTTCCCGGAATCGGGATTGGTACGGGTACATCGCCTGTCGGATGGTGCGGCTGTCCCAAATGCCACCATCCAGGTCTACCAGTCCAAACTGGAAGCGACTGCTGCCGGGGATGCCTCGCCCTGTGCCACGGGTAAAACCGACCAGAACGGGACGCTGCTACTGACCAGTCAGGCATTACAGCAATGTATGGGTGGCAACCGCTTTACCGATCCACCCAAGTTGCTGACGATCGCCCAATTAGGCAAAGACTGGGCGTTCACTCGCACCAACGAATATAGTGGTGCCTACGAGTTTGGGATTGATGCGGGTTGGGACAGTGGCAAACCGGAATCAAGGGGGACGATCTTTAGCGATCGCCAACTGTACCAACCGGGTGAAACGGCCCAACTGACGGGAGCCGCCTATTACCTGCAAAATGGTGCTATCAAGCAGGATAAAAACGCCCGTTACAGCCTGACCATGGAAGGTCCGAATGGGCAGAAGAAGGATCTGGGCAGTCAGACAACGAACGAATTTGGTACGTTTTCGCTGGAGGTTCCCATTGCGGCAAATCAGCCCCTCGGTTACTACTACGTCAAAGCGAAGGGTGCCAATGGGGTCGAAATTCTGGGCGACTTCCGGGTGGCGGAGTTCAAACCACCCAATTTCAAGGTGGAGTTGAATTTGCAGGGAACGGGGGATCAGCCGGAACAGCCCTTTGCGATCGCGGGTCAGACCGTTGAAGCCAAAACCCAGAGTAATTACCTCTTTGGTTCACCCGTGGAAGGGGGGAAAGCCAGCTACTACGTTACCCGGCAACAGACCCAGTTCATCCCGAAAGGCTGGGAGGAATTCTCCTTTGGGCGGCAGTGGTTCTGGCCCGAAGAAGCCCCCAACGTGGGTAGTGATGTGTTGCAAACGAACCAGCTTCTCAGCAACACCGGACAAAGTAGCCAGAGTGTGAAGGTCGATAAGGATCTGCCCTTTGCCATGAGTTACCGGGTGGATGCTCAGGTGACGGATGTTTCCAACTTGTCGGTGGCGGATTCTAAAACGTTTGTGGCTCTGCCAACGGACAAACTGATCGGGTTACAGAGTGACTTCGTTGCCGAAGCAGGCAAGGAATTTGCCGTCAAAGTGATTGTGACTGATGCCGTGGGCAAACCCTTACCCAGCCAGCGGGTGAAACTGGAACTGCAACAGATGAATTACAGCCGGGTCAGCAAACTGGTTGAAGGCAGTCGCACGGAACAGAACCAGGTAGAGTACAAGACGGTTGCCACCAAAGACGCACAGGCGGATGTTTCGCCCATATCAGTCATGCTGATACCGCCCGATTCGGGTTCGTACCGCATCCGGGCAACCTTTGGTGGGAATGAGGCGACGGCAACGGATGTCCAGATCTGGGCAACAGGCAATACGGCTGTGGGTTGGGGTAGTCGCTACCGTAACAATCGCCTGGAGATCAAGCTGGACAAGCCAAGTTACAAACCGGGTGACACGGCAACTGCCCTGATCCAGTCGCCCTATGAGGCGGGAGAACTATATTTCTCTGTTGTCCGCCACAACACCTTGTACAAGACCGTCACGAAAGTCACGGGTGGGGCACCCCAGATCACGTTCCAGGTGACTCCCGACATGATGCCCAATGCTGCGGTGGAAGCGGTGTTAGTCCGGCAGGGTAAACCCCTGTCTGAAGTGGAACCGGGCAGTCTGGACAAATTGACCCGCATTGGGTTCGCTCCCTTTACGACCAACCTGGATACCCAATATCTGAAGGTGGAAACGCGGGTTACTCCCTCTCTCCAACCGGGTGAGGAACAGACGGTGCAACTGACCCTGAGAAATGCTCAGGATCAGCCAGCCCAGGGGCAACTGACGGTGATGGTGGTGAATGAGGCAGTTCTGCAGCTGACAAAATATCGCGTCCCCGACCTGGTGAAAACCGTCTATGCGGAACAACCCGTCTCGACGCGACTGAGTGACAACCGTCCCGATGTGGTCGTGCAACCAATGGGCAATCCCATTGAGAAGGGTTGGGGATACGGGGGTGGTTTCTCCACCGGGGCAGGCAATACCCGCGTCCGCACCGACTTCCGCCCGCTGGCATACTACAACGCGACGGTGATGACGGATGCGATCGGGAATGCCACGGTCAAGTTCAAAGTGCCCGATGACCTGACTACCTGGCGAGTGATGACGGTTGCCACCGATCGCAACCTCCACTTTGGGACGGGGGATGCCACGTTCATCACCACCAAGCCGTTGATTGCCAGTCCGCTATTGCCGCAGTTTGCCCGACCGGGCGATCGCCTCCAGGTGGGGGTTGCCGTCACCAATAACACCAATCAAGGTGGCAACCTGGCTGTGAATGGCACGGTGACGGGTTCGGTCAAGCTGGACAACGCTGCGACCCAGGCACAGATCGGCAATTCCGGTACGAGTGCTTACCGCTTCCCATTGAGTGTGGACGGGACGGGTAATGCTACGGTGCAGTTCAAGACCCAGATGGGCAATGCGGGTGATGCCTTTGAATTGCCCCTGGAGATCCGCACCCAGAATGTGACGGAACAGGTGATTGAAACAGGTACCACCCAGAACGAGGTGAAGGTGCCGCTGAATGTGGACAGGAACGTGGCGAACGACACAGGCGGACTGGAGGTGTCCCTTGCCAGTACGTTGGTGCCAACGTTAACTGCCCCGGCGAAACAGGTGTTAGAGGAAACGGATCTGCCGTTCCTGGAACCTGCTGCCAGCCAATTGGCGATCGCTGCCAATCTGCAAGCCCTGTCCCAGACCTACGGCCAAACTTTTGCCGACTTTAATCCCGATCAACAGGCACGGTTAGCCGTCGAACGACTCCAGAAACTCCAGAAAGGAGATGGTGGGTTTGCCAGCTACCCGAAGGCGGAACGTTCCGATCCGTTTATTACGCCCTATGCTGCGGTGGCGATCGCCAGTGCGAATCAGGCATTTGATGGCACAGGTAGCCAATTGGTACCGTCGCTGACTGCCTATCTGAAAAAAGTGCTGGCCGATCCGGGGCAATATGACTACTGCAAAGCAAGCCTGTGCAAGAACCAGATCAGACTGCAAACCCTCATTGCCCTGGCGGCGTTGGGCGCTGTGCGGAATGATTTCCTGGCAGCCCTGTACGCTGCCCGGAGCCAGTTCGATCCAGTGGAT
>CAZGDE010000355.1:0-7666 GCA_964524315.1 uncultured bacterium
AGATGAGACTGACCCAATATCAACCCTTCCAATACTTTTCTGCACCACTAAGCTGAATGGCCTGTCGGTAATCGTGTAAGCCGTAATAATCATTGCCCAGGCAATTCAGTATATGAGCTTGCATGAAAAAGTTATGCGGTAGAGATAGAGCTTGTCGATGATAATCAATTGCCTGTTGATATTGCGCCAGGGCTTGATGGGCATTTCCCAAATTGATCAGTGCCAGAACTTCTCTAGACTGGTCACCAATGCGTTGTGCCAGTGCCAGTGCCTGACGATCATAATCAATTTCTTGGCGATAATTTCCCAAAAGCCGATGGAGGATACCCAGGATGACGAGTGAACTGGCTCTACCGCTGTTATCCCCGATTTGCTGAAATAGGGGAAGGGATTGTTGCGCATTGGTAATTGCCTGTTGGTAATTGCTCAAGGTCAAATGTACGGAAGCTAACTGGTTTAAGACGATCGCTTCATTATGGTGATTGCCGATTTGCCGAAAAATCGAGAGCGCTTGATCAAGATGAGCTTTCTTCTGCTGCAGATTACTGAAGATGTCGTAATTGAGGGAAAGATACACATGGGTTAGGGCTTCACCCATAAGATCGCCAACCTGTTGCAATAGCAATAAGTTTTTCTCATGATGCTGAATTGTTTTTTGGAAATCACCTTGGAGGACTGCATAAATGATTCCTAAATACATCAAAGTCCGAGCTTCGCCTTTTCGATTATTCGTGCTTTGAAAGAGAGCGAGAGCTTGTTGTAAGTAATCAATGGCCCGCTGCTCGTCATATCGATAAATGTACACAACACCCAGATTCATCAATGCATGGGCTTTGCTGGTTTGTTGGGCTAGCCGATCTTCTGCAGAATGACTACTGGATTGCAGCAATGATAACGCTTGTTGGAGATGATGAATTGCTCGCTGGTGATCATACACAGGGTTTTCATACATTGACCAGCGGAAGCCATAAAGCAGTCCCAAATCAATCAATGCTCTGGCTTCACCAGAGTGATCATGCAGTTGTTGAAAAATGTTTAGAGCCTTGTGGAGGTAGGTACGTGCCTGCTGATATTCACTCAAATTCCAATAAGTGGTTCCTAACTGCCGTAAAGTCTCTGCTTCGGCTTTGGAGTCTTTCATACGTTGGTATAGTTTGAGCGATCGTTGTCGTACCGCAATTGCATCCCGATATTGACCAGTTTGATCGAGCCGATTCCCTTGTTGCTGCAATTGTTCGAGTTCTGTTTGAGAAGATTGCAGCGGTAACTGTGCAGCGACGAATTCCGGTGCAGCGGGAATGAACAAAAGCATCGCCAGGGATACCATCATTGCTTTAAAGTGACCTGGCTTTTGATCAGCGCACATGGTTGTTAGTCCAGTGAACGAAACCTTCTACTCCCAGATCTATCACTTTCACCGCTAAGATGGTTATGCAAAAGATACTTTGTTACTCATCGGTCAACTTTTATTCACGCCCGACTTTTAGCCTTACAAGCCATTGCCGATTAGGATGAAGGGTGCCCAGTAGTAGGGATGTTGCAGGGTATTACTGCTCACAGTCTGGGGTTGTCCGGTGCGCGTATCGACAATTTCAATATCGGCGCGTTTGCCGCCTGTGGTGGTGTAATTCCCCGTAATTAAGGCTCTCTGTGCCTCCTGTAATGCCTGGGCTTTGGTCATGCCTTGCTTCAAGGCTGCATAGAAAGCATTCATCAATGCCTGGGTGCCCCCATCATCCACCTGCCAGAGAGAAGCGATCGCTGCTTTTGATCCAGCCCGTTGAAACTGATAGCCCAGACCCAGAATTTCTTCTCCATTGCCTAATTTTCCTCCTAAGCCAGTTTCGCAGGCGCTAAGAACAACCAAATCCACATTTTGCAATGACCAGCTTTCAATGTCTGAGATCGTCGCAATCTTGCCATCCCCAAATAGGATAAAGGAATCATCGGGTTTACCAGGCACTACGGCTCCATGTGTTGCTAGATGCACAATACTGAATTCGTTCAGTCTTGGTTTGATATTAGTGAGGGTGAAGGCTTGATTCAGGAATTTAGTGGTGTTAGGGATGATCGCACTTAAATTATCAACTTCCCGGCCAGCAAAGGGCAGACCAGCAAAGGAGAAGCTGCGTTGGGCTACATTGACGGAGTGGTTTAAGGATTTGTCAGCATAAGCTCCAGCTAACACCCGTGGTTGGGCCACAGGATTGGTTTTGAATTCGGTCAGCGATTCGGCAGTAATGTTGTTGATGCGATACTGCTGAACTAACCATTGTTCACCGTTATGCAACGCGGAGAGGGGAATGTAACGCAGTTGACCATCTGGGGCATAGATAATGGTTTGTGCTTTGGCTTGTTTTAAGTCAGCTTCCAGGGGTTTAATCAGCCAGCTATGCAGTTTTTGCGCGGGGACTTTGATGAGATCGCTGCGAGTCTGTAAAGCGCGACGAAAATCAACGATAGTGGCATTTAGTTCTTCACGTTTGACTAAAATGGTGCGACGTAAGGGAGGAGAATCGGGTGTGGTAATGACGAGTTCGAGGCGATCGTCGAGAATCAGGGGATAGAGCAGCACCGCATTGAGCTTTTTTAAATCATCACGCAAGGCGTTGAGGCGTTTGAGACTGACACTTTGCTCCCGCGCCTCAGGACTGAGTTGAGCTACTAGTTTGACAACATCAGGACTTTGGGTGAACTGATTGAACTGTTTGGTTAAGTCATCTTCAAGTTGCACCAGTTGGGTAATGCGCTGCTGCTGAGCTGAGGTACGGCTAGTTTCAGGAAGCTTACGGAGTTGGGTCAACTCTTGACCCAGTTGAATTGCAGTTTGTTGTAGGGCATTGTATTGCTTGAGAATTTCGGTTTCTGGTAGGAGAAAATCAATGCCCTGTGCGGTTTGCTGGTTGCCTCGCACATTCTCTAGGTAATCTTCTAGCTCTTGTACCTTGAGCAAATCGAGTACTTGTTGTGCTTCTAAAACTCGGTTTTGCTTTAACAAGATATCTGCTAAACGACGATAGGTACTAGCAACGGTTTGAGTGTAAGACTCTTGTTGAGATTGAGGCAACACTCTTAAGTCCTGACGAATCTTTTCTCGTACATTCACAGAATCTTTGTAGAAGACGATCGCTAATTCTGGCTGGTTCTGCTCTTCCAAAAATCTGCCAAGTGTACTCAGTGTCATACCTTCCCCCGCGCGATCGCCCAATTCTCTTCTGATCGCAAGTGCCTGCTGATACAGACCAATCGCATGATTAGGTTGGTTTAGAGACCAATAAGCATTCCCCAAGTTGTGAAGCCCATCCGCTTCCCCAGTACGATCCCACACTTGACGAAACAGAGTTAACGCTTGCTCATGTAATTCAATGGCCCGCTGGTTTTGTCCTAATGCTTGATAAGCTGACCCTAAGTGGTCAAGAATTATTGCTTTTTGGTGAAAATCGTCCTCACTAATACCCCAACCGCCCTCACGAATCTTCTTTGGTAACTGCTCTAGTGCTTGTTGATAGACTGTAACTGCTGCGCGAGGGTTGCCCATTGCTAAGTAAGTTGTACCCAAACCGTCCAACACAACTGATTGTTGGAAGCTATTCCACCCTTTGGAATTCAATAATTGTGTGAATGTTTGTTGATATAGGTTGATTGCTTTTTGGTATTGCCCTAAGGCACGATAGGTTGCACCTAAATTTGCAGCTACGATCAACTGATCACCATTTCTGTTATTAAACCCCCAACTATCTGCCTTAAGCTCTAAAGCCTGTTGCAAAACTTGAATTGCTTCAGCATACTGACCTCTCCGGTAATAGGCTCTTCCTACACTACCCAACATTCGTGCTCTTTGCGGAGCAGGTTGTTCGCGATTTTGAAATAAATCAATCGCTCGTTGATAAGCCGCGATCGCCTTTGAATAGGGGCCAATATGCAAATGGATATCCCCTAAAAAGACCAATCCATCCATCTCTACTTCTTGATTGCCCAAAGCACGAGCAACAATTAACGCCTGTTGAGTGAACTCAATTGCTTGCGAGTAGTAATGGCGTGTTTTGTATGCAATAGCTAAGTTGATGAGCGTACTCATTTCAGCTTGTTGCCCTGCTGCTTGAGCGATTGCAATTGCCTGTTGTTGAGTCGATTTCTCGGCTGAGTATTGTCCCACTGTGTGGTAGAGCAAGCTCAAATCGATTAAGACTTTAACTTCTAATTCGGGCTGATTGAACTTATGGTAAAGGGCTGCGGCTTGTTGATGCGCATAGATTGCCTGGGGATAATCCTTCACAGTCAAATAGATTTGACTCAGGCTGTAAAGAATAGATATTTCTTGCGGGAAATTTTTCAGGGTCTGGGTCAATGCCAAAGCCTGCTGATAAGAGGTGATTGCTTTCGGATATTGCTTCACTTGACGGTAAGCATGGCCTAAAGTGATGAATGTTGCTGCTTCACCGCTCCGATTGTTGAGTTCTTGATAGACTTTTAACGCCTGTTGAGCATATTCAATCAGTTTTGGATAATTTGGCCCCCAGGTATCACCAGGGGAAAGCTTGCCGATTGTAATTAATAGTTGAGCTTCCTGCTGTCGATCGCCGATTGCTTGATAAATTGCTAGTGCCTGCTCATAAGCCGCGACGGCCTTAGAGTGATTTTTTGGGTCACTTCTGTGATGTAGTTTGCCTAATGAAATGAGTTCTGCGGCTTCTCGTTGCTGATCACCGATTGCCTGGTAAGTTACGATTGCCTGTTGATAGGATTTGACTGCTTCCAAATAGTGTTCCGGCTCCCAATTATTGAGGTGAGCGAACAGATGAGCCAATAAGCTGAGGACTTCAGCCTTGCGCCTGTGCTCTCCAATCTCATCCAGAATAGCGATCGCTTGCCGATAAACTGCAATTGTTTTTGTATAGTCTCTAATGTTTTTGCCCCAGGAAATCTGCTTTATTGGTGCCAATTCCTTATACACTTCGCCGATTTTCAACAGCGTTTCAGTTTCCTGTTTACGATCTCCGTTTGAGCGATGGATTTCTAATTGTCCTTGTAGAGATTGGAGTACAGTTTGAGCTTGATCTTGCTGTTGCTGCTCTCTTTCTCGCAGATATTGTTCACCCTCAACAGTAAAGGGATCGGGAATTGTTTTGTCGTCTTGCTGGTTTTGCCCCAGAGCAGGTTGGAACCCAGTGCCTTGGACCAGAAGACTGACGAAGGAGAGCAACATAATTGCAGTAAGACTGACAAACTTCAGGCGGGAAAGCATCGCAGATTCTCCACAGAGGGAAATGGCTGACTAATCTTCTCTCATGCTGGTTAGAGCATATGCAAGGTTTAGCCTTGATCTCAAGTCTTGCTTCTACTTCTCAAGTCTTGCTTCTACTTCTCAAGTTTCTTCTCAACTCAGGGATTAACAAAATACTTTTCTTAGAGAGCTTCAGACGGGGGGCTTGTTGACGTCTGTGCTATCCATCGGCGTTGTTGCGTGCAAGAGAGTTTGCGGACGGGCGAGGCATGGTAAGTTTCAATTACTACACCAAAACCCACTATAAAAGCTCAATACTGCCTCCGCAACTAGTCTAAGTAAATGCTGGACTCAAGCAACAGGGAAGCCTCACCTTGAGCTGTAAAGCAAGAGCCTTAAACGAGTACAGTGACTTGGCAATCATCACCTTCGTCACCTCAAATCAGTCTATCGTCAGACCGGACGACAAACCCAGGGACTACTTGAATCGTTGTCTTAGTTAATGGGAATTGACTTGAACGTGCCAGACCACATTACCCTTGCTCGGCGGATGGGTAAACTTGAGATGGTCTTACCCGTGGTTGCAACAGACCAAGCAGTGCACGTTATCGTCGATGCTACGGGAGTGAAAGTTTATGGGGAAGGGGAATGGAAAACTCGACAACATGGCAGCAGCAAGCGCCGGACGTGGCGCAACCTACACCTAGAGCACCGGTACAGTATTCAGGCAACGGCCTCTTGAGCCCCTTCATAGAGCCGAGCCAGAATATGAAGATTATGAACAATTGCCATCCGTCTTAAATCAAATAGATTCTTGCGCAAGGTTAAATACCTCGCTCGTTCACCCTGCCAATGAGCAATATGAGCAAGCGTATGTTCAACCGCAACTCTCTCTCGTAACTTCGCTCGTCCCTGTAGCGTTAATTGTCGTTGACGCAATTCTTGCAAAAATCGTTCATCGGCATGAATCGCTACATGACGGCCCTTCTGGCTATTAGTACATTGCTCTTTCAATGGACAAGCTGTACAAGTGTCTGCCGGAAAACAGGCAGACTTACCCACCGTAAAGGGAATCGAAACCTGATTGGGACAACAAATCGTTTGTTGCTCCCAATCCAGGGTAAAGGCTGTTTTAGGAAACAACCCATGACGATTGCGAACTGCCCAAGCTTTGCAGTAGATGGTGAGATCTTCTGAACGATACCGTACCCATTTGCTGGTTAAGTAAGCCCGGTCAATATGCAACTCCCTCAACGTCAAGTTCTGGGATTTGAGGTCAACACTCATCGCGTCGGTCACCCAAGCTTCTGGGACATTAGCAGGGGTGACACCAACACAAGCAACCAGCCCGCTATCCAGGTCCCGCAAAACATGCCGCTTATAGCCATCGACGCGCTGCCGCTTACTCTTGCGTCCATGCCGCATGTGCGGGTCTTCTACCGAAATGCGGCGATGCCGTGCCACCCCCCGCTTCAATTGGGACTCTCCTTGCTCACTGACTGTCACATCCTGCGCTTTGACTTGCTCAGCAGTGGCGAGGGCGGTTGTCGCAGCAGGCAAAGCGGGGACATTAGCTTGAGCATTCACCCAAGCCGTGACTCCATCAAAGGCTGCCACAACCAGATGCAGTGCCCTTGAGCGTTCATCCGGTTCATCCCAGTTCAAGTCCAATGCTGCTTTGAGGCTGCTGCCGCAGACGACCGTTGCTCCTGCTTCAGTTGCAACCTGGCTCAACCCCCGCCCCTGTTGAGTCGCTATCACGCTTAATGCTTTCCTCAGTGCGTGTCCCAAAAGATTGTAGGTATCTTCGACTCGTCCGGCTCCCCACAACGGACTCGAATCTCAGGCGGCTCGCAGTTGGCGGGAACCGAACCCACCTGTTTGCGCTGCTAATTCGATGGTGCGCTCAATTAAACGTCGCTCCAACCGCTGCTTGATCATCGCTTGCCGACATCGCACTAAGGTCGCTTTGCTAAACGGGGCATGCTCACACTCGAGGCAATCGAGCACCAACTGCCATCGCTTGTCCATCTCCATTGCTTCAATTGCTTCATCATCTGAGGCTCCAGTATAGGCTTGCACTATCATCGCTAACGCTACTTGTGCAGGCGGCACTGGCGGGTGTCCGACTGCACTGTCCCCGTACATTTGATTCAACTCCTGCTGCATCCCCTCGTCAAACAATTCATGCCGCACCGATCGCAGAAACACGAAGAGTTTGGCTCGTTTAATCCGTTGGACGATCTGCTGCTCGGCGGGGGGCAGTTCAACCGGAGGTTGCCACAGGGGAGGTTGCATACTCAAATCCTGAAATGACTGTTACTGTTATCCTCCATCAATGCCTCCAGCCTTGTTGTATCATCTCTCTCCAATTCTGTACCGATGTTCTAGGACGACATCGGGTCACCGTGCAAGAGTGGTTACGACTTTACCGCCAGGGAG
>CAZGDE010000356.1:0-7650 GCA_964524315.1 uncultured bacterium
GTAATTGTCCCGCTTTGCTCAAACCCCACATCGACTCCAGCAACATAGCGCACCTCACCCAACTGGTCAGTGGTGATAATTTCTCGTCGTAGCTCTTGCTGGAGGGCGATTGCAGCAGTAGGGGTGAGGTCCCAGGTATGGCGTTGAACAATCTGCATAGTGATGGTGTGTGTAGGGGGGGTGGCTTTAGCGGCACGGCATGATATCCAATTCGGGCACTTTAAACAGAGGCTCCCGTTGAGCGGGGCAGAGCAGGCTTAGCATTTCACAACCCATCCCAATGCGGTTTCACCCTACTTTCTACTTTATCGTTCTCAGCTTGACTGCCATCATCTCAGCGGGGGTTGCGACGGTTGCATGGCGACGACGTGCCCGCAACGATGCCAGTACAGCCTTTGTACGGATGATGCTGGCGATCGCAGGCTACGCTGAGGTCGCCGCCATGGAAGCAGCCTCGACGACCCTGGCCGCTAAAATTTTTTGGTCGACCCTGGAGTACGTTGGCTCTGGCAGTGTCATTACCCTATTTCTAATCTTTGCCATTTACTTTACCCACCACCAGTCCTGGTTGACTCGACGCCGCCTGGCATTGCTTTGGGCCTTGCCCATTTTCAATATCTTCCTGGTCACAACGAACACCTGGCATGGACTTGTCTGGACAGGCTTTCGCCCCGATCCAGGTGCCGCCCATGTCGTGATCTATGAACATGGTATTGGCTTCTTTTGGGTGATGGTCTGTGTCTATCTCTACGTTTTGGCAGGCGTCATTTTGCTATTGAACCTGGTACGCCGCCCGGCTCCCCTGTACCGCCGGCAGGCCAGCATTGCATTGGTGGGGGCAGTCGTCCCCCTTGGGGGCGGTACCCTGTACATGCTAGACCTCACACCACCGGGGCTTAATATTACCCCCCTGAGTTTCATGATCACGGGGATCATTTACTTTGCCAGTTTGTTCCATTACCGCCTATTTGACCTGGTTCCCGTAGCGCGGGATGTGTTGATTGAAAATCTGAGTGAGGGGGTTGTTGTTTTAGATACACGTTACCGGATTGTCGATCTAAACCCCGCTGCTGCCTGGCTCCTGGGCATGACAAACCTGAGTATCGGTCAGGTTGTACCAACCATACCGTCCCCCTGGGCAGCGGTGCTGGCAGATATGTGCGATGCATCAATGACGACGACCAAACTTTTGAGCGATGACACCATTCCCCGATATGTGGAGTTAAAAACAACTCCCCTGCGCGATCGCTACGACGAACTCAATGGCTGGGTGTTGATTTTGCGCGACATTACCGAAAATCATCAAATTGAATTAGAACTACGGCAGGCCAATGATCGGTTGAAGCACCAACTACAACAGATTGAGCGCTTGCAAGTCAAGTTACAGGAACAGGCAATCCGGGATGGGCTCACGGGTGTCTACAACCGTCGTTACTTTGACGAGACACTGGCCCAGGAACTACTACGGGCAAACCAGGAGGGATACCCCGTCGCTATCATTTTGCTAGACATCGACTATTTCAAAAAAATTAATGACACCTATGGACACAAGGCGGGCGATCGCGTCTTGCAGGTGTTTGGTAAATTGCTCTATCACCACAATCGCGCCAGTGACATTGTTTGTCGCTATGGTGGCGAGGAGTTTGTCGTTGTTTTACCGGGCATGGAGCTGGAGCAAGCCTATCAGCGGGCAAATGAGATCCGGGTGGCGTTTCAAACAACGTCTATCTGGTTTAACCAGCACCAAATCAGTACAAGCGTATCCGCTGGCGTCGGCATATTTCCGGCCGCTGGTACAACTGCCGATGAATTAATGCAGGCAACTGACCGGGCCCTTTACGCCGCAAAATCACAGGGACGTAATTGTATTCGTTGGATTAATTCCCGTCTTGATTAATTCAATGTAGTAACAATCACTAACACAATTTAGCAATTTCTTTGGGATCGTCAAAAAGTTTCGTGATCGCTCCCAAACCGCCTCTAAATCTGTCTTTAGAGGCGCAAAAGCTGACTTACCAGAGGCTTAAGCTATCGAAAGATTTAAGAATTTATGCAAAGCGTGATACCACTTGCAATGCGTAATCCAAAGAAATTCCTAAATGAACCCACGTTCTGCAATAGCGTCACTAAAGTAGAAGCTAGTACTTTTTTTGACAGTCTTTTTGACAGTCGAGTTTGCGCATATAACGCTAATTGCTCAGGTGAGTTACAACTCCAAAACCGTTAATTTTTGTTGAAATTCCTGTCTGGAAGGTTTGTTGAATGACGCATGTTACTTTCCATCAACCAGCGGCTGACCAATCCAGCGAGTCATCCCGTCCTCTGGAATGGATTCGTCATCTGGTACTGGCGATGGCAGCAGAAACCCTCTTCTTGATGGCACTTGGTAGTGCCACACGGGTTATGAACGCTGGTCTTGCCTGTCCCGATTGGCCCCTCTGCTATGGGGTGTTGTATCCCCAACAGCAGATGAATCTGCAGGTCTTTCTGGAGTGGTTTCATCGGTTGACGGCCTCGTCGATGGGGCTATTTGCGATCGCCCTGGTTGCCCTGACCTGGTGGTACCGCCGTTCTGTACCTCGCTGGCTGCCCTGGGCAAGTTTGCTGGCGTTTGGGCTGATCCTGTTCCAGGGCCTCCTGGGTGGGTTAACCGTGACAGAGTTACTCCGGTTTGACATCGTTACCGCTCACCTGGCAACAGCGTTACTGTTCTTTGTCACTCTGTTGGCAATTGGCATGGCACTGCTGCCCTATCAAGGCACGGGGAGTGTGGGCAAATTGCCCTGGTTCGCTTTAGGCGCAACTATTCTGGTTTACGGGCAAAGTATCCTGGGCGCGCTGGTTGCCTCCCGTTGGGCACTCCACCAGTGCCTGAGCCTGAGTTTGTCCCAACTTTGCCTGGTGATGAATAGCCACATTGCCGGAGTCCTACCGGCAACGTCTGCCGTAGTGGTACTGGTCATCCTGGCCTGGCGCACCCCGGCGCTCCATCCCACATTACGTCGTCTGGCCAATCTGGCAACTGGCCTGGTGTTGCTCCAGATAGGGCTGGGGGTCGCTACTTTCCGGTTGCGGTTGCAGGTCGAACCATTGACCGTAGCCCATCAGGCGATCGGAGCAGCTCTCCTGGGAACATTAGTTGCCTTTACGGTGCTTTCACTGCGCGATGCCCGTACTGCCGCGATCGCCACACCAACCCTATCTCTCACCATCGCTGCTAGCTCCTCACCTCAATCGTCTACAGCTAGTCACGATACCGAAGGGCAGCCAGCCTGATACACCCCTATCCGTGGTCAAGCATTAGCCCTGTCTCTTTAGGCCCGCCAATTTAGACCCCATTTCCGTAGGAAACGAGCGAATGCAAGAAACAACTTTAGCGATCTCGCGCCAACACGAAAATTTTCTCCAGGTCGTTCAAAGCTATTACCAACTGACCAAACCCCGGATCATCCTGTTACTGCTGATTACGACAGCCGGTGGCATGTGGATTGCTGCCGATGGCCAGGTTAACCCGGTACTCTTGCTGGTCACGCTGATTAGTGGTGCCTGTGCCGCCGGAGCCGCTAACACAATCAACTGTCTATATGATCGTGATATTGACTACATCATGGAACGCACCCGGCACCGTCCTCTGCCGTCGGGTCGTGTACAACCGCGTGATGCCCTCATCTTTGCGATCGCCCTCACAGTGATCTCCTTTTCACTACTGGCGGTGTTTGCCAATGTGCTGGCCGCCTGTTTGGCGATGTCAGGCATCGTTTTTTATGTTCTGATCTACACGCACTGGCTCAAGCGCCACAGTACCCAGAATATTGTCATTGGTGGTGCAGCGGGTGCCATTCCGCCCCTCGTTGGTTGGGCAGCGGTCACGGGTGATTTGAACTGGGCGGCCTGGGTGCTATTTGCGATTGTCTTTCTCTGGACCCCTCCCCATTTCTGGGCACTGGCAGTCATGATTCGCGAAGACTACGCCAAGGTAGGCGTGCCCATGTTGCCCGTGATTGAAGGTAACGAACCGACCTCCCGCCAAATTTTTTACTACACCCTGGCGCTGCTGCCAGTCACATTGTTACTCGTTTACCCGTTGGGTGTAATGGGTTCTGTTTACTGTGGCATTGCCCTGTTACTGGGGGGTGTATTTGTGCAGAAAGCCTGGAAGCTGATGCAATCACCTTCGGATTTGCAAGTGGCGCGATCGCTGTTCAAATACTCCATTCTTTATATGATGTTGCTTTGTGCTGGCATGGCTTTAGACAGTTTACCGATTACCCAACAGCTCAATTCCCGCGTTACGGAGAACCTGCAGGCGATCGTCAGCATGATTCCCCTGTTCAGTTAGGGTAACGACGAGGCTGCCGCCTTTCGCTTCACCAGTGGTCACTCTAATCACGCCAGCCGCTCCTAGCGGCTGCTTTTTTATGTTTTAGTGATCAGGAATCATGGCAGACGGAACTAATCCCCAAAGGGGTAGGGTGTGGTTGGCATATGCCCCGACCAACGCAGCAGCACTACTTCTTCACGAACCTGCTCTTTCGTCACTGTTGCCGCACGGGTGCGAAACAGATCAATGCCAACCACTTCGTAGCCGAGCCCTTGGGCAATGTCTGCCAGAATGTTTCCCGTCTGAATCAGCACTTGCAGATAGGATTTTTGATCGCCTACCACATAGGCAAGCTGGGCACCCGGACGGAGGACATGGCGCAGATCGGCCAGATGCTTAGCCATACCACCAAAATAAAGTTTGACGGCCCGGTGATATAACCGTTCAAAGCCGCTGGTTTTGTTCAAGGTAATCCGTCGGTCTTCAATTTCTTTGGCAAGGCGTTGGACTTCGGGATGATAGGCAACCCAGCGATCGTCAGTATCCACTTTGAAGACATTACGTGTATTTGAGCGAATCAACCCCTCCTTAAAGGCTCTCAGATCGGTGCGATTTTTAATAAAGCCGAGTAGCACGGATTCCAGGCGGGTCGTGCGTGTATAGTCCTTCTCGTTGGGATAGGGGGGTGAGGTAATGACCGCATCAATGGACGCCGGTTCCAGCACGTGGAGCAGTTGGCGTGAATCCGCATGGTGGATGATGGCAGGCGCAGCGGATAAAGCCTGTAGCTGGGGTAAATCCTGTGCCATGAACTGCACTTCTTGGAGCCAATAGGCCACCACGGGCGGATCGAGCTTGGCCTTACCCACACCCACTTCTGGCCCAAACCGGAGGTTGCTAATGCTGGTGACAATCGCCTTCGCCAGGGCCAGTTCCAGATGCCGCCGGTAACATGGTTCGGCAAACTGCTGGATCTGTTCCAGCAAGATCAAGGTTTTGTGGAGCGGCAGCGGACTGATCGAGTTCGCCAGAATCACCTTTTCGCTGTCGGCAGGCAAAACACGGAGAGGCTCCTGCCACTGGTCAATCGCAGCGTCCGCTATTTCTCCAATGCGAGTCGCCGTTGCCCACAGGTGATCGGCATTGGGTGCCCAGTCCACCTTGACGGAGCCTGCAAACCAGGCCATCGGATTTGCTTCTACACCGATGCTGGGAATGCCCAATTTCTGACACTCCACCACCGTCGTCCCCGTTCCACAGAATGGATCCAGTACCCGTTGGGTGGGAGCAATCGCAAACTTTTGCAGATAGTCCTGCACCAGGTGAGGTGGAAAAGACAGGACAAACCGATACCAATCATGGGCAGCTCGGTCAATGGCCCGAACCTGATTCAGAACGGGACGACTCAGATCAAGCGGAAGATGCTCAATCTGCGGTTGGGCGACACTTTCTGTAGCAGTCAAAGCGTTTTGCGGCACTAGATTTAGTGTTCTTAGCGGTCGTATTCTACTGGAGTCAGAATATTCCTGCAAGCGATCGCACCCGATTCACTGGACAGACCATCTCTACCCAGACAAATAATAGTACATATGTTTCACTCTGCCAAAGTTTTATTTGGCCAAACCGCGCTCCCGACTGAGCAGTGCCACACTCAGTGTCACCAGGGCTACACCCGTTAACTGCAGCGCATTCAGCCACTCCTGAATCGCAAACCAGGCCAGCACCACCGTGAACGCAGGATTACTGGCACCAATCATGGCTGCTGTTGTCGCGCCAATGTGGCGAATCCCAAAGTTGTTCAGCATATGTCCCGCCGTCGTGGCGATCGCGGACAGTAACCCGCCAATCCACAGAGCCGTCCAGGCCAGCCCCCCGTAATGCTCCTGACCAAAGACCTGCCACACCAGGAGGCAGCCGGCACACAAGCCTAATGTGGTGGCAAAACTCATCCAGGTAAATGGCACAGGATGAATCATGCTAAAACTTTTTTGTGCGTTGACGGTATAAAAGGCATAAACCACACCGGAGGCAACGCCTGTCAGGATGCCAATCAGACTACGACTGTCCATCGCCGTTGCTGTATGGGGCAACGTCAGAAAGCTTCCCACCATGACCAGCACCATAACGCCCCACTGAAACCGGGTTGGTCGACTACCAAACAAGCGCCAGGAAAATAGGGCGGTAAAGACGGGATAGGTAAAGAACAGGGCCATGGCAATGCCGGTAGAAATCAGCCCCAGTGAAATGTAGAGCAATGCCAGATAGAGAAACATACACAACCCGCCCAGGAGTGATCGCAGCAGTGACGGTCGCTTCTCGCTGGTGTGTAACTGCCCAATATCCCGCCAGGTTGCCGGATACAGTTTGGTTGCCAGCCCTGCCATCAGGGGCACTACAAGTGCCATACGCATGAGCATTAACAGGAACGAATTGGGCAACGTAGGCGTGACAAATCCACCCGTCTGAACTATCCCAAAAATTGTCTGTTCGTTAAACAGAACGCGCACAATGACATTCTGAAAACAAAAGAAAAAAGACGATAACAAAACCAGCACAAAACCAACCACTATGGCAGTAATTCTCCTTCGAAGGGATGTATGACGGTGAGAAAGGGCCTCTTCCCCCTCCCCAGGCTACTGTGTCTATCCCGGTTTCGGTCACAGACCAACGCGAGGAACAATCTGAGCGCACCAAAAGGTACTCCTGTGGTTGGCTGCTGTCTACCGTCCGCCTTTTCTAAAATTCAGCAACGTCTCTATTGTTTATGATTGAAGTAATTGGGGATTGAAGTAATTGGGGCTATTGCGGTTGTATGCAATTTATTGATCAGGCAGAAGTTCAGGTACAGGGTGGCGATGGGGGTGATGGCTTAGTTGCCTTCCGTCGAGAGAAGTATGTTCCTGCTGGCGGCCCATCTGGTGGCAATGGGGGTAGAGGTGGCTCGGTTATTTTCAAGGCGGCGCACAATTTGCAAACGCTGTTAGATTTCCGCTACAACCACCTCTTTAAAGCAGAGAACGGGCAACGGGGTGGCCCCAATAACCGCACAGGGGCATCCGGTCGCGATCGCATTATTGAAGTTCCCTGTGGCACCGTTGTCTATGATGCCGAAACAGATGCCTTGTTGGGTGATCTGGTGGAACCCGAACAGATCCTCTGTGTCGCGCAAGGTGGTAAAGGCGGGCTGGGCAATCAACATTTCCTCAGTAACCACAACCGGGCACCCGAAAAGGCGCTGCCGGGGTTACCGGGTGAATCTCGCTTCCTGCGGTTAGAACTCAAGTTACTGGCAGAAGTGGGCATCATTGGCTTACCCAATGCGGGTAAAT
>CAZGDE010000357.1:0-7646 GCA_964524315.1 uncultured bacterium
AAGTCGTCACCTTCTCATATTGAGACCACCTGAGATTTCTGCACCACTAAGGGGGCAACCATACCCCTCCACACATTTCTTAAATGTAAAGCCGTCCTAGAAAGACGGGGTTTCTACCCATAATTTTCAATGATTACTATTGGCAAATACACAATTCCAGAATCCAGCATCGCTTTTGTTGATACCCAGTTTGTGCGGGTAGACAAGGATACGAATCATCTGGGAATTGTAGAAGATCGCCCTGTTAATACCGTTCGCATTTATCTGCTGACCGGCATCAACGTCACGAGAACGGGCATTGATATGCCCTTCATCGACATTAATGAAGGGACAGAGCTGTACGAAGCCGCCAAGCGTTACTTCACTCAAGGTACCGATGTCCTAGCTGCTTACCATGCAGCTCAACAACCTCAAGAGATTGAGACTAAAGCTATCAAGAAGAAAGCGACTGAAGCGCCAGCAGAATAGTTCGCACAACTGAATAAGACATGGGGGCGAGTTCCTTAGTTTGGAACTCGCTTCTTTAATGATCTCAACAATTGAATCAACCCACAAACTAAATATTCACAACTAAATATGAAATTAACCCAAGAGGTTCGGCAGGTAGAGGCGATTGGTGTTCAGCAGTCAATGTCGTTTGGCATTGATGAATCGAACATGGCAATGATCTATGACATCTTGCGTAACAAGCTGTACACAAACCCTGTGCTGACGGTAGTGCGGGAGTACAGTAGCAACGCGAGAGATAGTCATACAGAAGCAGGTTGCCCTGAGCGTCCAATCTTTATTCACTTACCTACAGACACAGAGCCTTACTTTTCGGTGCGGGATTATGGGGTAGGTATTGCGCCTGATCGCATGGAAGGAATCTTCTGCAAATATGGCTCTAGCACAAAGCGTGACAAGAACACGCAGATAGGCGGCTTTGGACTTGGGTCAACAAATTAGGCCCTCTTCACCAGTAATGGTGATTAAAACTGGACTATCGCACACTTAGTTGTGCGGGTAATAGAGCATCAGAACACATAGCTCTATTGCTAACGGGGAAAGCTACACGCTAACTAGCGCAAGTTAATCCCGTGGTAACTCACTGGCTTAAAAACTAATGAGTACCCGAGAGAGTAGCAAGTGAACCTCCTATGGAGAATACAATCTTGCCTTGAGAGTCCACTCCCTACTCAGATACCTGACAAGAGGGAGAAAATGTACTCCGCGCCCTTAGGAAACTAAGGGAATTACGCGCTAAGTCCGCCTTCGCGTACACCGACGCATTCAGCATTAGCACTGTGTTTGATGGCATTGCCTATCATTACTCTGCTTACCTGGATGAGACCAAAGTAGGGGCAATCTCGCTGCTGGAATATGAGTCTACTGAAGAACACAATGGCACCACCATCACCGTCCCAGTGAAGCGGAATGACTTCAGCACTTTCTATAGGGAGATCGTTAAAGTTACTCGTTATTGGCAGATTCGCCCAGAGTTCAACATCCCTGTGGAATATCCAGCGACTGAAGTGCTGCTGGAAGGGGAGAATTGGCGGCTAGTGAAAGAAGACGAGCATCGCCCTACTAGAGTTCTGATTGCCGACCTACCCCTGGATGTTTCGATCTATCAGCTCCAAGGATTAACGGACCAAGAGCGATCTATCTTCAACACTTCCCTGCTGATTAACTTTCCCATTGGCAAGCTGACGATCGCGGTGAACCGTGAAAGCTTGCAGTATGACCCTGCAACCCAGCTTGCTCTGAAACAGGCATTGAGTGAGATCAAGGATGAAGTGGCGATCGCCACCCAAGAGAAGATCAACACCATGTCCAGCTTGGCGGAAGTGACCAGATTTGTATTTGGTAAGCTACCAGAAGCGGTTTATAAGTCTGCATCCTTCACTTACAAAGGCCAGCAGGTAGAGGCAGTCTACAAGACTGACGTACCATTTACCACTTATGAGAAGCATCGTTGGCGGAAGCGGCTCAAGACGGATAGTACCAGTAAAGTAGAGTTGTCTGCCAAGTCTGCGATCGTCATCAACGATACTGGTAAGAAACTGGCGTTTAAGGCCCAAGAGGGTATCGACCAGTTAGATGTAGAGAAAGTCTACTACCTCTTCTTAGAAGAAGGCGTCACCTGGGACGAGTTCATTGAGGCGCATCCTATTTTCGACAAGGATCACCTTAACGCCATTCGTTGGTCTGAAGTGTATGTGCCCAAGCCCAAGGCAAAAAGAGCTGCCAAAAGCGCCTCCAAGCCCAAAGGCTTCATCACTGCCTATAAGTTCAGAGAGAAAGCAGGCGGGTCTGGTAACGGCATCTACGCTTTCTCTGACACCGTAGACATCGATGTTGCGGCCACAGGCGTTTACTTTGTGATTACAGGTTTTGAAAGGAACTCTAGCACCGCGATAGAGCTTAACCTCACGAACGTCTTTTACCCAGACAACAGAGTCCTGGAACGGTGGAAGAAGCTGCTAGGTAGAGAGATCTACGGTGTGCGGGAGTGTAATGTGCCCAAGTTAGGCGAAGGCTGGCGACACCTCAATGTGGTTGCGAATGAGTTTATTGAGACTCACTTGGAGTGCCTCGCTAACTTCAGAAACACCACTGTCGCGGACTTGATTGTGGAGTTCAACGTCCTGACTAACATCCAAGCTCAAATCAAGGGTCGGGGTGGTTTGTCCGACTTTGTCAAAGTGCCCCAGGAGCAGCGCCTGAGCATCTTAGGTCAGATTTCGGCTGCCTGCTTGGTCGCTGACATGTTCATTAAAGTGACCGACTTTGAAGATACGCTCCGTCAATATGGGGCAGATATTCAGTTGGCCTCTTTCTACACATTGTCTGCTGAAGGCAAAGAAAAGGTGGCGCAGTCTAACTACCTGCAGCAATTACTGGAACAGGTCTACGCCAAGTATCCATTAATCGACTTTCTAATGGACCACTACTTCACTGTCGGCGTTGACAAGCTGAGTCATTACATTAATTTGATTTAAATGGCTTTTATCATTACGAACGAGAGTCTGACCTTTGTAAAGAGAGGTCAGACTTTTTGTATTGCTTCTGATCACCCCTTCTTTAGTGCGGTCTGTGCCGCATTGAAACGGGGTGATTCCCTGGCTCCTTTAGCCGTGGCTGACCCTAATACTTACCTCCAACAAACTAGTGGCGGTAGGTTTGGGTCTGTAGGGGGTGTGGTTGCATTAGATGGCCACACTTTACCTTCAGACTTTGGGGTCAAACTTATTGATATTTGTTTAAAGGGGCTACCCCTGGAGCCTTATATACGGCTCATAGAAAAGATACTCCAAAACTTTTCAACAACTCGTCAAGTTCATCTGTTTACTGCCTTAGGACTGGGAATGTTTCCCATCACCTATGAAGGAAATATCATCGCTTACTCAATCGTCAGCGCTAATTTCCTGGATTATCAGTACGGTAAGTTTTTGATGCAGCCTGGATTACCCTGCTCCTCAACTAAAGGGTTAGAGCTTGATGAATTAAAAAATCATCTACCAACACTGTCTTGTATGAACGCAAAAAACGTTTGTGAAAGGTTTCAGTCAAGACCTCTAGCTCATATTGTTGAGGTTGAGATCGACCCCCGGTTAGTTTACAACCTCTCTAGTAGTCTCAACACAGTTAGTGCGATCGCGGGGTTTACTCTGCGAACAGTAACAACTCTGGACTTATCTAGAGCGAATGCGCCTCTGGTCTTCTTGGCGAAGAAAGGGGAGTATCGCACCCCAGCAGTCCCTAATGAGCGAACGCAAGCGTTAATCCAGGAAGGCATTGTGGGCTTCCAGGAAGTTGTTTGCAATTGATGGACACGTACAGCTGAATAAAGATGACTGAACAACAATTGCCTGAAGGTATCGCAGCAAGTCCTTACCGTGGACTGGGTGTTTCCTATGAAGGCGAAACCGCAAAGGAGCTGACGCAAAAAGCAGGTTTGGACTGGACAGTGGGCATCACAAACCACACCTACAGTCACGGTGGTAAGGAATACCTGTCTGACTACCAAACTGTTTATCGGGAAGATAATCCTGAAATTGAGTTTGGTCCTGTAGGTCCCAAGTGGAAGCCTGTTCAAAACGAAGATATGATTTCTACCTTCCTTGATTTTTGTAAGGAATCGAAATCAAAACTTCTGCGGGTGGGTTCCCTCAAGAAGGGCTCTATTATCTGGGCGATCGCGGATACCAATCAGAAGTTTGATGTTGGCGGCGACGAGATTGACGGTCTACTGCTGCTGCACAACGCCCATATCTGGGGGAAAGGTTTTAAGACTGATCTTCTGACGTGGCGGCAGGTTTGTAGCAATGGGATGACGGTGCAGTTGCGGGTTGGTAATCAAGTCGTGCAGCACACTAAATCACTTACCCCTACCAAAATTATGTCGCTGCTGAACTCAGCTCACGAAGGCTTTCAGAAGTACCAGGAACAGTCGAAGCTGCTGGCTAAGACTACCCTGACTCTGGATGAAGTTTACATGTTCGTCATTCAACAGTTTGGCGACGTGACACTGATGAACTTCCAGAAGCCCAGTCAGTCTGACCTGACTCAGCAACCCAGTGCTGTGTTCAAGATTTTGAATCTGTACCAGGGGGATGCCCAGGGCGCTGACTTGCGATCAGTGCGGAATGGTAATGCATTTACTCTTCTGCAAGCGGTGACTGAATATTTCAATCATCATGTGCGGCAGCGGGGCGGCGTGGAAACTCACGTTCATTCATTGTGGATGGAGAGCAAAGCCACCCAGCAACGCAAAACTATGAATGGGTTACTGTCAATGTCGCATGGTCGCAGCAACGGTCATCAGACAGTTACACAGCCTGTCATGGCGTTCTAATTTAGTTGGGGGAGTTAACTCCCCCTCCACGCAATGCAAATTATCACATACACCCTGGCTAACTTGACTTCTTTAAAGCTTGAGCGTCAGTTTACAAATCAAATTCGCGCCCTGTATCTGGAGATGAGACGCCAGGAAGAAAGTGGTGAACTCGCTCCCTGTGAGAAGAGTACTCTCCTTCAAAATATGCCTCTTCTAGAAATGCTTAGAGGCTACTTTGCGATTAACTATCCCTGCACTGCCGCAATCTTAGGTAAGCAGCAGCGAGATTACAATTTTGCGCGCTTTCTTATGTTTCTGGATCAGATGACGATGGAAGATGTGCAAAAAGCACTGAAGGAGAAGATTGATGAATTTCCTGCCCATGAAGTTATGGGCTTGTTCGTTTAACAATTACAACTTAATAATGACAACTTTGATTCGCACCCCGTTGCGAGAGCAGTTCCTGACACCTCAAATGTATCGCGAGGCTCTTCTCGCCAGAAACGCTGTCAACTACATCACCGTTACTCAAAGCCTCAATCGCGTCTTACCTCATCTGTGGAAAGAAGCATTGGCTCAAGAGAAGGGTATAGAGTTTGTAAATAAACACCCTATTTGTCGGGTGTACGTAGGGCGGTTATGTTCTCTCAATGGCCTGGAGGTATCCAATTTAGCCGTTGAGGAAGCTTGTCGAGAATGCTTAGAACGCAGCCAAGCTTAACATGCCTACAACCTACTTAACATTAGTTATTCAATAGCAACAGTGGTTTTCCTGTTGCGAGGTTCATTATGACCAAAGTAGTAGCAGGTATCTTGCTTGCGCTGATTCTAACTTTTACTATTTCTGATTTAGCGTTGAGTTTAACTTTGATGCATCACAGACAAGGCTTCCCTGGTAGAAGGGTAGGCGGCGGCACTAGATAATAAAAACCTAAAGGGGAGGCAAATGCCTCCCCTTGCTGTTAACGAATGATCCGGGCTAGAACTGCAAACTTAGCAAAGCTAATTTTGACAGTGAATCTACCCAGTTCAACATGTTCAGGACTCTCAGGTTTGTAATGCACCCAGAAGGAAAACTTGGGCGCAAACCCTGCGATCAAACCAAACCCTTCAAACCGATAGTCAAGATTCCCTGGAATCTGAGGAATTCCACTGTCACCTATAGGGAATGCACAAGGCAAACCCTTATCAATACAAGCCTGGTTGATTTGCTCAACCGTTTGCCGGGAATCTAATAAGACTTCAACTAAAGCAGTGAGAATTGGAGTCATAAATATATTGATCACGATATTCGCAATTTATCTGGCTCAGTAATTAAGCCAGTGGGCACCATGTCACAAATAGAAATCATCAATATTCGTGGGGTAACTAGATATTGGAATACGGTCAAAGTAGACCGCTCTAGTGTCTTAGGTAATCCCTTTGACTTAACCAGCGAGGCCCACAGAGACGCAGTCTGTGATGCCTACGAAAGTTACTTTTGGCGAGTACTGCGTGGAGAGGAGCCTGCATCTGTAGCTGAGGCGATCGCCCAAGAACGAAGGTTGCCAAGGGCTAAGGCCTGGAAGCGTCCTACCAGAGTACAGTTCATGCATACGCTCAAATTGCTGCTATCTGACTTAAGCAGAATCGACATTAAACTGGGCTGCTGGTGTCACCCAGAGCGTTGCCATGCCGAAACGATCAAAAACTATTTGGATGGTCAACTAAAAGTTATTTTGCAGCAAAATGCCAACAGCTAAATTATTTATCCCCACAATTGGGGAGGAAATCACCCTTGCCTCAGACTGGGAGTTTACTCTCTATTCTGAACGGCGAAATTCAAAACTCTGGAAAACCTCTGGGGCACAACCTGAGTGGAAGACTCTTACATGGAAGCAGACTTACACTGAACCCTTAGAGGAGACCCTGGTATTGCCTGCAGGTACAGTCCTTAGAGTTGCTCGTATCTACATTAAGCAAAGACAGGAAAAGTTTGACTCCTTAACGTTCACCATTGCCAGCTGCCCCAGCATTGCGCTAAAAGGTCGCTTTTGGGCAAAGCTAAGTGATTGTCGGAATATGGAGATCGCCCTGTGAAACTTAAACGACCCTATGTCTGTAAGTTGGAGGAAGAACTCAATAGCTTGTACATAGGGTCTCGTCCCGACGATGTAATGCTCAGCGCTCTACTGTTGGTTCATAATCATCCGTACTTAAAGTCAGTCTTTGATTGGATATACGACAAGAATAGAGGGCAGTACCCAGTAGTAACCATTGTTCAAATATTTCTGGCATACCTGGACGTGGCAAAAGGAGAGGAACTTGCACGACATGGGTTGTCGGCTCACGAGATCATTGGGATTTTGAATGAAGACTCAAACGACTAAAAGAGTATTTACTCAGAAAATAGTTAAAAGGTTCCTAGAGCTCTGGGAAGAATCGGTGCGATCAGGAACTCTCGTTAAAGCAGTTAATGGCTTAACAGATACCAACTTCCAACTGATTCAAAAAGAGTTTCCCAGCGTGTATCCCATCTTTGAGGAACTCTTTATCCAGAACCCAAACAATGCTTTCCTTGTCATGGACAGGTTGATTGAGCGTCTGGATTCTATTTCAGCAGCGGAGCTGGCTCATATTGGATTGTCAGCTCATGAAATCGTAGAAATTGTAGAAGAACCAGATGGACAAGAACAGCAGGATTGCCCTGAATAGAACGTTTCCCAGGGCAGTTCAAGACGAATTCATGATCGAATGGGAGAACCGCAACTTTAGCTATAGCGGCTTTCTTTGGATTGAAGATCTAATAAGGGAAAAGTTTTCAATGCTCATTCCCTTATTAGAC
>CAZGDE010000358.1:0-7645 GCA_964524315.1 uncultured bacterium
TGTTATTCCGCAAATCCATCCAGCTGGCCATACACCAGTCCACCCTGTTGGAAGGTTGGAGGCCCATATGGACACCAGGCCGGACCCTCAGCCAGCCAGACAGCCGACTATTTTAAGCAAGCCGTCTAAAAACCAAAGAATACCGACCTGCAAAATGACATTCAATTTACGAGAAGATATCCATAAGGCATTCAACGACCTTTATGCAAACCGGATCCTGCAGGGGAGGGCTACTGAAAAATCAGAAATGATCTGCGAAGCAATCCAACTACTGATCAACATGGAAGAAGAGCAAAACAACAGATAACACTCTAAGGAAACGCAGCATGATCGGCAATCTGGCTAAAGAAAAACTGAAAGCGTCGATAAGGATCGAGGATGTCATCGACCATCTGGACCTCCGCCACAAGCTTTCCCTTAAACCAACCGGCGGATATTTGGTAGGGAAGTGCATTGCCGGCCACGAATCGAAAAGCTCCCAGTGCTGCAAATTAGGCCCTGGATGGAGCCATCTGCACTGCTTCAGCTGCAATGAGTCATTCGATATCATCGAGCTTGTCCAAAGGGAAAAAGGGCTTAATTTCGTAGAATCCTGCAAGTATCTCGCAGAAACCTTCCGTTCGGATCTTCTTGAAGAAATCAAAAAAGGAGGATTTCAAGCCTCCGATACCAAGCCGTCGTCTTATTCTTCTTCCCATCTTTTCGAACTGATTTTCCAATATGGAAAAGAACTCCTGTTTTCTCCGAAAGGCAAAGAAGCCTTCGATTATCTTGTAGAATCCAGGGGCTGCGATTCTCAAAAGCTCCAAGAGACTGAATGGATTTATTGGCCTGAGGATGCTGAGATAAGAAAGTACTTGAAATCCAAACTTCCCAAGGAAAGGCAGCACGAGGCTGCTTCAATCAAGCTGAATGGGAATGGAGGGGACCTATTCCGCGTTGCTTTGCCTTACAGGGACAGATTCGGCCGGATCTCCGGTTTTGCAAAAAGAGCTGCAGCAAAAGAAGGAGTTGCCGATGCGGAAGGGAAAATCCATCGCTGGAGCTACACATCCGGACTAAAAAAAGACGACCCATTCAATATTTACAAATGCCGAAGGGAAAAACAGATCGTTTTGGTCGAGGGCCTTCCGGACGCCGCCTATCTTCCAAGCCTAGGAATCAAGAATATCGCAGCTACAGGCCAGGGAGAGCTTTCGGCAAAACACATTGAAAGCCTTAAAATTTACGAAATCGAAAGCGTAGTGATTGCATTCGATAACGATGCAAAAGACATTAAGGGGGAAATCGGCTCTCTTGAAAAAGCAAAAAAAGCTTCCGATCTTCTCGAGAAAAACGGCATTAAAGCTTTCATCCTTCCTCCGCACCTTTTATCCCCACATAAAGATCCGGATGAATACGTAAAAGCAAACGGAGCCGAAGCATTCAAAAAACTGCTGAAAGAAAACGCGCAGGCCCGCGTCCGATGGCTGCCGTCTTATTTCTCTTATAAGCATGATTTGGAAACCGATATCGGCCGTTTTTCAGCTCTTGGCTCCGCATCGAAAACGTATGCGCAGCTTGACGACGCCCTGAGCAAAAATATCTTCAAACAAGAAATCGAAACTATTTTCAAACTGAATCCTTCAGAATCGGAAGACATTCTAGAAAAAGCTTTGAAAGAGCAGAAATCCCACGACGAGGCGGAAAAATACAAGCTTTCTTTGGAAGAGGCAAAAGAACTGCTTTCCCATGGGGACGTCCACAAAGCTTCCCAATTGCTTTCAAAGCTGAAAAAAGAAGAGAAGCAGGAATCTTTCAGGCTTAAACCATATACGATGGAAAATCTGCGCGCAGACTTGTCGAATATCCAGGAAGGCTTAAAAACGGGCTATAAATCCATCGACAAAACGATTCAGATCCCTCAGGAAGCAATCACGATCATAGCCGGGAGGCCGTCGCACGGAAAAACGACAACCCTTCTTAATTTCTTCGTCAACATGGTCAAGCTCTATCCGGATCGCGAATTCTATTTCTTTTCCTATGAAGAGCCTAAGAATCAAATCTTATTAAAAATCTTGAATATCCTCAGCGGAGAATGCATCAGCGAAGCAAACAACCTAGCCAATTTGGAAGGATACATCCGCGGAGGAATAACAAAAGTTCCAAAAATCAACGAAGCAATCGCCACCTTGCAGTCCTGGACGGAAAACTACCGGCTTGTGGTCTGCGACTATCCGTTTTTCGTTGATGATTTAAGCAAAGAGATCGCGCGCCTTAAAGAGCGGGGGAAAATGGGCGCCGTCTTCATCGACTACATTCAAAAAATCAAATTCCGAGGCAAATCTTCCACCAGGCAGCTGGAGCTACAGAAAATCTCGGAAACCATCCTAGAAACAGCCAAATTCAATTCCGTTCCCATCATACTAGGCGCCCAGCTCGGCAGAGGCGCCAATAAAGCGGAAGTCCTGCGCTTGGACAACTTAAGGGAAGCTGGCGATATCGAGAACGACTCAAAGCTCGTTTTAGGCATTTGGAATGGAGCTAAAGAAACCGCGGAGGCCAAAGGGGATTCCTCAATGGGCCGGACGGTCGATCTAGACCTTGTCGTACTTAAAAACCGCAACGGCCCGTCCAATCAAACCATATCCCTGGTATTCGACAGACCCTTGTCCACCTTGAAGGAAAAAAGCTGATCTATGGAAAAAACCAAATCTAAAAAAGAGAAGAAATCACCGAAAGAAACTGAGAAAAATTACCCTCCAGCCGTGTTAGAAAGCGAGCCCGACTACAAACTCACCGTGGTGAAGAAAAAGCTGCATGTAGTGGACAACCGCACAGGAAAGACTATCAATGTCAATACAGTTGAAGACTTGCAGAAGCTTGGCGTCTCCTTAGGAGAAGCCTCCGGCCAGGAAAATAGCGAATGGACGTCTCCGCCCACCTCCATCCAGGATTTCTCCCCCAACCAGCTCTCTTCCTTGAAGAATATTCTCAGTGAAATGGGGCCTACTGCGCAAAGATCTCTGATTGAAGAGGCTATAGAAAAAATCGTCGAGCAGTCTTCGAATAAGGACACTTTTGCCCTTCCGTCCCACCCATTGATGTTTACTCTTCTAGCCATGTTCGCTGGAAAACCCGACATGATTCCTAGGAAGCTTTTGACAAAACCCCATTCTGAATGGACGGAAAAAGAGCAGAAAGAGGCTGAAGAATTCTTCTCTTCCATCATCAAAGTGGAAAAGACTACATCCTATGAAGGGGGGAAAGAAGAGGTCAGCTCGAAGCATATCGCCGTTATCAGCGACAACCCAAAAGTAGAGGCTTCAGCCCAGATCGATATCTCTCTTTTCCGTTCCGATATCCATTTCAGGGAAGTCAGCCTGGCGTTGTATATCAAGCGCACTTTCGGGGCCGAGGGCCTTCGGCATCTTTTAGGCTTGCTGATCGGTTTGGAGGAGAATTTTAGAAAGGGCCATTTCATATGGAGCGTGAACGATCATTTGGCCAGGCTGGGGCATAAGAAAAAAGCCAATGGATCCTACGACCATGAGTTGAAAAAGACAGCTAGCGAAATCATCAGGATTTTCCAAAGCCTTTTCATTACAGCGCGCAGGAAGGATGGAAAAAGCGAAGTCCTTCGAGGGGAGAGGCTGTTCAGCATCGACGGCTTCCAGCAAGAAATATTCGATAAGGTCATCATCGACGAAAAAATCAAGCTCAGAGCTACAGACTTCTGGTATAAGAATGCTTTCGATCCTAAAGACGGCCAATCTGCAAAATATACCAAGCTGCTTAAGAAAATCGCGCAGGAAAACCACCGGGAACACCCCTTGACCATTTATCTAACTCCTTTGCTGGCCATCTTTTGGAGAATGAGCCCTCAGCAGAAGATTTCTGTTACGAATTTAATGGAATGGTGCCACTTAGGCTCGGATAGCAAGTACAGGCTGCGCGACCTCAGATCCCTCGAATCAGAGCTTAACTACATGAAAGAGCATGGATATCTAGGGGAATGGTCGCATACAGGCGAAAAGGGGCTGCCATCAGAATGCCAGAATCCATTTGCCTGCTCTCTCACATTGACGCCTCCTGAATGGTTCGGCCAAGAAGTAAGGCTCATCCAAGCCAATAAAGAAATCCCTGCCCTTGAGAAGAAAGAAAATAAAATCGTCGATATAGAAGAATTCAGGGAAATCTATAAAAAATCGCAAATGAACGTCCGCCAATTCGGCAACCATCTTGGAATTACAGGCCAAATGGTCAGCTATCTCCTGAATGAGAAAAGGCAGATCACCAAGGAAGTCTCCGACAAGGTAAGGGCTTTTGCAGCTAAATTCTTGTAAACAGAAACGACCCTCTTCGCTCTCCTCTCTGTTCAGCTTGCATCTTTTTCGCATTCTGAATATTAGAGGAGCGCCATCCGCATTTAAAATTTCCCTCCTCGTAAACAAGCGTAAACAAAAACGACCTCTTTCAGTCACTGTTATAAACAGAAACGACCCTCTTGAATCTCTACACCGACCCCGATGCATCACCATACCGACCGTTCTTGATCACCTGCTGTTTTGTAAGTCATTGAAAATAAGCAAGTTATCATCAAGTAAACAAGCCTAATTATATTCAATCAGAATATAAAATGTTTACAGCTGCCGCAGTAAACATAAGCTCTCTCCCGCTTCGCTTCGAGAGCTGAAAAAAAAAGGCAAATCCGAAATAAAACCTTCTTCGTTGTAAACAGATGTCAACAAAAACGACCTTTATCGATCACCTTTTACACTCTATCCAAGCCTTTATTCTAAATGGCCGGGGATCGCATTTTTAAAAGAGAGCATTTCTAAAAAACCTCTTGATACACAGACAGTTCAATGAGTTTTTGCTTAACTTTAAATACCGGCATGATGCTTTGACATCAAAGCGCTGCTTGTAAACAGATGTCAACAAAAACGACCCCTATGTTTCACCGAACTATTTTTTTCTTGGATCTGCTGAATGATGAACCAGCCTGAAGACCCATTGAGGACGTATTTTTTTCGTTTGTAAACAAGCGTAAACAAAATCGACCGTCGTCGCTCACCTCTCTTCTTCGTAGCATTTTTTTTTCGTAAACAGAAACGACCCTAATGCATCACTTTTGCGACCTCCCTTGATCACCAAAAAGTCTAACTTGAAAAATATAAACAGCTAAAGTGCAATCCCTTAACTGTTTTAAAATTAATACTAACTAAATAATAATTTTTTTAGATTTGTAAACATTAAAACCTTGCTGGAAGGCTTGAAACGACTCCATCTTCTCAAGATCAAGCGGTTGTAAACAGCTGTAAACAGAAACGACCTTCGTCGATCACTGCGCTTTTCGAAAGAAACATTTTTTTCAGGTTAGAATTTCTCTGTTCTGTTTTGGAGAAAAGCTAGTTAAATCGCCTCATTAACAACGGGTTGCATCTACAAGGCATTCAGCTTTCATTTTCAGACTGCTTGCTCTGCGTGCGAATCTTCGATTTGTAAACATTACCGCCCTTTGTGGTTCACTATTCCAATAAAATGGGTTGGACATCCAAATTTCCATATTTCCATCTTTTTGGATTGCTGGGTGTATGGGAGACGGGAAGACTGGAAAGAGGGGAGTGTGGTCAAGCGTCCAGCCAGACTAACAAACAACCATTTGACTTGTTTGCCAACTTAACATCCATATTCCCAACCACCCAGCTTTATGGGTTTATGGCTGTCTGTCCAGCTGGATTGTTTTATTTACAAATGGACGGATGCTTGGTTGAGATGGCAGGGGAGCATAATGCTGGAGGTTTGGAAGGATGGCACACAGAGTGAATATAAATATTGACACTTTCCAATTTAGTATTGTAAAAAAGAAGTGGCCGAATTGGCAAATGGCGGCGTTGTTGAAAAAGTCTCTCGAAGGCCAATTTTGGCCATGGATTTTACCCCATCGACAAGGGTTCCTGAATGGGGCGTTTTGACTTTTTCAACAACGCCCAAATGGCTTGAGACAGGATAAATAATGAAGACATTAATTACAGCTGCTTTAGTATTTTTCAGCTCCGCATTATTCGCAGTAACTCCAGCGATTGATTCGGATAAACTTTATCTCACGCCGGATGAGCTTTGCCTTAATTATTTTGACGGGTTTTACATTCATCTTGGGAATAATGTCTGGGTGAAGACAGGAACCATCCATCGAGACGCTGGAGGGATCTATTTCTATGACGACGGCCTCACCAGAGAATGGAAATGCCCTTATTGCTACATGTACTGGCCGCTTGGAAAACCATGTCAAAATGATCGATGCAATGAAAAAAGATGAAGTTGTAAAATCCTGGATTGATGCTGTAAGTCGCTAGTTTAAAAGTACTTGTGCAACATAAGTGTCATTATCAGACGTTAAATTAATTGCTCAAAACCACTCTTAAAGCCCCTATTTGACTCAAGTACCCATCGAATGGACTGTCAAACTTAACATGGGGGCTTTATGCTTTATCATTTTATTTCTCTTTCCCTTTTGTCTTTAGTGTTATCAGGATGTTCTCAAATGCTTCCCGGGCTTTTTTCAGCTATCGAAGATATTGAGACGCAGGAAGCGATCAGCCTGACTGTAGACAAAGAAGCGTTCCAAAAGGACACCGACGTTAAAATCTCCGTCGAAGTCATCAATAAGGATCCAGCGCTCCCTGCGCCGGCTCCTTCGGCTTCTGTAAAATAGCTTAGGCGGTCGCTGTCAAGTTTTCGGAGGGCGCGGGCAAAGCTGCTGCAGCGGTTTTTCCCCTGCCCTTTTTCTCCTGGTTCGCCTGTCCCGATTTCCATTTCTCGAAAGCCGTCAGAAATCCTGGTTCGTTGCATATGGCCGAATTGATAATTTGAGCTTCTGTCTTATTGGTAGCTTGAGCGATTTTACGGACGTAAGCCACCTTTTCTCCGTCGCACAAGTGTTTTTGGCAGAATTCCTCATAGCCTGGTGATTTTTCATGTTCGATCTCTTTAGGAGCTTCTTTAGGTGCTTCCTGAAGAGCCTCGGGGCTTTTATACGCTTCGATTTCCCGGGTTGAAAGATCAGGGACTGCCTGCTGGGCCGAGCCGTCTTCTTCTCCGAGCTCTCCGATGGCATAGGCATTCATAATGGCATCCGGCATGAATTTTCTCGATCCGCCTGAGAGGCATCGGCTGAAAAGCATGTCTTTCGGCGCTTTTTTCCAATTGTCTTTTCCCAGATAGCCGGCTTTCGCAGCCATCTCTATGGTGTATTCATACTCGAAAGTGCAATTGTCTTTCGGTCTGTCCGAGCGCCAGAATCTTATTCTGCATGCTTTTTCATCCAACTGCAGGACATCGGCTCTATGCCCTGCATTTACGATAAGCATGTTCATGAGCTGCGCCGAGAGGCTTACCAATCCTGAAAACGTATACATGCCTCCGTTTAAGCACATCATCAAAGGCAGATTCATTTCCCTGGCTGTCAGGTATATTGCAAGGACCCCTCCAGAGCCTAGCTTTTGATAATAGGGGCATGTGGCGAGCACTTTGCACACGGAAATGATCTGGTCCATTTCTTGGCCCGCAGGGATTGTAAAAGAATTGCGGTTCATTAGCTGGTTCATAAAAAGGCTCCTTAGTTTTTAATTCTCATGCTGATTTCTTCCTTCTCGAAGATTTT
>CAZGDE010000359.1:0-7619 GCA_964524315.1 uncultured bacterium
CACCGACAGGCCGTAGCCCTGCAACCCGATGAACTTGCGCGGGTTGTTGGTCAGCAGCCGCATCGTCCGGACGCCGAGGTCGCGCAGGATCTGGGCGCCGATCCCGTAGTCGCGCTGGTCCGGCTTGAAGCCGAGCCGCTCGTTGGCCTCCACCGTGTCCAGGCCGCGGTCCTGCAGCTCGTAGGCGCGGATCTTGTTCGCCAGGCCGATGCCGCGGCCCTCCTGGTTGAGATACAACAGCACGCCGCGGCCTTCCTTGGCGATGCGCTGCATCGCCGCATCGAGCTGGGGACCGCAGTCGCACCGGGCCGAATGGAACACGTCGCCGGTGAGGCAGCTGGAGTGGACGCGCACCAGGACGTCGCGGCCGTCGCCGATGTCACCACACACCAGGGCGGCGTGCGTGTCCTGGCCGAGCACCGTCTCGTAGACGTGCACCCGGAACGGGCCGTGCACGGTGGGCAGACCGGCGTTGGCCGCCGGCACGACGAGCCGCTCGACGCGCATCCGGTACTGGATCAGGTCGGCGACGGTGATGATCGCCAGGCGATGGCGCTTGGCGAAGCGCATCAGCTCGGGCACCCGGGCCATGCGGCCGTCGGGACGGGCGATCTCGCAGATCACACCGGCCGGGTACAGCCCGGCGAGCCGCGCGAGATCGACGGCGGCCTCGGTCTGGCCGGCGCGCACCAGCACGCCGCCGTCGCGGGCCCGCAGCGGGAAGACGTGGCCCGGCCGGGCAAGGTCGGCGGCGCGCGTCTTGGGCCGGATCGCCGTCAGGATCGTCGTCGCCCGGTCGGGCGCCGAGATGCCGGTGGTGACGCCGCGCCGCGCTTCGATGCCGACACAGAACGCGGTGTCGAACGGCGTGGTGTTGCGGGCCGACGGCACCTGCAGCGGGATCTCCAGCTCGTCGAGCCGCTCGCCGGTCATCGGCATGCAGATCAGGCCGCGCCCGTGCGTCATCATGAAGTTGATGGCCTTGGCCGTCACCTTCTCGGCGGCGATCGTCAGGTCGCCTTCGTTCTCGCGGTCTTCGTCATCGACGACGATCACCATGCCACCGCGGCGGATCACGTCGACGGCGTCCTCGACGGGGGTGAAGCGGGCGGCCGCGGCACGGGGCCGACGGGCGGATGACGTCGCGCGGCGCGGCGTCGAGGGGCGGGATTTGGCCATGGTCTCGTGACTCGCGATCAGCGCCGGCGCCGCTCGGGCAGCGCCGCGATCTCCGACGCCCGGGCCACGTACTTGCCGAGGACGTCGCATTCCAGGTTCACCTTGTCGCCGGGCTTGAGCCGGCCGAGCGTGGTGTGGCTCCACGTGAAGGGGATCACCTGCACGTCGAAATGTCGTTCGTCGAGGCCGGCGACGGTGAGACTGACACCGTCGACGGCGACACTGCCCTTGCGGATGAAGAGCGCGGCGAGCGACGGCGGGTAGCTGACGGTCAGCCAGTGGCTGCCGCCCTCGGCCCGGACGTCGTCGACGACGCCGATGCCGTCGACGTGGCCGAGCACGAAGTGGCCGCCGAGCCGCCCGTCGGCCCGCACTGGCCGCTCCAGGTTGACGCGCTGGCCGCGGGTCAGGGCGCCCAGCGTCGTGACCCGCGCCGTCTCGGGGCCGATGTCGGCGTGCAGCTCGGACTGGTGCGCGACCAGCGCGGTGAGGCACACCCCGTTCACCGCGACGCTGTCGCCGGGCCCGAGCTCCGCTGCGAGTGCCGCCTCGACGCGCAGCCGGTACCCACCGGCCATCGGCTTGAGCTCGGCCAGCGTGCCGGTCTGTTCAACGATCCCTGTGAACATCAGCCTCGATCCACACGTCGTCGCCGCACGCCTCGGCGCGCACCGCACTCAGCCGTGCCCACGGCACGCCGAGCCCACCGAAGAGCGGCACGCCCGCCGCCCCGAGCCGCGCCGGCGCCACCACCAGGTGCAGGCGATCGACGAGATCGGCCTCCCAGAAGCTGCGGTGCAGCGCCGCCCCACCCTCGACGAGCAGCGCGTGCAGCCCGAGCGCCGCCAGCTGCGTGCACGCCTCGTCCAGCGTATCGGCGCAGACCACCGTGGCGCCGCGGGACTCCAGTGCCGCGACACGCCCGGCCGCGCGCCCATGTCGCTCGGCGGTGGTCACCATTATCACCCGCCCTTCGTCCGGGGTCGAGAACAGGGCGCCGTCAAGCGGCGTCCGCAGCCGGCGATCGAACACCACACGCGCCCAGGGACGATCGCGGACCACGTCGCGGATCGAGAGCCGCGGATCGTCGGCCAGGACGGTGCCGGCGCCGACGGCGATGGCATCCACCGCCGCGCGCAGCCGCTGGGTGCGCCGCCCGGCCGCCGGGCCGGTGAGCGCCGTCCGCACGCCGGGCGCGGCGGCGATCCGGCCGTCGGCGCTCACCGCCGCCTTGAGGACGATCAGCGGCCGCCGCCGTTCCGTGGCGGTCAGGTAACCGGCGTTCAATCGGCGAGCCGCCGCTTCCTCGAGGCCGACCTCCACCTCGAGACCGGCCTCGCGGAGACGGGCGACGCCGCGCCCGGCCACCACCGGATTGGGATCGCGGGTCGCCGCGACGACACGGCGCACGCCGGCGGCGAGAATCCGTTCGGTGCACGGTCCGGTCCGCCCGACATGACAGCACGGTTCCAGCGTGACGTAGAGGGTCGCGCCGGCGGCGCGCGGCCCGGCCTCGTCGAGCGCGTTGACCTCGGCGTGCGGCCCCCCGGCACGCTCGTGCCGCCCCTGGCCGACCACCACGCCGTCGGCGTCGACCACCACGGCGCCGACGACCGGATTCGGCGTCGTCGCGCCGGTGGCGCGCGCGGCGTGGAACAGCGCCCGCCGCATGAACCGGCCGTCGGTCACCATCCGGTCCGGAACAGCGCCTGCAGGTAGTCGTCGGGCGAGAACGGCAGCAGGTCGTCGATGCCCTCGCCGACGCCGACGAAGCGGATCGGCAGGCCGAGGTCGTGGGCGATGGCCACCGCCACGCCGCCCCTGGCGGTGCCATCGAGCTTGGTGAGCACGACGCCGGTCACGCCGGCGACGGCGGCGAACTCGCGCGCCTGGGTGACGCCGTTCTGGCCGACCGTGGCGTCGAGCACCAGCAGCACCTCGTGCGGCGCGCCGGGCACCTCGCGGGCGGCGATGCGGCGAATCTTCTCCAGCTCGGTCATCAGGTTGACCCGGGTGTGCAGCCGGCCGGCGGTGTCGATCAGCACGGTATCAGCGCCACGCGCCTTCGCGGCCGCCAGTGCGTCGAACACCACCGCGGCGGCGTCGGCCCCTTCCTGCGCCCGCACCATGTCGACGCCGGCCCGCCGCGCCCACACCTCCAGCTGATCGACGGCGGCGGCGCGAAAGGTGTCGGCGGCGCAGATGAGCGGCCGGTTGCCCTCCTCGCGCAGACGGTAGGCCAGCTTGCCCACCGTGGTCGTCTTCCCGGTGCCGTTGACGCCGACGATCAGCACGACGCGCGGTGGTGTCGCCGGCGACGCCAGCGGCCGTTCGGCGCGCGCGAACACCTCGCGCAGTTCGTCGAGCACGCGGCCGCGCAGGGTGCCGCTCTTGCGGTCGCCGATCGCCGCCAGGATGCGCGCCGTCGCGGCGACGCCGACATCGGCGCCGAGCAGCAGCTCCTCGAGCGCCTCGGCCGTCTCGACGTCCACGACCGCGGCGTCCGGCGCCGATGCGTCGGCGCCGCCGACGATCGCCTCGAACTGGCGGGCGAGCCGGTCGGCGGTCCGTGACAGCCCCTGCGACAGTTTCTCGAACAGACCCATCCCGATGGATCTTATCGCGCCGCCGCGTCACGGCCGCCCGGCAGCCCGGGCGGTCAGCGCGCGGCGTCCGACTCGGCGCGCTGGCGCCGGCCCATCAAGGCGCCGACGGCGGCCTCCGGCGTGATGTGCCCCTGCAGCAGCGCGTCGACCTGGGCGGCGATCGGCAGTTCGACGCCGTGAGTCGCGCCGAGCGCCAGGGCCGCGCGGGTGGTGCGCACGCCCTCGGCCACCATCTTCGTGCTCGCCAGGATCTCGGCGAGCCGCCGGCCTTCGGCCAGCGCCACACCGACGTGGCGGTTGCGACTGAGCTGGCCGGTGCAGGTCAGCACCAGGTCGCCCATGCCGGCGAGCCCGGCGAGCGTCTCGCGGTCACCGCCGGCGGCGACCGCCAGGCGCGACATCTCGGCCAGTCCGCGAGTGATCAGCGCGGCCTGCGCGTTGTGTCCGAGCTGCATGCCGTCGACGACGCCGGCGGCGATGGCGATCACGTTCTTCAGCGCGCCGCCCAGTTCGACGCCGACCACGTCCTGACTGGCGTACAGGCGCATGGCGCCGGAGCGGAACTCCTCCTGCACGTGGCGCACGGCGTCACCGCTGTGCGACGCGACCACCACCACGGTCGGCAGCCCACGGGCCAGTTCGGCGGCGAAGCTCGGCCCCGACAGCACGGCGACGTCGGCGACGTGCGGCCACTCGTCGCCAATCACCTGTGACATCCGCAGCAACGAGCCGTCTTCGAGGCCTTTGGTGGCGCTCAGCACCACCGCATCGCGGGCGACGTGCGGTGTCGCCTGGCGCAGTACCGGCCGCAGGCCATGCGACGGCACCGCGACGACGACCAGTTGGGCGTCGGCCAGCGCCGCCGGCAGATGATCGGTGGCGGCAAGGCCGTCGGGGAAGGTCGCGTCCGGGAGGTACACGGGGTTGGCGCGCCGCGCCGTCATCTCGGTAGCCAGCGCCGCGTCACGCGCCCACAGCCGCACGGGATGGCCGATGCGGGCGAGGTGCAGCGCCAGCGCGGTGCCCCAACTGCCGGCGCCGAGCACGGCGACGTTACGCATCGCCGCCCTCGCTGCGCCGGCCAATCCGCCGCTCGCGGCCGTGCCACAGCCGCTGGAGGTTGCCGCGGTGGCGCCACACCACGAGCGCGGCCGTCGCCGCGGCCCCGACGACGACGGCGCGCGGCGCGCCGCTGAACGCCGCCACCGACGGCAGGGTCAGCGTCGCCACGAGGGATCCGGCCGAGACGAGGCGGGTCGTCGCCACCACGGCCGCGAACGCCGCCGCGGCCGCCAGGGTCGCCGCCGGTGCGAGCACCGAGAACACGCCGCAGGCCGTGGCGACGCCCTTGCCGCCGCGGCCGCGCAGCCACACCGGGAACACATGGCCGACGATGGCGGCGACACCGGCCGCCACCGTCATCGGTTCCGCGGCGCCGCTGCGGGCCGCCAGCAGCACGGCGCCAGTGCCCTTGGCCATGTCGATCGCCATCACGCCGAGGCCGCGCCGCCAGCCCGCCGTGCGGTAGACGTTGGTGGCGCCGAGATTGCCGCTGCCGCCGCGCCGCGGGTCGACGCCGCTCCATGCCCGCGCCAGGAACAGGCCGAGGGGCAGCGAGCCGATGAGGTAGCCGAGCAGCACCACGCTCATGACCGCACCGCGGCCCCGGCCGGCGTCGCCGTGCCGGCCAGCGCCCGGCGCAGGCGATCGAGGGCGATGGTGGCGGACAGCGCGCGGATCATCGCGCGATCGCCGGTGAAGCGGAACGTGCGCACCTCGCCGCCGTCGGGTGTCTCCACCGCGATGCAGACCGTGCCGACCGGCTTGTCGGCGCTGCCGCCGCCAGGGCCGGCGATCCCGGTGACCGCCACCGCCACCTCGACGCCGCTCCGCGCGCGCAGCCCGGACGCCATCGCCGCCGCGACCGGCTCGCTCACCGCGCCGTGCGCCGCCAGCAGCTCGGGCGCGACGCCGAGAAGCTCGGTCTTCGCGGTGTTGCTGTAGACGACCACGCCGCGATCCACGTAGGCGCTGCTCCCCGGCACGTCGGTGAGGCGGACGGCGACGAGGCCGCCGGTGCACGACTCGGCCAGGCCGATCCGCCAGCCGCGCGCGACGAGCGCATCACCCACGACCTGCTCCAGCCGGCGGCCGTCCGTGCTCACGACGTCGTCGCCGAGCGGCGCGGCGAGCGCGTGGACCGCCGCGGCCAGCCGCGCGTCGATGGCGACGACGTCGCGGCCGAGCGCCGAGACGTGGACCTCGATCACGCCGAGGCTGGCCAGGACCGTCGTGTCGATCGGCGGCGTCTCGTCCAGCCACGGGCGGTAGATCGGCGCCAGCCGTTCGTCGACCCACGACTCGCTGCGCCCGGCGACCACGACCGTGCGGGTCCGGCTCGCCGCGCCGCCGAAGCGTGGCGCGACGAAGCGCGTCAGCGCCTCGTCGAGCATCGGCGTCATCTCGCGCGGCGGCCCGGGCAGCAGCAGCACGGCGTTCGACGCGGTCGGGATCCACAGCCCCGGCGCGGTGCCGCGGCTGTTGGCGATCACGGCGGCCCCGTCCGGCACGAGGGCCTGACGCCGGTTGATGTCGGGCATCGCCAGCTGGCGGGCCGCGAAGCGCGCCCGCATCGCCTCGACCACCGCCGGGTCTTCGTGCATCGCCAGGCCGAGAATCGCCGCCGCGACGTCGCGGGTCCGATCGTCGTCGGTGGGTCCGAGACCGCCGGTGCACACCACCAGCTCGGCGCCGGCCAGCGCCCGCCGCAGAGCATCGGCCAACGTCGCGGCGTCGTCGCCGACGACGGTCGTGAACACGACGGCCAGCCCCGCCCGCTGCAGTGCCGCCGCGATGTACGGCGAATTGGTGTCGGTGCGACCGAGGCCGAGCAGTTCGCTGCCGACCGCCAGCACCGCCGCGCGCGGCACGCGCGGCCCGCTCATGTCAGCCATCCCGGGGCGAAGCGCAGCAGGCCCTGCAGGGCCGCCCATCCATAGACGCCGGCAGCGAAGTCGTCGGCCATGATGCCCCACCCGCCCGGCCAGCGTTCGAGCCGCCGCGCCGGCGGCGGCTTCACGATGTCGAACACGCGGAACAGCAGGAAGCCGGCCAGCGCCGCCGGCCAGGTCTGCGGTGCGGCGACCATCGTCAGGGCCATGCCCATGACCTCGTCGATGACGACCGGCCCCGGATCGGTGACGCCGAGGCCGTGCTCGGCGGCGCCGGCGGCCCAGGCCCCGATGACGACGAGCGCCGCGACCAGCAGCACCTCCGCGGCAAGGCCGGCACCGGCGGCGCGCGCCGCCCACCATACGGCCAGGCCGACCGCCGAGCCGACGGTGCCGGGGGCGATTGGGAACCAGCCGGCCGGTCCGGCCGTGGCGACGGCGAGGGCGAGACGCTGCACGATCGGTCAGCTCAGCGGCGAATCACGCGCGTGCCGCAGACGCGATCGTGCAGGCCGCGGTGATCGCCGTCGAAGAGCGCCGGCAGGAAGCCGAGTCCGCCGGCGGCGGCGCCGCCCAGGCTGACCACGGCGCGCACGGCCGCCGCGCCTGGCGGCACGGCGCCGTCGCCGGCGACGACGCGCAGACCCATCGCCATCTTGCCGAGCGTCTGTCCGCCGCAGGCGGTGAACGCCGCGAGGTAGGCGCCCGCCAGGCCGAGCAGAAACGCCGCGAGCGGCGGCACCGGCAGGATCTCGACCTCCGCCATCGACAGACCGGCCAGCCGCACGGTGAAGTAGACGACCACCACCGCGATGGCGCCGAGCACCGCCAGATCGATCAGGCCGGCGGCGAGTCTGGATGGCAGCGACGCCGCGTCGATGGG
>CAZGDE010000360.1:0-7611 GCA_964524315.1 uncultured bacterium
ATGATTAAGCGGCTTGCAGCCTCTCCTCAAGATGTCAAATAGGCTCTATACAGTGCTGGATGGAACCCAATTAGTTGCTAAGACGAATTCAGAAACAGGTGAATTAGTTCTGAGTGTTCCACCAGCAAATGTTCTTAAAGCTGGTGAGAAGAACTGGTCAATTCCCAATCTGTCACAGACATTTATTGAATCTCGCATTCCCAGCACGCTAACCGTTGGCGAAATAGACGATTAGGGGATGCTATAGTACTACTGGAGAATGAGATGGATGTTTTAGGATTTGAGATTTCACTGAATACAGGACTGATTCTGCTAGCGCTGGTCGCTCTGGAAACTGTACTTTCAGCCGATAATGCCGTTGCCCTGGCTGCCTTTGTGCAACCTTTACCCGATCCCAAACAACAACGGCAGGCATTAAATTGGGGACTTGCACTTGCCTTTATCCTGCGAATTGCCCTGCTTCTGACGGCAACCTGGATTATTCAATTCTGGCAATTTGAATTGATGGGAGCGCTTTATCTGCTCTGGTTAGCAGGCAAACATTTTTGGGATCAGATCCAGACAGCCGACGATGAAAATAATACTGATGCCTCACTGGAAAACACCCCAGCTTTTTGGCGAGTTATTCCGTTGATTGCCCTAACGGATTTGGCATTTTCACTGGATAGCGTCACTACAGCCGTTGCGCTGTCCGATCGCCTCTGGCTGGTTTTGACAGGTTGTGTGATCGGAGTGGTCACTCTCCGGTTCTTAGCTGGACTATTTGTGCGCTGGCTAGAGCAGTTTGTTTATCTCCAAAATGCCGCTTATTTGACCGTACTGGGGGTAGGATTACGGCTACTTTGTAAAGCCGTGCAGCCTGACATTGTGCCACCAGACTGGATGATTTTGATGATGGTTACTATGCTCTTTACCTGGGGCTTCTCAAAGCGAGCAAGTATGGAAATGACAGCGGAACCCTCTACCATTTTCCAGAAAGAATGGCACTAATAGTCCCTTTTGATCAACGCTCTTAAACTACAAGATTGTCTCTTTTCAGGTTTTCCAATTGATCCACATCTTTCATCACTTCAAATGATTCATCTAACAAAAAAGAATATTTGATCTTATTAGGCAAGCCCCATAAAGTGAGAGTAAGCCATTCAACTAAGCATCACAAGACACGCTAATGCAACTGACATTCCTTCCCGCCAAGCCAATCGCCTCTACTTCTGGACAAGCTGTTACCCAACGTCGTCGCTCTGATCGCATTCGAGATCATCTTGCCAACGAACGTACTTACTTGGCCTGGATGCGTAGTGCGATCGCGTTATTTGGTTTTGGACTGGTGATTGTGCGACTACGGGTGTTTCAGCCTCCAATGATGCCATCAACTGGAATGAGTTGGAAACTTGGGCTGGCGTTTGCGGTGGTTGGATTGCTAACCGTGTTTCTTTCCACTCAGCACTATTTTGCAGTTCGCCATGACATTGATGCAGACACGTATGAACCCTCCGATCGTTGGGTAACGCTATTTAGTTTGGCGGTCCTGTTGTTGGGTGGAGGCATCATTTACTATGTGTTTACTGCGCCTCTAAACCTCATGGTTGGGGCAATGTTTGAATAGAAAAGACGACGTTGCTGAAAAGCGGGATGAATTGGAACGAAGTTTCAATCATCCCGCACCCTTTTCATCCCAGGATTAAGCAACGCCGAAAAAACTTACCTCAAAAGTGTATAGCGACGAATATCCGGCCCTTCGGCAATAAGTTCTGGAATGTGGGCGATCGCTGCTTGAATATGCTCAGAAGCCAGGTGAGTGTCCAGTGCTTCATTCGACGTCCACTCTTCAACAAAGGTAAAATCGGTTGGGTCTGCCTGATTTTGCAGCAGATTGTATTGAAGACATCCAGGTTCTTTACGAGTGGGTTCTAATAATCCCAGCAGTAACGCCTTTGCGTCTTCTACCTTGTTGGGAAAAGCAATTAAACGGGCAACGACACGTACAGTTGATTGAGCCATTCGATTTAATCTCCCAGTTTAACCTGACGACCAACTACCATGTAGCGAAAAATATACTCCAGCAGTTCAACAAAATTACGGCCTGCTTCTGTTGAAGGTGCCCAGACTGTCAAACCGTGATCACGAATTAATAATGCCGGAATTTGGGGTGAATGAGCTTGAAACTGTTGGTCAATTTCTTTAGCAATCTGATTGACATCGAGATAATTAGCAAAAATGGCAAGTGTGCAAGATGGGTTCTCTTCCCATATACCCAGCCCTTTGAGCATCTCTAAAGGCGGTAAGGGTAAACTATCACCTTCCACAAATCGAGAAACCAGATTGGCTTCTACCGAGTGAATGTGATAGCACGCCTGGACACTTGGAAAAAGATTGTAGAGAGTTTGATGAATGGCTGTTTCTGCTGAAGGTTTTGGGTTACCAGAAAACTTTATTTGAGCATCAGAGTGAATCCGCACAAAGTCATCCAGCCTCAAGTTCCCTTTCGGTTTGCCGCTAGCAGTTATCCAAAAGCTGCCATCAGGTAACCGGGCGGAAAGGTTGCCAGCCGTGCCAACCATCCAACCCTGGTTATAGAAGTATCGCGCAGCATCGATTAGATCGGGACGGGGATCGGCAAAGGTCATGAGGCCAGCACAGGACGAAGACGAATTTCGCTTTCAGTATACTGGGGAACCCAACCTTCAGTACCACTAAAATAGCGAATTGCTTTGGTTCGACGTTTTGGAGTCAGGTAAAACCAGTGTTCGGTTCCAGCCGGTACATTAATGTAATCTTCTGCCTCGACGGTTAGTTCTACCTGACTACCATCGGGTCGAATAAATCCAAAAACACCTTCCCCATCCAGAATGTATCGAACTTCATCATCAGCATGGGTGTGAGTACGATCGAACTTTGCCAGTAAAGTATCCAAATCAGGAACTTCTGGATGAAGCACAATCAGGTCACGGGATTGGTAATTCGCCGTTTCCTGTAGATGCTTAAAATAATGCTCTAAGGCGGCAAGCACCTGGTCTTTCTCATCATCGCTCAACTGTGTTTGTGCCAGTAGACGATGCAATTGTGGATCGCTCCCTGTAGTCCAGCGATCGAGTTGAATATTGAGGGGAGCTAACTCATGGGCGATCGCTGATAAATCTGTATAAATTGTTCCGTCTTCTAATCTAAGCTTTGCCATAAACAACTCCTTATAACAACAGGATGCTTTATGCGTTGACCTGAGAAGATTGAGCAGGAACTTCCTGATTGAGCCAAACAATAAATGCTTGATTGACAAAATCGGGTGAGATCTCAGCAATAAAATTGGTGTAACTAATATGATTTTGAATTACCTTTTCAATTTCCTTCTGAAACCCTGTTTGCGTCTTTACCAGCAAAACCACTTCTGGTTCTTCCACAATTTCACCTTCCCAACGGTAAGCACAAGTAATGGGAAACCAATTCACACAAACAGCTAACTGTTGTTCAAGCAACGCTCGTCCAACTTTTTGAGCTTCTTCTGTGGTATTGAGAGTGACGTAGTAGAGCTTCATAAAGACTGTTTGAATTGGGCATCAATGGGGATTTGATAACCATTTGCCAATCGGTTGGTTGCGTTTGCCGTTGCCACGATCGCCAGTAGCTCACCCAATCCAGCCTCACTCATACCCTTACTTCTTGCAACAGCCGTATGAGAAGCAATACAATACTGACAACCGTTCGTGACACTGACTGCAACGTAGATCAATTCACGGGTGAGTGGATCAAGTTCTCCCGGAGCCGTCATCACTTCCTTGACGTTTTGCCAGGTACGTTGCAGAGTTGGTGGATGATTTGCAAGGGCTTTCCAGAAGTTATTAATGTAATCTGTCTGACGAGTTTCACGGATGTCGTCGTACACAGCCCTTACTTCATCGCTAGCATCTTCATATTCAATTAGATAACTCATGCTGTTTGGCTCTCCTCCTCTAAAGCAAACCAGACCTGCCTACAGAAACATGATCCTCCTTAAGCAAAGTTTGGTTGATGACGAATGAGACTGAGAAATTCCTCTCTTGTTCTGGAATCAGACTGAAAAACTCCTACCATTGCACTAGTCGCTGTCCATGCTCCCGGTTTTTGTACACCTCGCATCACCATACACATATGGCTTGCCTCAATCACAACGGCAACACCTTGAGGTTGCAATACCTCTTGAATGGTTTCTGCAATCTGTCGAGTTAATCGCTCCTGTACCTGCAATCGACGTGAGTACATCTCCACAATGCGAGCTAACTTACTCAGCCCCACAACTTTACGATTAGGAATGTAGGCAACATGAGCTTTACCCATGAAAGGCAGAAGATGATGCTCACATAGACTAAAAACATCGATGTCACGTACCAGCACCATTTCATGGTGATTTTCATCGAAAATAGCACCATTCAATAGATCATCTAAAGACTGGGTATATCCACTCGTCAAAAAGCGCATTGCATCTGCAACCCGTTTAGGCGTTTTCAATAACCCCTCGCGATCAATATTCTCACCGATACCTAGTAGAAGAGTTTGCACAGCATTGGTAAGTGAATCCGTACATTCTTGCGCAGAAGACTGACCTTGGAGAGTCTGTTCGGAAAGTAAACCCGATTCAATCAATTGGGGTGGCATGAACGATAAATAGGGAAAGTAGTTGAGTGATAGGCGATGGCGTTATAACTGCAATTGATAGCGCATTAGTAACCATGAAAGGTTAGAACCCATGTGTATTTGCTGGCACTACTTCATCCTATTGTGCCCCCTTAAACTCTGTGAACTCATATAAATCAGACCATTGCTTGCAGAATTGGGTTAAATAGGTTGAAGCACAGCAACAACACATAAGGGATTTTCGAATTGACCTTTTCCAACGCACTTGCAATTGGAAAAGCGGCAAAGGGACAGAGCGGAAACCATCAGACAGCAGACTTCTTTCTATTTGTCCGAAGATCATCACTTCATTCCCTTTGCTTACTTCTGCAAAAGCAGGAACTACAACTGAAACCTTCGAAAATCAGGCTCAAGAGCCGTGTTTGGGAAGCTTCAATTAGTAGTCAAAATCACCGCCCAAGCCACCCGCACCGGAACCAGCAGGAACAGCCTCTTTCGGCTCTGGTTTATCAACAACGATCGCTTCTGTGGTCAACACCATGCCTGCGATCGATGCCGCATTTTGGACAGCCGATCGAGTTACCTTTGCAGGATCGACGATGCCAGCATCAAACAAATTGACAAAATCGCCTGAAACGGCATCATAGCCAACATCAAATGCTTTTTCCTTGATCCGTTCAGCAACAACGGCACCATTTTGCCCTGCGTTCTCCGCAATCCGCTTCAGAGGAGCCGTCAGCGCCCGCGCAACAATCAATGCTCCCACCAATTCTTCATGCGTTAAGTTAGACTTTGCCCAGTCTTCCAGACTGGGAGCCAGATGAACCAGAGTAGTGCCACCACCGGGAACAATGCCCTCTTCAACAGCCGCCTTCGTTGCATTGATCGCATCTTCCAATCGCAGTTTGCGGTCTTTCAGTTCGGTTTCTGTCGCCGCACCCACTTTGACAACTGCCACTCCGCCGGCCAGTTTTGCCAGACGTTCTTGCAGTTTTTCTTTGTCATAGGACGACTCAGTTTCTTCAATTTGACGTTTGATTTGTTCCACGCGGGCTTTCACTGCGGCTTCGTTGCCATCTGCCACTAAGGTTGTGCTGTCCTTAGTAATGGTGACGCGCCGTACCCTGCCAAGTTGCTCTAACTTCGTGGCATCCAACTTCAAACCAGCATCTTCTGTAATTAGCTGGCCACCCGTGAGAATGGCAATGTCTTCCAGAATAGCTTTGCGGCGATCGCCAAAGCCGGGAGTTTTTACTGCCGCAACATTCAAAACACCTCGCAAGCGATTGACGACTAATGTTGCCAGGGCTTCTTTCTCGATGTCTTCTGCAATGATCAGCAAAGGACGACCGGCACGGGCAACCTGTTCCAGAACAGGAACCAGATCTTGCACCAGAGCAATCTTTTTATCCGTAATCAGCAGAAATGGCTCATCCAACACCGCTTCCAATCGTTCAGCATCAGTCGCAAAGTAGGGCGAGATATAGCCTTTGTCAAAGTTCAAACCTTCGGTCACTTCCAGTTCGGTGGTGACAGACTTCCCTTCTTCCAGGGAAATTACGCCTTCACGCCCAACTTTTTCTAAGGCTTCAGCAATTAAAGCTCCCACCGCTTCATCGTTTCCGGCAGAGATAGCGGCTACCTGAGCGATCGCTTTCGAGTCTTCCACAGGACGGGAATGTTCCTTAATCTTGTCTACCAGAAACCCCGTTGCCTTATCAATGCCACGCTTCAATTCAATCGCATTCGCACCTGCTGCAACATTCCGCAGTCCTTCCTTAACAATGGCATGAGCCAAAACTGTTGCAGTAGTCGTGCCATCCCCGGCGGCATCGTTGGTTTTAGAAGCTGCTTGTCGAATTAGAGATACACCTGTATTTTCAACGTGATCTTCTAATTCAATTTCTTTGGCGATCGTTACTCCATCATTGACGATTTGAGGAGCACCAAATTTCTTCTCTAAAACAACGTTACGTCCTTTAGGACCCAGAGTGACTGCAACAGCTTCCGCCAAAATATCGATTCCTTTTTCCAGGGCACGACGGGCATTTTCGTTGTAAATGATGCGCTTAGCCATAGTTCACCAATAGATTGAGTAGTGAGTTAGGGAGAAGTAGAAAAGATAATTGGACATGAGTCAAAAAAGTTTCAAATCTTGAGCTAGCCCTCTTCAGGTAACTCAAAACTAAAACTAATCGCGATCGCTTTATGAAACCACTGCCAGGATGTCCTTTTCAGACAAAAGCACATATTCCTCTGTGCCTAGCCTGATATCAGTACCAGCGTATTTGGAATAAAGAACTTTATCACCAACTGCAATATCAATTGCTTGATGAGTTCCATCATCGTTGCGTTTGCCAGGTCCAACCGCGACGATTTCACCCACCTGCGGCTTTTCCTTAGCAGTATCTGGTAAAAGAATTCCACCTGCCGTTTTTTCCTCTGACTCGCTAACTTTGATGAAGACGCGATCTCCGAGAGGCTTTACAGTGGATACGCTCAAGGTGACAGCAGCCATACAAAATCCTCCAAACTAACAAACTGGATGAGCGAACTGTGATGTAATTGCAGTGATTTTGCTTGCGGCAATTCAATTGAATTCAGTTAGAAACGATGAAATTGCACAACTCAAAGCAGAAGTTGAGTGAGAAATACTTGTTCTGCTCAACCCGCTTCAAATAGCCTTCAGGAAGAAAGCCAATTAGACCCACAAAGTACAGTATCTTTATCGGAATACCGTATTAATGACATTAAAAATCATGTCACACCTTTCGCTATAAATCAAGTTAAGTACTCTTTCTGTCCATAACCGGGTTAATATAGGCAGCCTGTTTAATAACGACTGATTCGTTCGTCCAAATCGGCATAACTGTAATCGCTGACAATGATCGAAGTGAAAGAGGCAAGTTTGTTCCAAACTCTTGCTTTACCAATGAGTTCTCAATAGCCGATCGCGCTTTAAAGCAGTGTGATACCACTTTCAAGAGTACTGTGTGCAGATAC
>CAZGDE010000361.1:0-7599 GCA_964524315.1 uncultured bacterium
GTAGGCACCCGTACCCATGTCATTGGCCGCCGTCAGGACGTGTACCGTCCCATCTGGTAACAGTCGTACTTTCGCCGTTGCGGCTCCCCGCACACCGGGAAACGTTGCTCCAGCCACGCCCCACCCTACGAGTTTGCCATCACGATTGCGGGTACGGGTTTGGTTGGGGCGATCGCTCCAACCAAACGCCTTTGCACCCACGGTCAGACAATCGGCAAAATGCTTGGCAGAAAAGGGTAATCCCTTCCGGTGATGGGCTTTCGTTTCGTTCTTCAACCGCAACTCCACCGGATCCAGCTTCAGTGCCCAGGCAAGTTCATCCATTGCCGACTCCAGCGCCCACATCCCCGGATTCTCACCCGGCGCGCGCATGAAGGTGGGTACGCCCACATTCAACACGCCCAATTCTTGCTTCACCCGCAAGTTAGGGGCATCGTACATGGCAAGGGTAATGCCCACACAGGGTTCCGTGAACACATCCACCGGAGAGGTACAAGCTTTGGCTTCATGGGCGATCGCCACCAGTTTGCCATCGGCTGCTGCCGCCAACTGCACCGTTTGTTCCGTTTCGGAGCGGTGCCCCGTGTTAGCCGTCATCTGGCGACGACTGACCACCAGTTGAAGCGGACGTTGAATTTGTCGGGCTGCCGCCGCACAGAGAATACTGTGCGACCACGGAAAGACCTTACCGCCAAAGGCACCGCCAATGTAAGGCGTGACAATCCGCACCTTTTCCGAGGGAATGCCAAACAATTGGGCATAGGTCTTCTGGGAAGACATGACCCACTGGGTTGCCTCATAGACCGTCAGGGAATCCTCTCCCTGCCAGTGGGCAATGATGGCATGGGGTTCCATCGGTGAGTGAAGTTCGGTTGCCGTGGTATAGGTTGCCTGCACCGTCGCAGCGGCACCTGTCATCCCGGTGGCAAAATCCCCCGTGGTAAAGTCTCCCTTCTGAAACTCCATCTCTTCGCCAAACATGGGAATGCCTGCCTTGTAGGTGGCTTTCCTGGCATCGACCAGTGGCGGTTGGGCTTCGTACTCCACCTGGATCAGATGGGCTGCATCCCGCGCCTGTTCAAATGTATCGGCAACGACCAGTCCAATGATTTGACCGCCATAGTGGATCTTGTCGTCCGTCAGTGGTAGACGGGCTTCGTAAATCTTGGACGTGCGGAAGTCATTCGCCGGGGTGAACACCTTAGGCTTGTTCTGGTGGGTAAAGACCGCAATCACTCCCTTCGCCTTTGTTGCTGCCTGGGTATCGATCGCCCGGATCCGCCCATTGGCGATCGCCGATGTCACCAGATAGCCATAGACCAGACCTGGAATTTTGTGTTCTGCCGCATAGGTGGCTTTGCCCGTGACCTTTGCCAGCCCGTCTTTACGGCTGACTGATTTTCCCATGACCTGACTCATGCCACACCTCCGCCCTTGGCTGCAATGGTTAGTGCCCGTTTCATCGCCCGTTTTGCCAGATCGACCTTGAAACCATTACCCGGTAAGGGTTTAGCCCCCTGTAAGGCGATTTCTGCCGCCTGCTGGAAGGTTTCGCTCGTAGGTGGTTTGCCCTGAAGGAAGGTTTCTGCCTCGGTGGATCGCCAGGGTTTATGGGCGACACCGCCCAACGCCAGTCGAGCAGCATTGATGCGATCGCCCGTCACATCCACCACCGCCGCCACAGAGATCAAGGCAAAGGCATAGGAGGCGCGATCGCGTAATTTCAAATACACCCCCCTCTGAGCGAATGGTAGCGGGGGCAGGATTACCGCCGTGATCAGTTCTCCCGGCTCCAGATTAGTGTCCCGTTGAGGCATGTTACCGGGTAACCGGTGAAAGTCCGTAAAGGGAATTTGCCGCTTGCCCTTAGCTCCTTCTACTTCCACCACCGCATCCAGCGCTGCCAGAGGCACACACATATCGGACGGTTGCACTGCAATACACTGGTCACTGGCACCCAAAATGGCGTGCATACGGTTAATCCCCTTCAGCGCATCACAACCGCTGCCCGGTTGGCGCTTGTTACAGGCAAAAGCCGTGTCGTAGTAGTAGGGGCAACGGGTGCGTTGGAGCAGGTTCCCCCCCACGGTTGCCATGTTGCGGATCTGCTGCGAGGCTCCCGACAGGATGGCCCGTGACAGTAACGGGTAGTTACGCCGAACCTCGGCATGGTCAGCAACGGCAGTATTCGACACCAGGGCCCCAAGCCGCAACCCACCACCGGAGACTGCCTCAATCCGCGTCATTTCCAGGCGGGAAATGTCAATCAGTTGGGCGGGTTCGTCCAGGAACACCTTCATGCGATCGACCAGATTGGTACCACCCGCAATGAACAACGCATCCTGACTGGCGAGCGATCGCTGCACTGCATCCTTCACAGAGGTTGCCCGCACGTAGGAAAAGTTTTTCATCCCACGACCTCCTTGACCAGGATGGTGGCAGCCGGGGACGGTGGCGTTTGTCCGGCGACTTGCTGTACCGCTGCGACAATGCCGTTATAGGCACTACAGCGGCAGAGGTTTCCGCTCAACCGTTCCTTAATTTCGGCTTCCGAGATGGTTGCCAGTTGAGGCGGACGGGTCAGGTCAGGTGTCACCGCACTGGCACACCCCCGCTTGATCTCATCCAGCAGAGCTACCGACGCGCAGATTTGCCCCGGCGTACAATAACCACACTGGAAGCCATCGTTATCAATAAACGCCGCCTGTAACGGATGGAGGGTGTCGCCCTGGGCCAGACCTTCAATCGTGACAATTTTTTTCCCTTCCTGCATCACTGCCAGAGATAGGCAGGAATACACCCGTTGCCCATCCACCAGCACCGTACAGGCACCACACTGCCCATGATCGCAGCCTTTTTTACTGCCCGTTAGTTGCAAGCGATCGCGCAGGGCATCCAACAACGTCACCCGTGGCTCAATGGCCAGCGATCTCGCCTTGCCATTGACGTTTAACGTCACCGTAACCTCACCGGACGCCGCAGATGTTTCTGGGGTCATATCTTTTGCTGATGTCGTTTGGTTGATGATTGCCGGTGCGGCGATCGCGGTTCCGGCAGCGGTCAAAGCTTGCCCTAAAAAATTACGCCGGGATGTCCGCTTAGGTTTTCCCTCAGATTCCATTTAGTTGCACCTCTGGGTGACGATGATGTTACTAAATTCGCAATTAAATTCTCGCTAGCGCATATTCAGAAGAGCTGTTGTACAAGTAATCATGCCACCCTCATCCCCAACCCTTCTCCTGGCAGAGAAGGGAGCAAGCGTCAAAGGCCCTCGTCTGAGGGAGAGGTATTGAGGGTAAGGGCAAGGCAGATTGAGGTACCACACGTTTCTTGAAACTGCACTAGCCCTGGTGGTCAGTACATTACCCGGACTTTCGCTTAATACTCTAGCGTCAGTTCCATCCCAGGTAAAATGACTGCTGAGAGAATTTAGTTTCATGGAATTGGGAAATAGGCAACATTGGACGTTGCTGATTCCAGGGATGAATTCAGCGTTGGCTGAACTGAAAATTCGTTCCAATTCATCCTGCTATTCAGCACCACCCGCATTGATTTAATTCCACGCTTAAGCTTTTTATCTAAAGGCTTACACCCCAACGGTTGATGGCGTTTCCGGTGTGGGAATTGCCAGTCGCCCATACTTGTAATAGGCTGCACAGGCTCCTTCCGACGACACCATGCAGGTACCAATGGGATTTTCCGGTGTACAAGCGGTACCAAATACCTTACACTGCCAGGGTTTCAACACACCTTTGAGAATTTCGCCGCACTGACAGGCTTTGTGGTCGGCAACGGGGAGATTGGGCAGGGGAAACTTCACTTCCGCATCGAAGCGGGCGTACTCCGGACGCAATTTGAGCCCCGATCGCGGAATATCTCCCAAACCGCGCCATTCAAACTGATCCCGGACTTCAAAGACTTTTTGCATGGCATCAAGGGCGATCGCATTGCCATCGGGCTGAACCAGTCGCTTGTACTGGTTTTCCACCTCACACCGTCCGTCTACCAGTTGTTTCAAGACCATCCAGATGGATTGCAACAGATCCAATGGCTCAAATCCAGAAACGACGACGGGTTTGTGGTAGTGGTCAGCAATGACCCGATAGGCATTACTGCCAATGACCATACTGACGTGCCCTGGCCCGACAAAGCCATCCAGTTGCAAGTCTGGATTTTGTAACAGGGCTTCCAACGCCGGAACGACTAACACATGGTTTGCGTACAGGCTGAAATTGGTAATGTTACTTGCCTCCGCCTGGAGGACGGTAAATGCCGTACTGGGAGCGGTGGTTTCAAAGCCAATCCCAAAGAAAACCACTTCCTTAGCGGGATTTTCCTGGGCAATTTTCAACGCATCGGGTGGCGAATAGACCATGCGGATGTCTGCCCCCTGCGCCTTTGCTTGCAGTAAGCTCTTTTGCGAACCAGGTACCCGCATCGCATCGCCAAAGGTCGTGAAGATAACGTTGGAGCGATCGGCAATAAAAATGGCATCATCCAACCGTCCCCGTGGCATGACACATACCGGACAACCAGGACCGTGAATTAATTCGATAGTGTTGGGTAATAAATTTTCAATTCCATATTTAAAGATGGCATGGGTATGTCCGCCACAGATTTCCATCAGCTTGACGGGTCTGCCATAGATGGCATCAATCTCTACCGCTAATTGACGGATGGCATTAAACAATCCCTGTGCCTTTTCGGGGTCACGAAACTCATCAACGTATTTCATCAAGCCATCTCCAGATATTATTTATTGCTGGTCGATTAATTGCCGATCGCTTGCCATGTTCTGTTGTTAGGTTTAGTACCTTGCGTAGGGGCAGGTTTTGCCCTAGTCCTCCACACCAGCCAGATGTTCTGTTGCTAAACCTGCCCTTACAGATAGTTTGTTTTCTAGAAATCGCCTGAGAGAAACTATCGGCGTCCCCCCCTATGAGGAAACGGATGCCTGCGCTTCCGCCAGTTGCGCCAGTAAGGCCAGGGTTTCTGCAGCTTCGTCAGGATCGATCCGATTCATGGCAAAACCCACATGAACCAATACCCAGTCGCCCACACAGGACTCAACCGGATGGGTTTCATCCACAATGCAAGCAATATTAATTTGACGTTTCACCCCGCTGACGTTGACGATCGCCAGACGGTTAACGGGATCAGTAATTTCGGTGATTTGACCAGGAATGCCGAGACACATAGGCGAAAGAGATAAGTGGCGAGAGGGTAAGTGGCGAGAGGGTAAATGGCGAGAGGGTAAGTGGTGAGTAGTTTCAGGTAGGGGATAGGGTGCGGGCAGCCGCGATCGCCAACTGTCCGAGGGCTAAACCGCCATCATTGGCAGGGACACGGCTATGGGTGAGGACGGTAAAACCCAGGCTGGTTAACTGTTGACTTAATAATTTCTGCAACAGTTGGTTTTGTAACACGCCTCCAGTCAGGGCAACCTGGGTGAATGGCTGCTGATCGTGTAAATGGCTAACCATACTGACGATCGCCCCTGCCAGGCCGTAATGGAAGCGAGCCGCCATTGCCGGGATGGGAATGTTCTGTTGTAAGTCATGCAGGAGCGCCCGCCAGAGGGGAGTTGGATCAAGCAACGGCAGATCGTGAGAGGATGCGATCGCAAAAGGATAGGCAAAGGATTTCGCGGATTGGACGGCATCCGGAGTTATCAAAAACTGGGTTGCCTGGGTTTCCAGGGCGATCGCTGCCTGCCCTTCATAACTACAGTGTTCCCGCCAGATACCCAGTGCTGCCGCCACCGCATCAAATAACCGTCCTGTCGAAGATGCCGGGGGAGAGTTAATTCCTTTCGTAATGAGTTGCTGTAGCAGGGGAAGGGGTTGACGGCGGAGAAACTCAACTAGCTCCAAGCTGCCATACTCCTGCTGCAAGATGTCCCACCAGGGGTTGGGGCGATCGCCACTACCTGCCTGTCCAAACGCGGACAGCAAATGGGCCACCGTATTTCGCCACGGTTGGTAAATTGCCTGGGCACCACCCACCATTGCTACGGGTCGCAGACTGGCTAAACGCTGATAGTGGCGGTAATCGCAGCGCAAAAATTCCCCCCCCCAAAGATTGCCATCCTCGCCATACCCCAACCCGTCGAGGGCAATGCCCAAAATGGGGGGAGTCGTCAGGGGTAAATCGTTCTCTACCATACAGGCAGCCACATGGGCGTGGTGGTGCTGAATCGCATGGAGGGGCAAGGTGTTGGTATGGGCGAGTTCCTGACCCAGTTTGGTTGAGAGGTATTCGGGGTGGTAGTCAACGGCGATCGCCTGGGGTTGATGCTCAAACAAATGCAGGTACAGATTCAGCGTTTGCTGATACGCCGCAAACGCCGCCGTATTCTCCAGATCGCCCAAATGCTGCGATAGAATCGCCTGCCCATCTCGCAACAGACCAAAGGTGTTCTTCAATTCACTACCCATTGCCAGCAGGGGTGGAGCCTGTTCAAAACCAGCCGGTAAGCGAATAGGTGCGGGTGCATAGCCTCTGGCCCGCCGCAGAATTTGCCTTTGCCCAGAAGCTGGCAAGACTTGGACAACCGAATCATCCACCCGATTCACAATGTCACGGTTATGCAGCAGGAGATAATCGGCAATGTCAGCCAACGACTGACGGGCAGTTTCATTATCAATACATTGAGGTTCATCGGAACGGTTGCCACTGGTGAGGACAATTGGTCGATCGCACTGTTGTAATAACAAATGGTGTAGCGGCGTATAGGGCAACATGAACCCAATGGTACGGATGTCAGGCGCAACGGCAGGGGCGATCGCGGCAGTTCCGTCTCCCCTTTTTTCCTTCACTTCCAGCAGAACAATCGGCGCAGCAGAGCTTGCCAACAATTCCCGTTCAGCGGCAGAAATATGGCAATACTGCTCGATGACCTGCACATCCCGCGCCATCAAAGCGAAGGGTTTATGGTAGCGATGTTTTCGTTGCCGCAGGGTTTGCACCGCTGCCTCGTTGGTGGCATCACAGGCAAGATGGATGCCGCCGATCCCTTTAATCGCGACAATGTTGCCCTCGTTCAGGAGCGTAGCAACCCTGGCTAGAACCGTATCTGGATCGGCTGCTTCCGGTGGAATTGGGGCAGGGTTGTGCGATCGCTCCAGCCATACCTGCGGGCCACACAGGGGGCAGGCGATCGGTTGGGCATGGAAACGGCGATTCAAAACGGCTTCATACTCGGCCCGACAGTCGGCGCACATGGGAAAGTTGGCCATACTAGTATGGGCGCGATCGTAGGGAATGGAGCGCACAATACTCAGCCGGGGCCCACAGTGGGTGCAATTGGTGAAGGGGTAATGGTACCAGCGGCTAGCGGGATCAAGAATATCTGCCCAACACTGGGGACAGGTTGCCGCATCGGGGGCGATCGCCGTCCTGACGTGGGTATTGACACTATGCCGGATGGTGAAATCGGTTGTATCGAAATCGGGTAGATCGGTAGTCAGCCGTTGGCGGGCGATCGACTCAATCCTTGCCAGGGGCGGACATTCTGCCTGGAGTTGCTGGACAAATTGGTGAATCGCAACGGGAGAGCCAGTCACCCGAATCAACACCCCTTCCCCGTCGTTACAAACG
>CAZGDE010000362.1:0-5073 GCA_964524315.1 uncultured bacterium
CGATACAGATTGGTCTACTAAACCCGCCCTTACAGTTTGCGGATTGATTAAATCCACCGTCCCAAGGACAGATTAATCAGCAAGTTCAGCCACACGGGGCACGACTAGAGGTACGCATGGAAATCGGTTTTATGGGCATTGGGTTAATGGGGTTGCCAATGGCACAGCGCATCCTGGCCGCCGGGGAACCCTTAATTGTCTATAACCGATCGCCCGAAAAAGTAGAACCCTTGCGTGACCTGGGTGTGGCGATCGCCCCTGATCCGGAGACACTCATTCGTACCTCCAGTTGTATTGTGCTGATGCTCACCAACGCCCAGGCCATTCGGGAGGTGTTATTGTCCGCCCTCTCGCGCCCGGAGTTAGCTGGAAAAACGGTAATCCAAATGGGGACAATCGCTCCCAGTGAAAGTAAAGCCATCCGGGATGAAGTCGTTGCCGCTGGTGGCGAGTACCTGGAGGCACCGGTCTTAGGCAGCATTCCCGAAGCCCAGGCAGGCAACCTGATTGTGATGGTGGGAGGGACAGCCACCCAATTTGACCAGTGGCAGGATGTGTTGCAGTGTTTTGGCCCTGAACCAGTCCTAGTAGGTGAGGTTGGTGCCGCATCAGCGTTGAAACTGGCCCTGAACCAGTTAATTGGTTCACTCACCTCTGCCTTTGCGACCAGCCTGAGCTTTGTCCAACGAAATGGGGTGGATGTGGCGCAATTCATGGAAATTTTGCGTGGTAGTGCCCTGTATGCCCCAACCTTTGATAAAAAATTGTCCCGGATGGTCGACCACAACTATGCCAACCCCAACTTTCCGACCAAGCATATGTTGAAGGACACCACTCTGTTTTTGCAGGAATCAACTTCCCTTGGATTAGATACCCACATCCCGGAGGGTGTTAGCCAGATTTTGACACGGGCGATTGACCTGGGTTTAGCGGATTTGGACTATTCGGCCCTATTCGCCGCTATTAGCCCGCAGCAATAACGCTTCGACTTAAACGATTGCAAACAATTCATCAACGAAGCTACGGAAACAGTTAATTTAGTGTTCTGATCGTAATAGTGTTCTGACCATAATCGTTTGACTGTCCTGGTGTACAGTCAAACTGTCTGTTCCGCGTCCCATGTCTTCGTTGAGGCAGCGCGCTTTAGCATTTGCACGCGACCATACATCGTTGTTCTGCAGCGGTTCGTTAAAAAATATAGGTCCATTGCCCGGATGAGGCTCATGAGGTCGGGTTAATGATTTATTGGCTTCATTCCAGACAGGTGCATCCGGTCAGGAGTTTTGCTAATTCTGCCAGGGTTTCCATGTTGGGGGTTCGCTATGTCACCACTCGTTTCACTGGTCATCACTACTTATAACCGGGAACAGTATCTTGCTAGGGCCATTGAAAGTGTCCTGGCACAGACTTATGCCGAACTGGAGTTAATCATTTGGGACGATGGTTCCAGCGATCGCTCCCTGGCCATTGCCCAGTCCTATGCCTGCCAGGATGATCGAGTACGTGTGATTGAGGCCCCCCATCAGGGACGGGTGGCCGCCCTCAAGGGGGCGATCGCCCACGCCACGGGCACCTACCTGGGCTGGATTGACAGTGATGACTGGCTGGCAGTTACGGCACTGACAGAAACTCTGGCCGTTCTGGAAAGCCAGCCTGATGTGGGTATGGTTTACACTGACTACCTGGATGTGGATGCGACGGGTCAAACCATTGGGTATGGCAAACGATGCCACATTCCCTATTCCCCGCACCGTCTGTTAGTGGATTTCATGACCTTCCACTTCCGCCTGATGCGGCGATCGGTCTTTGATCAAGTGGGTGGTCTGGATGGGGCCGCTGATTTTATCGAAGATTATGACCTCTGCTTGCGACTTTCGGAAGTGACCCAGGTTGGCCGGGTTCAAAAGCCGCTGTACTACTATCGCCATCACGGTAACAATGCCTCGTGCCAGTGGCGGTTGGCACAGGTGCTGCGATCGCGGGCTGCCGTTCGACAGGCATTGAAACGCCGGGGATTGGCAAACTGCTACGACCTTGAAGTGACCCTACCGGACGGCCAGTTCCGCTTGCGCCGGAAAGACCCGGTGCAACCAGTAGACACCAGACATCAACCGACCGCACTGCCCAGGCCAGATCAACGGGTCAAGCGGCAACGGCTCTGCCACATAGGGGTCATGCCCCTACTGATCGCCAGCCTATCAGCGGGTGCAGCCCGTGCCCAATCGATCATTGCCGCACCGGATGGCACCAATACCCTGGTGACCCCTAATGGGACTCAATTAGATATCAGTGGGGGCAGTTTATCTGGTGATGGTACGAACCTGTTCCATAGCTTCCAGCGGTTTGGCTTAAGTACAGGCGAAATTGCCAACTTCCTCTCCACTCCCCAGATCCGTAACATTTTGGGCCGGATTGACGGCAGCAATCCCTCCCTGATCAATGGCTTGATTCAGGTAACAGGTAGCAATGCCAACCTTTACTTGATGAACCCAGCAGGAATTGTGTTTGGGGCAGGAGCCAGTCTGAATGTTCCCGGTTCCTTCACCGCTACCACCGCCACCGGCATTGGCTTTGGTAACACTTGGTTTAACGGTACGGGTACACCCGATTTTGGCAATTTGAATGGCAATCCTACAGGTTTCACCTTTGCCACTGTGCAACCAGGTGCCATTATCAATGCCGGTAATCTCGCCGTTGGGCCGGGGCAAAACCTTTCCCTCTTCGGCGGTACGGTGCTTAATCTGGGACAACTCTCAGCTCCCGCAGGAACAGTTACCGTCATGGCAGTTCCCGGTAACAACCTGGTACGACTCACCCAACCGGGTAGTTTACTCAGTCTGGAATTGTCTCCCCTCACCACTGCCCCCACCGTCGGCCCGGCTCCCACCCTGGCCCAATTGCTGACTGGTGGAAACCTGGACAGCGCCACCGGGGTTATGGTCAATGCCGATGGCACTATCCGCCTGAGCGGTTCACCCCTCAACCTGCCCACAACTGCTGGTACAACCCTGGTAGCGGGCAACATCAACGCAAACGGGCAAACGGGTGGTACCGTACAGTTGCTAGGTAGTCAGGTCGCAGTCATTGGTGCCAATATCAATGCATCTGGGTTGGGGAACGGTGGCACCGTCCTGGTAGGTGGTGATTTCCGGGGCCAGGGCACCATTCCCAATGCCCAGAGAACCTTTGTCGATAATACGTCCGTTATCACTGCCAACAGTTTACTCAACGGTAACGGTGGACGGGTCATTGTGTGGGCTGACGATACCACCCGCTTCTTTGGTGCCATTGCAGCACGAGGTGGCAGTCAGGCAGGTAATGGCGGTTTTGCCGAAATATCGGGCAAAAATTTCCTTACCTTCAACGGCACGGTGGATCTTAGTGCAGCCAACGGAAATGTTGGGACTGTGCTCTTTGACCCAACAACATTAACCATCATTGATGCGCTGACAGGCGGTACGCTAGATGGCTTTTTGCCCGCCATTGATGCAACTGACCCGGATATTGGGGCCAATACCGTTTCCTGGGGCCAAATTGCCCTCCTGGGCCCAGGTGCCAATATTCTGTTAGAAGCCAGCGGTAACATTACCATTGCCCCGGTCACAACCAATGGTGGCGTTGTTGACTTGGCCCTCGGCAGCACCGGTAGTTTAGCGATTCGTTCGTTGAACGGTGCAGTCACGTTTGCCGATACGACGAATGCCATTGCCACCAGTGGCGGCGCAGTCAATATTTCTGGTAGCAGCTTGACCCTAGGGCAAATTGATACAACGCCAGGGATCGGTGTACCCACCGATGGTGGAGCCATTACGCTGACAGCAATTGGAGATATTAGTACCGGCGATTTGATTGGAAATGGTTACAATTTTGGCCCTGGCCCTGGCATTAACGGTGGCGCGATCACTGTTACCAGTGCATCTGGCCGCATTACAACTGGCGCGATTTCTTCCAGTATTGCGCCATTTAGTGGAGGCACCGTTTCGGGTAATACCGTGACCCTGACCACGGGCGCTAATGGTGGTGATATCGCGTTCCAAAGCATTGACACCCGTGGGGTTGGTACCGGTGGTACCGGTGGTAATGTGACCATCGACGCGCGGGGAATGGTCAGAGGGGTATCAACAATACCAACGCTGCCAACGGCGACAATCGCCTCATTCGGGGACGGTGGCATCGGTACCATCAACATCACCCATGACGGTGGGCCAAACAACCTACCCTTTGTTGTGACTGATACTTCCGTCACGGTGAACAGCGGGAATGGTGTATTTGGTTCCCTTGATGCCGATCTCAACATCATTACCAATCAGACCTTCCCGTTTGCCTCCAGTCCATTTGTGTCACCGCTAGGGCTGATCTCCATTACCTTTAACAACACGGCCCCCACGTTAAACGTTAATAGTCCCATCCCGGGTGCAATCAGGGATACTCCCTTCGTTTTTAACACCACGACAGTCAATCCTATCCGCAACGATGTCAATGCGGATAATCCCCTCACGATTACCATTACGGCGATCGCGGCGGGAGCAACGTTGCGGGTCAATGGGGTAGATGCGACACCGGGAACCATTCTGCCACCGGGAGCCACCCTGGAGTTTATTCCCCCCCCGGGTTTTACTGGCACGATCAATGGCTTCGTCGTGTCAGCCACGGATAATATTCAAACCGTATCGCAGCCAGTCGCGATTAATGTCACGCCCCCATCAATACCACCGGGTGGCGGTGGTTCCGGTGGTGGAAGTACAACTGTTACACCCACCAATCTCTGTATTTTGACAAGTTGCACTGTCGTCAAGGTCATTGTTGATCCGATCGATTCTATTAACGTGGAAACGGAAATCGACCCCACTCCCGATCGCGGCTTTACCAATGAATTCGTTGCCTATCTGGGTGTGCCCCAACCAACCATCAAACCATTGAATGAACAACGGGACATCCTGCGAGAGATTGAACAGGCCACAGGGGCAAAACCAGCCATTATTTATGTCAGTTTCGTGCCGGAATTATTGAGCTTTGGTGACAACATTGCCGAATTGGACAGTGATCAGTTAGAGCTAGTTGTCGTCACGGCAA
>CAZGDE010000362.1:5083-7599 GCA_964524315.1 uncultured bacterium
CACGGAAGCAGGTATTGGCACTAGCCGACAAGTTCCGCAATGAAGTATCCGATCCCCGTAAGACCCGTCTCACTAGTTATTTACCCCTGTCGCAGCAGCTTTACCGCTGGATCATTGCACCGATCGCTCCTGACCTGGAAGCCCGTGGTATCAATAACCTGGTATTCATTATGGAGAGCGGTTTGCGATCAATGCCCGTTTCCGCTCTCCATGATGGTTCTAAGTTTTTGATTGAGAAGTACAGCCTGGGAGTGATGCCCAGCATGAGTCTGACTGACACCCGTTATCAGGACATTCGCGGGGTGCAGGTCTTGGGGATGGGCATTTCCGAAAGTACCCAAAATCAGCCCCCCCTACCCGCCGTCCCCATTGAAGTTTCGACCCTGGTTAACCAGATCTGGTCAGGCCGAGAAGCATTAAACAGCACTGTTACCCGCCAGAACTTAGAACTATTCCGCCAACAACAACCTTTTGGGATTATCCACCTGGCCACCCATGCCGATTTTCAACCAGGCGCGATCGGCAACTCTTACATCCAACTCTGGGACGAAAAATTACGTTTAGACCAGGTGCGCGAGTTGGGCTGGAATGATCCCCAAATTGAGTTACTCGTGCTGAGCGCCTGTGCCACCGCCTTGGGCAATCGCGAGGCCGAACTGGGCTTTGGGGGGTTAGCAGTGCAAACCGGTGTCAAAACAGCAGTTGCCAGCCTGTGGTATGTCAGTGATGCGGCCACAACCGCTCTCATGACAGGCTTTTATCGCGACTTAAAGGAAACCCGGCTGAAATCGGAAGCGCTCCGCCAGGCACAACTAGCAATGGCACGGGGCCAGGTCACCGTTGAGGATGGAAAATTACGGGGTATTGGGGCAGAGCCACTTCCCCTACCAGCGGAAAGTGGGTTAGTGCGCGATCGCCTGCTTTCCCATCCCTATTACTGGTCGGCCTTCACCATGATTGGTAGCCCCTGGTAAACCAACCGGCAAGCGTCATTGACAAAAAGCGTCACCTATTAAGATATCTACAAGATATCAACCCTGCCTTGCTGCCCATCAATTCGAACCTGTTGCCCATCCCGCAATAACCGGGTGGCATTAGGGATATCCATTACAGCGGGGATACGGTACTCGCGAGCGATGATTGCCCCGTGGGATAACCGCCCCCCGACTTCTGCGATCAGCCCGCCGGCCTGTGCCAGCAACGGTGCCCAACCCGAATCGGTGTACGGCACCACCAAAATCGTCTCTCGATTAATTTCTGGCAGGGTTGTCCAATCTCGCACAACCCGAACTCGCCCTTCTACCCGTCCCGGACTGGCCCCAATTCCCTGTAATTGCTGTGATGCCTGCCACTGGTGCATGGCAACAGGTTCGGGTGGATCATCTCCGTAGACGAGAAATGGTACGGTTTCCAATTGTCGATCCTGCTCCAGTTGTGATCGCCGTTGCGCAATCAGTTCTGGCAAGGGTAGGGTTGCCCCCTCGCTGATAAGCTGCCGAATTTCCTCCATTTTCAGGAAAAAGATATCACCTGCAGTCGCCACAACACCTGCCTGAAGCCACAACTGTTCTAACGCCACAAAACTCCAGCGCAATTCCGCCAGCAAACGGCTGTAAAGATCTGTCACTCGGCCTTTCAACCGCACCCGTCCCTGGACACGTTGGGCTTTGCCCGTTAATGGGACAACGGTTGTTACAGGCAGTGGGTTCGCGGCGGGGGAACTCTCGCACAATTGCGCGAACAAGCGTTGTACCGGTTGTAAGTCCTCCTTCCAGGTGGGGACTGCGATATCCGTACCGACTTCACTCAGATAACCATAGCGATCGCAAATCTGCTGGAACTCCGTGAGAATCGACCGGCCATCCACTGTGGCAGCCAGTCGCGCGAAAACATCCCCCTCACCCCCCGGGGTCAACAACGATCGTGCCGTCAAAGCCAACCGTTGGAGCGATCGCAATGCTGCCACCTCTGGTGTATCACTGTTGTCTAATTGATCGTCTTTGACTTTGAAAAGTGCCTGTCGTAAAGCTGCACTCAAGGGAGCCATAATGCTGTAATACGTTGCCGCTCTAAGTAAGTCGAGAATGCGATCAATCCGAGACAGTAAATCTGTTGCAGTGTGGGAAGCGAGGACAGCCTCGTCAAATTCAGCAAGGGCCGGCGCAAATTTTTGCTGATAGTCGCGGTGAAAGTCTTTCTCTAAAGCCATTTCGCGCCGGGCTAACCGCCACAATCCAGGTACATTTTTCAGGGTAGACAGGAGTGGCGGTTTACTAAACTTTGCCCCCCGCGTCAGAAATTCCAGGCTTTCTGGCGGTAAACCCATCCGGCGAAAAATTTGCCCCAGCAACGACGCATTAAAGTAAGCGTGGGAATAATGCAACGTTGCCGTAGCGTTGAAATCCAGCCCTCTGGCGCGATCACGCAACACCAATGTAAACAAGTCCCCCCAAACGCCACAGGTTAGCGGTCGATTGATCGACCAGGTCAGGGGCCGGATCGCCCCCGGAATGACC
>CAZGDE010000363.1:0-7558 GCA_964524315.1 uncultured bacterium
GGCACTCACTTACCTGTAACAACAGTTAAAACACAAAAGTCACACTCCAGAGACATTGCTCGATACCTAACTTTTGGTTTCTAACGTGCATCTGAAACAGGAAGTGCATCTGACAGGAAGGTGAGTCAGTAACTTAAATGACTGTAGAAGCAACGAATAACCGGGTTATTTCGTTCAGTCAAAGAAGCGACCTCTACACTCTATTTAATTACACTCTATTTAATACTTTCGCACCGAATGTAAACCTGTCAAATTCTGTTAGATAATTTCACTCGTTCCGCTACATTTTACACCCCATTTCCATCTTGCCACTGCCAGAAAACAGGGGTAAGTTTGCTTACGGTTTCAGGCACCGGGGCAGTCGCGATCGCCAGTGCTGCGACAAAATTACGATCTGGATAGAACAATTGTATGCTCCAGTTTGACTGATTCACCGCCTTACTTCCCTGGCGGATCGTAACGATTTCTGCCTGAATCACCACTTCAATTGCCCGCAGATCCACCAAACCAGTACCTGCCGCTTTCAGCAATGCCTCTTTGCAAGTCCAATGTTGAAAGAATGCGGGCAATTGTTGCGGTTCAGGTAATGCCTGGATCGTCTCATGTTCCTGCGGCGCAAAGAATCGTTGGGTCAGTTGGGGTAAATCGGCAATAGTTCGTACATATTCCAGATCAACGCCAACCAGGCGATCGCTAGCAATTGCACACACCATCAAGTCCTGAGAATGGGACACATTAAACTGGAACCGATTGTCTGACAACCCTGGCTTGCCACTAGCGCCATAGCAAAATTGAATCATGGCGGGGTCTTGCCCCAGATACCGCCCCAAAATATGGCGCAGAGCCGCTCGTCCCACTATGAATCGCCGCCGATCCACCGAAAACCGAAACCGGGCCGCCCGTTGCTGCTCATCGACTGAGAGGGTTGGTTGCAAAGCGGCAATCGTTGCATCCGCCTGGATCAAGTTCACCCGCCAGAGGTGAACCTCCGTTGGCGAGAGTTTAATATCGCTGGGTGGTGTTATCCAGGTTGGTGTAGCAAGGGTCATGCTCCTCCCGTCGTATGGCAATGCGGGGTAAGCGATGCTTAAAGCCGCACAAAATCTCCCAGGAAATGGTACCCAATGTCTCCGCCCACTGCTCGGCGGGAATGAATTGATTGCCATCCTGACCTAATAGGGTCACGACTTCGCCTTCCTGCACGTCGGGTACCGCACTGACATCCAGCATGATCTGATCCATTGTGACCGCCCCAATTTGCGGTAGTCGTTGGCCCCGCACCAAGACACTCATTTTGTTTGAGAGATTCCGGGGCACCCCATCGGCATACCCAATGCCAATCACCGCCAGCCGCAATTCCTGCTCCGCCACAAAGTGATGACCGTAACTAACACCTGTTCCGGGGGCGATCGTTTTTACCTGGGTCACACGAGCTTTGACCTGTAAAGCAGGGCGTAAGTTGACGACCGATCGCAAATGGTCGGCAGGGTACAGCCCATAGGTCGCCAAACCCACCCGCACCAGGTCGTAATGGAGATTGGGATGGGTCAACGTCGCGGCAGAATTCGCCAGATGTAACCGGGGCGGGGTGATACCCAATGCCTTGACCTGGGCGATCGCCGTCTCAAACCGCTGCTGCTGCAATTGCATAATCGTCGGGTCTGGGTCATCGGCCGTTGCCAGGTGGGAGTAAATGCTGGCAATCGTTAAATGGGGTAGACGACTGACCAACTGGGCAAATTCTGCAGCCCGTTGCCAGTGGGTACCCAGGCGCGACATACCAGTATCCAACTTAAGATGCACCGGCAGAGGCACCGATTGACCAAGTTCAGTTAAGGTTTCTGAAAAGATAATTGCCTGGCGTGCCGTACAGATCGTCGGTTGTAGATGCCAGTGGGCGATCGCCCGGATCTGCTCTGGCGTGTGGTTTGCCCCCAACACCAGAATCGGGGCATCGATGCCGGCTTCCCGTAATTCAATCCCCTCTGGGATAGTCGCGACTCCTAACCAGGTGGCTCCGGCAGACAGCACTGTTTGGGCAATCGTCGCGGCTCCGTGCCCATAAGCATCGGCTTTGACGACCGCCATCAGATCAGTGTGGGGACGCAACAAACTGCGAATTTGCCGCACATTATGGGCGATCGCCGCCAAGTTTACCTCTACCCAGGCCCGTTCCCGTTGCATCAAGGCAAGACTCGGACTTTGCTCCCAACTCAACATACGTCTCCACTCCTGTTCACACCAAGGATGTTCACACCACGGCTGAGGCTGACCTGCTTACCTCAACTTCTACCTCAACTAAATGAACAAAACCTTAGCAGCTTTCCACGATTTGCAAAACTTTTTTGCGATCGACTGCAGGGGGTAAGCTCCCATTAAGGTAATGGCGAAGGTTTAGAGGGCGAAGGCTTAGAGGGCAAAGGCCGGAGACGCAACTCCCCATTCTCAAACTGGAGTTGCCAACCTAGTTTTTCAATTTCCTGCTTGGCTCGCGCCTGAGTTTGTTCGTCCTTCACCTGCGCTGCCTGCGCAAAAATGGTTGCCCAGGACTGCAAGCGAACGGGCACGCTGTTAGGATCTTTCCGGAGAAAATTAGCAACTTCACGAAAAATAGGGGCCAGAGAGGCGTCCGGAGTACCCTCTACCCACTTTGCTGCCATCTCGTGGGAATAGATGGAACCTTGAGTATCCCCCAATAACAACAGTTGAATTAACCCTTTAAATCGCCATAGCTGAAATGATTTGGGGTCAATTTGGGGCGATAAAACAGCAGTACCCCGATCCATAAACTGCATCGCCAGTTCCGGTTGGGCCAACTGATACCCAACCGTACCCGAAAGAAATAGATAAATACCAACAAAGCGCGGATCACGCTGCGTAATAATGTCGAAATATTTTGAACTAAGAGAATATCCCGTCTGCTGTCGTACCGGGGTGTCTCCGTAGTACTGCAAAAAATTAAGGAAGACCCAGTCGCCAATCAAATTATCAAACCCAAACGTGGGGGCTTTTTGCAGTAGTTGTAGCCTGACTGCTTCTTGCTGCTCAGCCTGTTGCGGGTCGGTAACCCAGAGAGAAGGCTGGTTTAACTGGGCCCGCTGCATGAGCATCACACCCACCAGTGACAAGGCTGCGATCGCCCCGGAGACGAGTAATGATGCCCCTCTTAACCGAAATTCTCGATTATCTCTGGTTGCCATACCTACCACCCAATTACCTGTACCACCACTCCTGTTCCTACACTATATTCTCAACTCTATACTCCCAACCCACTATATTCCCAACTCACTCGTTCCGTGGAAAGACGGCAGGACAAACCCTTCAGACAACTTCCACCCAGCGGCGGTATCAACTTCCCATCTGCCCACTTGTCACACCAAACGAGAGTTGTAACAGAATCGCAATAAAAATAAGCGGATTGGCTGTAAAACTTCATTAAAGTTCATGCCTTCACCCCTATGCCAATCGCCTGTGATTCGGTTAGATTGGCGACAAGGTTTTTTGCTTGATTTCTCTGCTGAAAACTGTCCAGCTAGATCATGTGAGTCGAGTGGGTGCATTCATTGCTTGGAACACGTAGCAAACTGTCATCTATGAGATAAATTGCGATCCAATTGCTGGGTATTCTGGAATCATCAGCATGAAAGTCTCAGTTTTCCGGTTCCACCGTGATTGCCGTTGAAGATAGTTGGCATCGTTTCGGAGTAGGCTCGCTGTTCTGGCTCACGTCCCGCCTGCGCTTAAAACCCTCCTAATTTAATCCCATCACCCTAAATCTCCACCATCAATGAATCGACTCTCCCAGCGCTCTCCCCTCTTCCATGTTGCTCTCTGCGGTGGCGCAATTGCTGCTACGACCGGTATTTCTCTGTTCGGCCCTGCTCCTACGAGTGTGCGTGCAGCGCTCCAGGACAGTCCCAAGGCGATCGTTGATGAAGCCTGGCAAATTGTGAACCGGGAGTATGTGGATGACACCTTTAACAAACAAAATTGGCAGGCCATTCGGCAGGAACTCCTGAACCAAAAGTACACATCGAAAGAACAGGCATATAAGGCATTAAGAGCCGCTCTCGAAAAGCTGGACGATCCTTACACTCGCTTCATGGATCCCAAACAGTATGAAGCATTGAGTAACCAAACATCCGGTGAACTGTCAGGGGTAGGGATTCGGCTAGAGGTCGATGAGGAAACGAAGCTGCTCACAGTCGTTGAACCCATCGAAAACTCTCCCGCAATTCGGGCCGGGATTCAGTCTGGTGATCGCATCCTGGCGATTGATGGTAAGTCAACAAAAGGTATGAGCGTCGAAGATGCCTCTAACCTGATTCGGGGCAATGTCGGCACGAAGGTGCGCCTTGACATTGGGCGGGTTGGACAGGCCACCCTTCCCCTCACCTTGACCCGTGCCCGCATCGAACTACCCACAGTGCGCTACACCGTCAAGGAAGAGGGTAAAAGCAAGATTGGTTACATTCGCTTGAGCGAATTCAGTGCCCATGCTGCCGAACAAATGCGTCGGGCCATTCGGGAATTGGCCGATAAAAAGGTAGAAGGTTTCGTCTTAGACCTGCGTGGTAACCCCGGTGGTTTACTCCAATCCAGTATTGACATTAGTCGGATGTGGTTGGACAAAGGAGCGATCGTAAAAACTGTTGACCGCAAGGGTAAGGATGAGCAAATTACTGCGAACCAGACTGCCCTGACTAAACTACCATTGGTTATCCTTGTGGATGGTAATTCCGCCAGTTCCAGCGAAATTTTAACTGGGGCGCTGAAGGACAACGGGCGCGCCACCGTCGTGGGTAGTCAGACGTTTGGTAAAGCACTGGTACAGTCCGTCCATTCCCTGTCGGATGGTTCTGGTTTGGCAGTTACCATTGCCCATTACTACACGCCCAATGGCACTGATATCAGCCATAAAGGAATTGCACCCGACGTCAGAATTGACTTAACGGATGCTGATAAGGTCAAGCTGACTTCTAACCCGAAACTGTTGGCCACTAAGGATGATCCCCAATATGCGCGGGCGATCGTGCTGTTGGAACGGGTAGCGCAGAGCCAGCCCACTCCGACCGTTGCCCAACCACGGGAGATCAGCACTCGTAAGAGCCAGTAGCCGTATTCCCTGTAAAGACGGGTTGAGGCACCCTGCTGAATATTCGCTGAGCTGGTTCTGAGCAACCCGGCTTTCGGACTGAGAGTCAGGCAAACACTTTTCCTAAATTGCTAATTCTAATTTGCTAAAAAATGCTTCATGGTGGGAGCGATCGCTCCCACCATGAAGCATTTTTTAGTCTGTTCTCACTGCTGCCTGCTGCTGAATCTCGGTTCCGCTATACTAAAGACGCTGGGAATACCATATTTCTAACTGAACTTTCTTCTAACTCAACTTTTATTTAAACATGCAGCCCACTGACCCGAATAAGTTTACTGACAAAGCATGGGAAGCGATTGTTCAATCTCAGGATGTTGCCCGCCGCTATAAGCAACAAGACTTAGAAGTAGAGCATCTGCTGATTGCCCTACTGGAACAACCGGAGGGGTTAGCAACGCAAATCCTGACCAAAGCAGGTGTAGATATCACCCGGTTCACCCAGGAAATTGACAAATTTATCCGCTCGCAGGCACGGGTCTTTAACGCCAATATTGAGACTATCTATTTAGGTCGCAATCTTGATGTCCTGCTTGATCGTGCCGAGGAAGCCCGTCAGAAATGGCAGGATGGGTTTATCTCCATCGAACATATCCTGCTAGGGTTGGCGCTAGATCCGCGCTTGGGAGTGCGGCTGTTACGGGTCTTTAATTTAGACCCTAAAAGCCTGGAACCGGTGATTAAAGAGTTTCGTGGTAGCCAGAAAGTAACCGATCAGAATCCCGAATCGAGCTACGCCGCATTAGAAAAATATGGGCGCGACCTGACCGAACAGGCTCGAGCGGGCAAAATTGACCCGGTAATTGGCCGCGATGATGAAATTCGTCGGGTCATTCAGGTGCTCTCACGCCGAACCAAAAATAATCCCGTGTTAATTGGGGAGCCAGGTGTTGGTAAAACGGCGATCGCAGAGGGTTTAGCCCAACGGATTGTCAACAACGAGGTGCCAGAATCCCTCAAAAATCGCAAACTGATCACCCTCGATATGGGTTCCCTGATTGCGGGAGCCAAATACCGGGGTGACTTTGAAAATCGGTTGCGCTCCGTCCTGAAGGAAGTCATCCATTCCGATGGGCAGGTCGTTCTGTTCATTGATGAACTGCATACGGTCATTGGCGCGGGAGCCGGACAGGGCACAATGGATGCTGGCAACCTGCTGAAACCCATGTTGGCACGGGGCGAGTTGCGTTGTATCGGTGCGACGACCCTGGATGAATTTCGCAAATTTATTGAAAAGGATGCGGCGCTGGAACGTCGCTTTCAGCAGGTGTTTGTAAATGAGCCATCGGTGGAGGCCACCATTTCCATCCTGCGGGGTCTGAAGGAACGGTATGAAGTCCACCACAATGTGAAGATTACTGACTCAGCACTGGTAGCGGCTGCGACCCTGTCTTCCCGTTACATTTCCGATCGCTTCCTGCCCGATAAGGCGATTGACCTGGTAGATGAGGCTGCCGCCAAACTGAAAATGGAAATTACTTCGAAACCAACGGAACTGGAGGTAATTGATCGCCGCCTGATGCAGTTGGAAATGGAGAAACTGTCCCTTAAGGGTGAAGATCCGGCGGGTATGTTGACCGCCACTCGTGCCTCCAAAGAACGACTGGAGCGGATTGAACAGGAAATCACCGAACTGGCGGCCGAACAGGAAAAGCTCAACTCCCAATGGCAGGGAGAACGGCAACTCCTGGACAAAATTAAAAGTCTGAAGGAAGAGGAAGACCAATTACGGGTGCAAATTGCCCAGGCAGAACGGGACTACGACCTGAACACTGCCGCCAAACTCAAATACGGCAAATTGGAACTGGTACAGCGCGATCGCGAGGCCCAGGAAACAAAGCTCCTCGATCTGCAAACCAGTGGCAACATGCTGCTACGGGAACAGGTAAGTGAATCCGATATCGCGGAAATTGTTGCCCGGTGGACTGGCATTCCCGTCAATCGCTTACTGGAATCAGAACGACAAAAACTATTGCAGTTAGAAAAACATCTGCATGCACGGGTGATTGGTCAACACGAAGCCGTTGAAGCTGTGGCTGCTGCCATTCGCCGGGCCCGGGCCGGGATGAAAGATGCGGGGCGGCCCATCGGCTCGTTCCTATTTATGGGGCCAACGGGCGTGGGCAAAACGGAACTTGCTCGGGCCCTGGCGCAATTCCTCTTCGACTCCGACGAAGCCCTGGTGCGGATCGACATGTCGGAGTACATGGAGAAACATGCCGTTGCCCGGTTGATTGGGGCACCTCCCGGCTATGTGGGTTATGAGGAAGGTGGGCAGTTAACCGAATCGGTACGTCGCAAACCCTATTCCGTCGTCCTCTTCGACGAAGTAGAAAAGGCTCACGGTGACGTGTTTAACATTCTGCTGCAAGTGTTGGACGACGGACGCATTACCGACTCCCAGGG
>CAZGDE010000364.1:0-5424 GCA_964524315.1 uncultured bacterium
TCCTTAAACCGGGACTGTTAGAAAAAGCGGTGGACTGTGGTTTACGCAGTATGTTCGTTGGCTTTGAGACGTTGAATCCGGCTAATTTGCGATCGCAGCACAAGTACCACAACCTGAACCGCGACTACAGTGCTGCCATCCGACGGTTACACGACCAGGGCGTGATGATTAACGGTAGTTTTGTCTACGGCATGGATGATGATGACGACACAGTCTTTGCGCGTACCGTTGAGTGGGCCGTGAACCAGGGGATTGAGACTGCCACCTTCCACATTCTGACTCCCTATCCCGGTACAGCCTTATACGATCGCATGCAACAGGAAGGGCGCATCCTGCACCGTAATTGGGATCTGTACGATACTCGCCATGTGGTTTATCAGACAACCAAAATGAGTGCGACAACGCTAGAGCAAGGTTACTGGCAGTCCTATCGCGAATTTTATCGCTGGTCGAATATCGTTAAAGGAGCCTGGGATAAGGATACCTGGGGCGATCGCCTGCGCCATCTGGTTTATGCAGGCGCATGGAAAAAACTGGAACCAGTGTGGGATCTACTGATCCGGGCACAGCAGGTCAATCACCTACTGCCAGCCTTGGAAGCGGTATTGGGCAGTTTTGGCGATCGGGGTACCGCCAAATCCAGCACGGTTAAAGTACCACTATCGTTACCCCATACCGCTGAGTTAGAGACTGCTTCAAAATCGCCAACTGCAACCTCTTAGACTGGAGGATTTAATCAATTCGCAACCTGCACAGGCAGGTTTAGCTGCCCCGTCTGCATTCATTGGTAGATTTGACCGTAAAACCTACCCCTACCAACGATCGAACCTATTTAATTACCATTCCTTAGCGGTATCCAGCAGAGCGATAGATGGGAGACTGGGGCGATGTGGGCAGACCCTGAGGCACAGCGTTGTCTGCCCGCATGGCATTCATTTTTTGGTTCAGTTCACGAATGCGCCGGGACAAGAGCCGAATAATATTGACAGCGATACCAGGGGTTTCATCGATCGCCTCGTACAATTGCTGCTGCGTCAACATTAAACAATCACAGGGTGCCATCGTCGTCACCGATGCAGATCGGGGCTCAGCATCAAACAGAGACATTTCGCCAAAACAGGTTCCCTGGTCAAGTTGCACGATTTCCTGGCTGCCGATATGCACACGCACCCGCCCGGAGACAACAATATAGAGTGATCTGCCTTCCTGCCCCTCGGTAAAAATTGTGTGATTGGCGGGAAAAGATAGCTCATCCATAATGGATGCCAACCGCACCAGGAAGTCATCCCGCAACTCTTTGAAGATGGGGACACCCCGGACAAATATCAATCGATCAACGCTCGTTAACATAGATTGACCGCAAACATCCTGGGCAAATACCAGGTTTAGTTGACTGACACACCCCGTCCTGAATGGACTATCTCCAGAATTCCCACGATCATCCGACAAATTCTCTTAGATCGTCTCAAATCCTGGATTTTTTGGAAAATTAATCACATTATTATTGCCTTGTTTTGCGGATCGATTGGCATTCACTGCAGAATTCTTAGAAATTTCTTTCATGATTTGCTTCACCTGATCTGCCACCAGGCGATCCGGGTCATTGCTCAACAGGGGTAAAAGCTTCACCAGCGCCCGAGGGGATGCCATTTTTAGATAGGACAGCACGGCCTCACGGACAAAGCCTTTGGGATGCTGGAGACACGCAATAGTCTGGTCTGCTGTCACACTCCAGCGGGCCTGACGGGCCAAATGGAAGCAACAGGCTAAGGCCCAGTCCGATAGAAAGTGACGGAGGTCTAACAAACGACGCAGGCGATCGCTTGCTGAAAGAGGTTCATAAGTGAGCATTTCAGAGACACTCTGCATCTTCTCCATATCCGAACGCTGATCAAGGAGACTGAGCAAGGCGCGTTTACTGGGAATATCCAGGGTATTATCAAGAATCTCTAAACCACGGGCCATGTTACTCCGCGAGTTGGACTGTAAGTTGAACGCTGCTGCCTTGATGGCACTGATTGGATAAAGAAATTTCATTAACAAAAATAGGCGTTCTTCCGCATCGACTTGCATGTCACGCAGGGCACGCCGCAACAGTTCCCCGGCTTCGATTGGTACCCGTTGCGGTACCAGATCGAGTAAGGCAGCATACACCTGCCCAATAAACAAAATTTCCTGATCAATCAATCGTTCAATCCCACTGCGCCCCAACCGTTCCAGCACGCTTTCAATCCCCCGGTCACCTGGCATTTCCAGCAAGATCCGCAAGATATTACGGCGGTTCACGCCCCAGGCTGTCCGCAAATGGGAGATTAAAGCATCCAGGGCTTCCATGGTGCCAATTTGACCAATTGCCCGCCACGCATGCATTCGCACCAAGTCCGGCTTATGGGGGTCATCGGCCAGTTCAACCAGCAACGGAATAGCTTCATTGTCCAGCCGCACCAAAGCCTTCATCGCCGCTTCTCGCGTTGATTTGTAGTACAGGCCCCGTAGTAGCGACGGGTAAAATTCTTCCAGATGGGTGGCCGCGATCGCTTCCAGCAAGGCGCACCGTACCCGTAACGACTCATCCTGTAACAGTTGTGGAATATAAAGACGCAATGCCTGCAGGTACACCGCCTCGCCCAACGCCCGACAACCCATCACCCGTTCTTTTTCCTGTTTATGGGTCAGCATCAGGCGCAGGGTATTGGTTGACTCTGCTTTCTGGGTTGGATTCCCCCGCCGCAGCATGAGCGAAGCGGCTGTCCCCCGTACAATGGGATCCACTTCTCCCCGCAAATAGGGCCGCAATTGGCGAATATCCGGTTCAGCGTCAGTTAACCAGACATAGCGCAGCGCAACTGCCAACACCTCAGGCGGCGGCGACAAGTCAATCAGCGATCGCACATAGGGCAGATGGGCAGCGTTGGGAAATGCCAACATTTCCTCTAAACTTTTGCGCTGGAGACTGACGGGTAACTTTTCCAGCATGGGAGCCAGCACTTCACCCACATTGCGGGAGTCAAGCTGGCTGAGCAACTCAATACAGGAACCTTTGTGGGCTTCAGTACCGGGTTGTTCCAGCGCCTCAATCACAGCCCGTTTCAGTTCCCGCAGATCCACGTCAGTACTGAGTTGCCCCCGTTCGGCACTCATTACCAGCAGACCTACATACTTGGCCCGCAATAACCAGATCGTGACAATCCAGGCGATCGCCATGACAAAAATCGCTGGTAAAAGCCAACTCAACTTACTCAAGCTGACGAGGCCCAACAACACCAAACCAGTAACCCCAGTTGACAAAGGTTCTGCCACACCCCGCACATTGGATTGAATACCACTCCGCAGCGCATCGGGAATCGGCTGGAACAGAACCGGCCCCACACTGGCAAACAGGGTGTAATGCAGTAACTCATCAAGAAATTTGAGTAGCACAAGGGAGATGAACAGAGCCGTGGGATGGGAAATACTCGCGATCGCCATCAAAAAGGCACCCAAAATGCTGATCACCCCTGGCAACACCATGGCAGCCGTAAAGACACCCACCCGCTCAATCACACGACTGGAGGCTAACCATTGCATTCCCAGTTCGAAAATGCCGAGAATACCGTTAAATACCCCTAAAAAGCCAGCAATCTCTTCCTCTGAACGGCCTCCCTGTAGGTCACTCAAGAACCGAAAATCAATCAGCAGGAATAATACCTGGGCCAGAATAAAGAAGGTAAATAGCAAAATTACATATCGCTGCAGTGGTCCCTGAAGACGACGGTTAATGTAATCGGGCTGGCGCTCCTCCACACGTCGACGGAGAAAGTCAGGGAAGGCTTGCTGGTAGGTGCGACTTAGATAAAACAAAATCCCTGCACCAACAATCATCATGACTGCAGCTAGCAGGACGATGTTCTTTAAGCCGCCAACAAGAGCGATCATGGAGTTGAGGGAAAACCCGCTGATCACATCGGCAACCAGAATACCGCTACTAATCAGCGGGTAGGTGCGTTTAATCTCACGAATATTAAATAGTTGGTTAGCCGTAATCGCGGTATTCAGGTCATTCAAAACATAGACCGCTTCCAGCCACAACCGCATGAGAAAAATGGTAATGGCGGGTAAAGTGAGTTGCCATAGTTGACTTTGTTCTGGCAAACCCAAACCAAACCAGAACAGTAACAACGGTGCGGCCATTAACAGGGCCGTGATCACGATGACCCGACGTAAGGGTATAAACCGCTGCAACTGGGAGTACAGAAATCCTAATCCTGAGCCAATGCCAGCACTGGCAATGTAAATCCACGGCAGCCCTTCTTCTGCGCTGTAGGCATCAAGAAACAACGCCACCGTAGATGCTTCTAACCACACCAACCCAATAGAGGTAGTGGTATAGAAAGCGAACATCCAAAACGTGCGTTCGCTCTCTTCTGGGCGAAGGTTAACCCAGCGCAACAGTCGCTGCCCGAACTTGCTCCTAACAAATCCCTGCTCTATGTATTCCATTCAACGCCTGTTTCCCATGTTGTAGCCCATCCCTCATGGTTCCCTGGAGAAGGTTTAAACCTGCCCCTCAACTGTGTTTAAAAACATTGCTTCACAATCCTGGAATGCTTTTTGAAATGCTGTGAAGCCAATAGAATAGCACCTAACTAGAATGCCCAAGCAGGCTTCTATTTTAGATGTGGGCAGGCTATTAGGAGATTTTTTGATCGACTAAGCAGATATCGTGATTCTATTTGGATTGTCAGCAAGAATACCGCACGAATGATTGCTGACAAATTTCCTCATTGTCAGAAATGATTTAGGACTGCTATGAACCAGGTATAACCAGGGTTGGGATATACAGAATTGGGGCCGTGCAATCGCGAAATTAATCAGCACCAACAACACAGGGGCACAGCCATGCTATGCCCCTAAACGATAACAAAAATTTTATGGCACCTTTCTACTTTTTAGGAGCCAGTAGCATCATCATATTGCGCCCTTCTTTTTTGGGAGCCTGTTGGACTTCAGCGACTTCCTGAAGATCGCCAGCCATACGATTGAGCAGTTCTTCTGCCATATCGCTGTGTTGGATCTCTCGGCCTCGAAACATGATGGTTGCCTTAACCTTATCCCCATCTTTGAGGAAGCGTTTTGCCTGATTGATCCGCACGTTGTAATCGTGTTCCTCAATCTTGTAGCGCATCTTTACTTCTTTAACGTCAACGGTATGCTGCTTCTTCTTAGCTTCTCGCGCTTTCTTTTCTTGTTCAAACTTGAATTTACCGTAGTCCATGACCCGGCAAACAGGCGGGTCAGCTTTATCACTGACCAGCACCAGATCTAGCTCTTTCTCTTCAGCAATTTGCAAAGCCTCCCGTGGGGTCATAATCCCCAACTGGGCACCATCGGCATCGATGACTCGAATCTTAGGAAAGCGAATACGTTCGTTAATGGTTGGTAAGT
>CAZGDE010000364.1:5434-7533 GCA_964524315.1 uncultured bacterium
GCACACAGCAGAGTCTGGGCGATCGCAAGGGGACTGGTACGTCGTCAAGCTTGAGCAAACAATCGATACGGACACTCACCGAAAATCGAGAGGGTGTATTTGTCATTCTACTCAGTCTGTTGAATTTTCGGTCTGATTATGTCGGTAAATTACAAAGACTTTCTAAGCCTTACGCCCGCCCCCAAACTCCTAACTAGTAGTCCGCCAGGGTAGATTTAGGGGTAATTCAAATCTACCAAACCTATGTCTCAAAAGTTTCGCGGGGTTTAACCATCAAAACAGCTTTGACAAACACTGGCGCTAATACTTCCGCTCCTGTGGTTGAAACATCGTGATACTAACAGGTTTATACCGAATGTCTATACCCACAGGGGAATAATACGCCAGGGTGTGCTTTAGGAAATTGCCATCGTCCCGGTCGGGGTAGTCTTCCCGGGAGTGGGAACCGCGGCTTTCCTGACGGTTCAATGCCGAAGTCAAAATGAGTTCACCCACTACCATGAGATTTCGTAGTTCCAGCGCCTCCGTAATCTCGGTATTCCACAGGGTACCTTTGTCATCCAGACGGATCTGCTCATACTGCTGCTGAATTTCTTTCAGTCGGGCGATCCCCTCACGCATGACACTTTCAGTCCGAAATACGCCACAGTGCTCAGTCATGCAGTCCTGGTACGCCTGCCGAACCTGGTTAATTCGATAAATGCCATCCTGGTTAAGCAACGATTGGATCTGATTTTTGGCGGCTTCCAGGTAGGGGGTTTCGTCCAGTTCGGGGAGCTTGCGGTTAGCCACGTAATGGGCGATCGCAGCACCGGTACGTTTACCGTACACCACACATTCCAACAGCGAATTGCTACCGAGCCGATTGGCTCCATGCACGGAGACACAGGCAGCCTCACCTGCTGCGAAAAAGCCGTCTACCAAATCATCCGCACTACTTCTCACCTGCCCGTCCGTATTAACCGGAATGCCCCCCATGGAATAGTGAACAGTAGGACGCACAGGCATAGGTTCATGCACCGCATCCACCCCTACCAGACGGTGGGCCTCTTCCCAACAAAAGGGAATCCGGCTCATAATCTTCTCCCTACCCATGTGGCGCAAATCCAGATACACATAGGGGCCACCGGCACTACCATCAGGGTTGATCCCCCGTCCGGCCCGGATCTCGCGGGTAATGGCACGGGAGGTAATATCACGGGGAGCCAGTTCCATACGACTGGGGGCATAGTCAGCCATAAACCGCTGACCTTCGCTATTAATCAGGTAGGCACCCTCGCCTCTCACGGCCTCCGAAATTAACACCCCCACCGGATACAGCCCGGTCGGGTGAAACTGGACAAATTCCATATCTTCCAGGGGTAAGCCGGCTATTGCCGTCATCGACAGCCCATCCCCCGTAGAGGCAAAGTCGTTGGAAGTCGTATTATAGACCCGCCCATAGCCGCCAGTGGCAAACATGACCGCTTTAGCCCGGACAACCGCTAACTGACCATCCTCAACCCGGTACATGACCACACCCTTCGCCTGTCCACCTTCCAGGATCAGACGCAGAACGTACCATTCATCGTAAACTTTCACCCCTTTGGCCAGCAGGTTACAGATCAACTCATGCAGAATGGCGTGTCCCGTTTTATCAGCAGCGTAGCAGGTACGGTTGTGGGAATGGCCCCCAAATGCCCGCTGGGCAATGCGACCGTCCTCCAACCGAGAAAACAAAACGCCCATGTGTTCCAGATCGATAACCACATCGGGCGCTTCGCGGGTAAGAATCTCGACCGCATCCTGATCTGCCAAATAATCAGAACCTTTGACCGTGTCGAAGGCATGGGCCTCCCAACTATCCGTGTCATCAACATTCTTTAAGGTGGCAGCGATGCCACCCTGCGCGGCGACAGAATGCGATCGAATGGGGTGAGTTTTGGCGACAACCGCAACATTCAAATTGGGATTAATTCGCGCAATTTCCAATGCTGCCCGGGAACCGGCAAGACCACCGCCAACAATAATGACATCGTGATCCAACATACGTTAATGTTAACCTGCGGCCTGAGCGGGACGCTGGGGCGAGATACCAGTGGTGGTGGCTGCCCCCGCTT
>CAZGDE010000365.1:0-2214 GCA_964524315.1 uncultured bacterium
GCTGCAACCAACACATCGAGCGATCGAATAATGCGATTCGGGTCATAAATAGCAACTCCCTGCGGTTGGGCAACGGATTTTGCCAGGAGTACGCCGATGGTTGCGCCATTGCCCAAGATCATTAACAACATGCCAATCAAGCCGGTTATGACCGCCAGTCGCAACACTTCCATGACCTTAGCCCGTCTGGGGTGGATGACTGGATCGGGATTGCGAAGCCGCTTCGCAAACCGAATCAGCCGAAATGCCAGATAGATGCCAAATAGTAAAACAAGAAAACCACAGACAGCCCAAAACATCCCAATTCCTAAACCGGGAGTCGTTGTTTGAGTTGTAACGGCCGCTCCCGCAACACCAGGCGGTGTCACGATCGATTGATTAAAGTTTCGTCCAGAAATAGCCAATAGCAACATCACACTGGCAGCAGCCCCCAGCCCAATCTGAATGGCAAAGCTCATCCAGCCTACAATGCGCAGTACGGTAGATACTGTTTCAAGCTGGGTACTGGACGGTTTGCTTTCGATGTCAGTCTGCATCGTCATCCTGCCAATCTTACTTCATTGAGGCGTTGCTAATTCTAGGATGAATTAAGCGTTGTATGAATTGAAACTTCGTTCCAAATCGTACTGCTATTCAACACTACTTCTACTGACAACGATATCGATTGATGAGCGTAATATCGTCTGTCTTATGTTGGAAATTGCTACCTTATATCTTCAGAATGAGGATGTTCTGATTCCGACTTTAGCACCATAGTTGGATGGAAACTGTCCCTGCTCAGGAGAACATCCATCATGACGCGTTGGGGAACTGCGATCGCGGCTGTCATCTTTACAGTATTATTTCTGCTGGAACGATTCTTTCCACTCCGACAACCGACCCGTCCCCTGATTGCCCGCTTGATTACCAATGTTGCGATCACCAGTCTGGCGGTTGCGGTCAACGCTACAGCAGTCCAATTCGCGGTACAGATGACGCAACGATGGACATCGAACCATGCGATCGGTTTGATGAATCTGGTACCGTTGCCCGGTATGGTCAGTTCTATCATTGCGTTCCTGTTAATGGATCTGACCTTTTACTACTGGCATCGTGCCAACCATGCCGTTCGTTTCTTCTGGCGGTTTCATAATGCCCATCACATTGATCCAGACCTGGATGTGTCTACCGCATTCCGCTTTCACTTTGGCGAGATTTTCCTTTCTGCTGGGTTTCGTGCCTTACAAGTTGCCCTCATCGGTGTGTCAGGCTGGACTTACGCAATTTACGAAACAGTCTATCAATCCAATACGTTATTTCACCACAGCAACATTAAACTACCACTCTGGTTAGAACGTTATTTGAATTGGATTCTGGTAACACCCCGGATGCACGGAATCCATCATTCCCAGACTCAACAAGAAACCAATTCCAACTGGTCTGTTGTGTTTCCCTGGTGGGACAAACTCCATCACACATTGCGTCTCAATATTCCCCAGTCAGAAATCGCGATCGGGGTGCCTGCCTACACGAATCCAGAGGACAATACGCTGCCCCATGTGCTACTCATGCCTTTCCGGCCGCAACGGGACGACTGGGGTAGTGCTGCTGCTACTCCTATGGAACGAGATGCATCAATTATGGAAACCAATGCATCTCGAATGGTAGATGTTATATAGCGGCTCTATTTGGATTGTGCAAAGGATGGGGAGTATGGTTATTAGTCATTGGTCATTAGTCACTGGGATGAAAAGGGTACGGGATGATTGAAACTTTGTTCCAATTCATCCCGCTTTTCAGCAACGCCGTAGTTTCCTTGTAATAGGCGATCGCTATATACACCAGCTTGCGATTCAGAAATACCTAATTCAGTCAATGCCTTAACCACATTGTGGGTTGTCAAAGCCCCCACCCCCATACCTGCCGGCAAATTAAATCAGTTCGATATTGAGTAGGGGCTGGTTTTGGCGTCAAATCCGTTATCGGGTGCAGATTGGTTACTAAATCCTATAGAGGTAGTTAAAACTGGCTGTATCAGCCGGAACAAATACCTTATTTCAAATAATAAAAAGAGGTTTCTAGATTAATTAGTCAGGGAATTTAGCGGTGGATAGCAGTCAGTAATCCTGCGGTATTTCTGCTTTAACATGTTGCCATTTTCCGTAGGCTTTCGCAGTCAATGATGCTTGCAGATTTCTACCATTAGGCGTGTGCAGTTGATGGGTGGCTCCGATG
>CAZGDE010000365.1:2224-7495 GCA_964524315.1 uncultured bacterium
GCTCCGATGGCAGGTTCTCAATCACTTCGATCGCTACTTCCCTATGGCATGACTGGTAGTCTGTGTGTGCAATTCGCCCTAGAACGCTGTGTGCCACAGGGTTTCCTCAATCAGCATCGTAAGCCTTCTGGTACACCGGAATTTGAATGATAAACTGTGTGCCCTTGCCCACTGTTGAGCGGCAATCCAGCTTACCACCGTGCTTTTCAACCACAATCTGATAGCTGATAGACATGCCCATGCCAGTTCCTTTCCCAACCTCTTTTGTCGTGAAGAATGGATCGAAAATGCGCTTATAGACTGATTCAGTCATACCAATGCCATTATCTGAAATCGAAATTTTGACCCACGTTGAATCAACGATGTTAGTCCGAATCGTTATTTGACTGGGATTTTCCTTGATCTCCTGATAAGTCCGGCTCACATTGGCTTCCTCCAGCGCATCAATCGCATTGGACAGAATATTCATAAATACCTGATTGAGTTGACCGGGGTAACATTTCACCAGAGGTAATTGCCCGTACTCTTTCACTACCTTAATTTCAGGACATTCTGTCTGGGCTTTGAGACGACTGCACAGAATGGTCAGCGTACTGTCAATCCCCTCATGGACATCGACATCCTTGACCTCCGCCTCATCCAACCGGGAGAAGTTACGTAAAGAGCGGACAATTTCGCGGATGCGATCGGTACCCATTCGCATGGATTGCAGTAGTTTCGTCAAATCGTCCGTCAAAAACTCCAGGTCGATCGTCTCAATTTCGTCTGCAATGGCTGCGGGTGGTTGGGGGTAATATTGTTGATAAAGTTCGATCAAACGGAGTAAATCCAGGGCATAGTCAGTAGCGTGGGAGAGGTTGCCGTGGATAAAGTTAACAGGATTGTTGATCTCATGTGCCACCCCTGCCACCAGTTGCCCCAGGGATGACATTTTCTCAGTTTGAATGAGTTGCTGTTGCGATTTTTTGAGTTGGGTCAGGGCGTCTGTCAATTGAGTGGTACGTTGTTCCAGTTCCGTATTCAGGGATTGCAGCTTGAGTTCAGCTTGTTTGCGATCGCTAATTTCCTTTTTCAAATTGGCGACCGTTTGTTGTAACAACAGGGTGCGATCTTCAACCCGTCGTTCCAGCTGCTCATTCGTCCGCCGGAGTTCCTCTTCAATTAGTTTGCGGTCAGTGATATCTCTAACGATGACCAGTACCTCATCAGGCCCACAAACGACAATCCGCACCTCTTCAATTCGCCGTTCATCACTAACAAAGATTTCCTGCTCATAAATTTGCAGCGTGCTTGTTTCTAATGCCTGCCGCATATAGTACAAACGCAACTTTGCCAGTTCACTGGGGAAATTGTTACTGATGTCTTTGCCAACTAAACTGGGATTACCGTGAGATTTAAACGCAGTAGCCGCGAAAAAATCTAAATAAATGCCATCACCCGTCATCCGCATGATCAGATCAGGCAGGGCACTCACCAAAGCCCGATTTTTACTCTCACTGTAGCGCAGAGTTTCTTCGGTTTGTTTGAGACTGGTAATGTCAAACGTTGTGCCAATAAGTCGATACACTCTGCCAGATTCATCCTTCAACGGATTTAATGTTGTTAACCACCAGGTTTTCTGCCCCTGAAAAGTCAAACATTCCTCATAACGAGTGGAATCTGTCGCCTGCACACACTGGCGGTAGTATTGGCGAACCTTTGCTCCGTCAACGGAGCCAAAAACCTCTTCTGGCGTTTTACCAATGATAGTTTCACTGGCGATTCCGGTTGCTCGCTCAGTGGCATTGTTCCAACCTGCGAGATGAAAATCACCATCCGCCTCTACATTGACAATGAAGATCAAATGCTCCGTACCACGATAAATACTATCCAGAAACACTTCCTGGTTCCGAATCGCTTCTGTCGTTGTACACGTGCCGAAGGGGCACATCACAGTGCCAACCTTAGCAATGCCGTACCTATCCCCTTCACCTTGAGCGAAGTTAATCGTTTCTAACCACTGGATCGTCTCTGCGTCGACGGCTAAACTTTGATCAGAACTCTGATCCGAACTGTCACAAAGATCGTAAAACGGTTGGTTGCCGTAAAGCACTTGACCATCTGCCGATTGCAGGAAAACAGCATGCGGCAGTGCATCTAAAATCTTGCGATAATTCTCAACATCCGTGCGCGATCGCCGCTCTGCCCGTCTTGCCTTCCGCAGTTGTTGTTTTAGCGACGCCACCTGCTGTTGGAGTTTTGCCAGTTCATTTTGGGATGAATGATAGGGATGCCCGATCAATGTCATAGAGCCATAACTCGGATTGATAGATGTGAATTAGTCGCCACCGGAAGATTGAGCAAGTGAATGACTCCATATCATCAAGTAATTGCTGCCTGACAAATTAGCTAGCAAGAGTTGATCGGACGATCGTGGTGTTATAGGCTACAGTACCAGGTTTTTTACTCCCGACTTGACTTAATAGTCTAGAAAGAAAATGTGACAAAACTGTGGAGAAACCAAACAACATGGGGTGAGTGCGCCATCTCTTCACAGACGCCCCTTTCGCAAGCAAGCACAATCCAGATGTTTATTTAATGAAGATTTATTTAATGAAGATTTTGCCAACATCATCGTTATGTTTAAACGCGGTAACCATCAAACCCTCTTGCCACCACTGGTCGAGTTAGCAGTCGGTGTCATTAGCCTATCCTTCCTCCTCGCTTCCTGTTCTACTACCCAAAGTAAAAAAACGGCTGAGCTAGCAGTTGCTAAATTTCATCGTCAGCTTGATTTCCAACAGTGCCATGATATTTACACTCAGTCAGATCTGGAGTTCAGGCAGAGTTTTACTGAGAGAAATTTTCACCAATTTTGTACGCAAATATCGAGAAAATTAGGCTCCGTTAAAAATACACTCCAGGCTGATGGGGACGTGAATATTACAGCCAAGGAAACGTTAGTCACCCTCATTTATGAAACCGAGTTCAAGCAAGGTCTGGCGCAAGAACATTTTGTCTGGTCAGTCAAACATGACAACGCTGTATTACACCAATACGCTATTGACATGAAACCTTCCCAGCTACACGCAGCGGCCCGTGCTGGTGACAAACCCACCGTTGAACGGTTGATTCAATCTGGAGCCGATATTCACTCTAAAGATCCGGAGGGGGCCAGTGTACTGCAAAATGCCGCCCGGAGCGGTAATAAAGAACTGGTCGAATTTTTGCTGGAAAGGGGTGCCAACATCAACGATCGGGATGATAACGGCGTCACCCCGCTAAACTGGGCTGTAAACAGTGGCAACACCCAGGTGGTGAAGCTGTTGATCGTGCAGGGAGCTGAGACAAAAATAAGAGCCAACAATGGTATGACCCTACTTCATGATGCTGCGTATAGCTGTAATCCAGATATGGTAAGGCTAATCATCAGTCAAGGTGGCAATGTCAAGATTAAGGCAAATGACGGTGCAACCGCTTTACATTCAGCCGCACTTTGCCAGAAGCAGTCTGTCATTGAACTCCTCATCAGTCAGGGTGTCGATGTCAATGCCAAGACCAAAGAGGGAGCCACAGCCGCCACCATTGCCAGGGTTGGTGGGAACCACGCAATTGCTAAACTGCTACAAACTGAACGTGCAAAATAAGAAGTAAGGGATCCATTCATCGTCGCCACACTTTAATTTGCCGGGTATTGGGTGCGGCATCATGGGTTAGCCCTGCCAGGATGCTGCCATCAGCATTGACCACCAAAGGGTCGAGCCGTCCTGTGTCCATTACTGCCTCTAGTTGGGCAGTTTGTAAATTCCAGACCTGCAATTGTTGCCCACTACTGCCAAAAATGCGATCGCGGCTCACTACTATTGGTACACGTACAAAAGTACCACGGGAGAAAGTGGCACTGGTTTCTCCTGTAATCATGCCAGTCGTCAGATCCCGCACTTTGAGACGGGTTTCAAACTTCTTAAAGGTGTTGCCATATTGCAAAATGCCCAATTTACCATCTAGACTCAGTGCGCCGGTGAGAAAGTAATCGGCAAAAAAGTTATCGCCTCTGGCCTGTGGCACCGCTCTGACCTGATGGGTAGCTAAGTCAACAACCCGGCGATCGCCAATCAGAACCGTATTACTGGCAGTATTGATATCGAGGGGGTTAAACTGTTGGGCGGCATCATTAATGACGGTGATTGGCCCCAACTTAGTCTCAGATTTCGCCTCTGATGGGAAGGTCGTTTGCAACTGACCTGTTTTTAAGTCCCACACTTTGATGGCACCGTAGCTGCCGCTAATAAGGCGTTTGCCATCGAGGGTAATTTTAACCAGGGTTACTTCATTGGGATGTCCTGCCAGCATACGAGGAGATTGATTACTGGTTAGACTCCAGATTCGTACCATGTGATCGGCACTGCCACTTACCACTGTTTTGCCATCGGGGGCGATCGCCAATGACCGAATCTGACCCGAATCACTTTGCAATGTCTTTCGCAACTGCCCCGTTGCCAAATCCCACACTTTAATCGCCTTATCATTCCCACCACTCACCAAAATTTGACTATTGGTACTTAGGGCAAGGGTAGACGCAGAGGGATGTCCAGCCAGTGTGTACACATTCGCAAATTTACAGTATGGCGAGGGGACTGGCTGCTGTGAACAGGACACTGCCGCCAGGGAGGCTGGCGGCTCAGACACAGGTGACCACAGATTTCCCTTAACTTGCAGAAACACAACCGCAAAACCCAGGAGACAAAATCCCCACAACAGGACATTTGGTATTCCTAGCTGGGCGTGGGTGAGCGATCGCCCCAAAATAATTTGAGCCAAATCGTCACGGCTACGCTGAACTTCGACCCAGAATGCCACCCAAAAAACAATCAGAATCACAACAGGTAAGCCAACAAACTGGAGCGCGATCGCCGTCGGCATTGCTCCGGTCAACCAGATGGGCAGGAAAAAGCTATACCAGGTCAAATACCAGAAGGCCAGGAAACCAATGACGACGGCATGCAAGCGCATCGTTATGCGGACGATTGTTCCCGTTGGTGATGCCTCAAATCGTCCCCGAATGAGGGGCAGAAACGAGTTCCGATAGTGAATGATGCGCTGAATTTCAAAGCCACTTTCGGAGAGGGTTCCTTCATAGGGTTTATGGTCGCGTGAGAAGAACCAGCGACCAAGCTTGGGTGGCTCAATGTGCGCATCCAGCCTTTCCAGCACTAGAGGCAATGGTGCAGAGGTTTGCAGCGTTAACGAGTCATAGGGCAACAGATGCATAGGCAAGAATCACTTTACCCC
>CAZGDE010000366.1:0-5718 GCA_964524315.1 uncultured bacterium
CTGCAGGAGTTATCTGCCCAGGTACAGGACCTACTGCGTCAAAGGGAAGCTCTAACGGGGGCAATCTGCTATTTGGCAGAGACAACCCACCCTGAATTACTGGGGGCTTACTCCATGATTTCGCAGTCAATTGCGGTCCATATTCCCCGCAATTGGCATCAGGTTAATCCAGAACAGCGGGTGCAGTTTATCAAGATTAACCCCGGCATTCTAAACCTTTAATTGATTAGAGTCTCGAAAGTGGTGGGACATTATGAGCAAACAAGCCTCCCACCTCTTTCTTTAACACCTCTCTAGCATGGAGGTTACATTTGCTGAAACAAGTATGCCTAAGAAGTCAAGAATTACAGCGAAGTACGAGCCAGGTAATGGCGACCTGGGACACTCTACAGTACTACACAACCATACTCTCAGAAAGGATCATCCTGCCTGCGCTATTCAAGGGCAGCTAGAGTCTCTACGCCATGAGATTGAAGAAGTGCTTTGCAGCTCTGAGCTACAGCAAGCAGATCTTAAGTATCTACTTGAATGGCTCGATCGCAACATCTTCTCGTTAGCCTCCTTCTGTTATCTGAAAGGGGACACAACTACCCACGCTTTACCAACAGAACTCCTGGAGTTTCTGGACACTAGGACCAAAGAGTTGAAGGCCGCAGTGGGTGATTGCCCAGACTTCCTGGCTCAAAGTCACCCTATTCTTGTCAAACTCGATGGCGTTCGCATCGAAGCTCGTCAGCTAGAGCGCTATTACGTTAAGTGGTGGTATTCGAATGAGATGGTCCAGTTCCTGATGGGACGTGAAGACCTGATCTATGGGGTGCGGCGGCATGCTGCTTTGCTGAACAGACTCAGCGCTTACTTGTTTGAGGCGACTCGCATGGAAGCCAAGCAGTTAATGGAGCTGGGTTACAGCCTGGAACAGCGAGTTTGGTCAGCAGAAGTAGAGGACTTTGATCCGCCTCAATTGATGGACACCTTAATTGCGGCTGCTTAACAATGCCAAAACCTCTTATTGAAAAAATCGATCACGTCGCCAATGAAGTCATGGACATCTTTCGGGATGTTTTAGGGTATGACCCTGAGGATGAGTCTGGGAATATTGGTCAGATTATTGCTGACAAACTCCCTGAATCCCCAGCGGACTTTGATGATGCCCTTTATGGGCAGATTCACGATAAAGTTCGGCAAATCCTACCTGATTTATTAAAAAATTAACTTTTTGTCTCAGCTCTTAGTCTCCCTGTCAGTTAATGGGGCGGCTAAGGGTTGTTATTGATCAATACAACTGAATATTCTAACTATGCAAGATTATATTTCCTTAGTTCAGCCTAAGTATTTGAGTCGTGAATTCCTGGCTCAATATGCAAACCGCCCCTCACCTTTCCCTACTGATTTTGGGCTGCTAGTGTTTCTTCGTACATACTCCCGTTATTTGGAAGAATTCCAACGGCGAGAGCGGTGGTGGGAGGTTGTGTTGCGGGTAGTCGAATACAGCATGAGTCTGTACAAAGGCCCCGCAAGCCCTGAGGCGTTGAAAACTGAAGCTGAAGAGCTTTACGATCACATATTTCATCTAAAGCTCTTCAGTGCAGGGCGCACCCTTTGGGCTGGCGGGTCTGAGGTTGTGAAACAGCATGGAGAGGCAAACTACAACTGCAGCTTCAAGACCATTGACAGCCTTGAAGCGTTTCCTGAAATCTTCTACCTGTTAATGGTAGGGGCTGGGACTGGGTTCTCTGTGGAAAGGAAGTATGTGAATCAGCTGCCTGAACTGCATGCTGGATTCAAGACTGAGCATAAGCCTTATGCGCCTGTTCATAAGTCCATGCGGATCGAGTACACCGAAGTTTCTGTTAGTCAGGACTTCTCTGGATTATTCGCTCCCATTGGTACTGAGCTGGTAGTTCTGGATAAAGAGTACTTGGTTGATGAAACTACTACTGCCGTCGAAGATGCGATCGCCAAAGTAGATGGAAAGGTCAAGCTGGTTTTCAAGATTGGAGACTCGAAGGAAGGCTGGTCTGGGGCTCTTAAAGGGTTTCTGCATGCACTGACTTCTAATAAAGTCAGCAGCATTGTTTTCAATTACAACTATGTTCGCCCAGAAGGTGAACGGCTGTTGACTATGGGTGGACGGTCTAGCGGCCCTGCTCCATTACAGCGGTTGTTTGAGAAGACTACCTGGATCATCAAGAAGTGCGGCGGTAAGCTCTCTACTCTAGATGCAATGGATATTGCTAATTCCATTGCTGAGATTGTGGTAGTTGGTGGAGTTCGGCGTAGTTCCCAAATGACTTTAGGGGACGTTGATGATTTGCCTTTTGTCGAGGCTAAGCTCAACTTGTGGACAGGCGCTAACTTGGATGAGGATCAGGTGGAGAACTTGATCGCAATGCTCTCAGAAGTTAGTTTGACAATCAGCCGAGATAAACTCAGAGCTGATCTGGAGAAGAAGCGCCAAGAGAATCCTTACCTCCAGGGCATTCCCTTCGATTTGATTTTTAACCAGGTTACAGGGGGTTCTCACCAAGTTCTTTGGACTGGTAAGTATCCAGCCATTGAAGCTTTTGTTGATGCTCACGATCCCAAGTATCGGTATCGCGCTAATCGTGTGATGAGTAACAACTCAGTGCATCTGTATGAGAACCCTGGGTTAGATGGGCTTAAGGTTATCTTTGAGCGCATTGCAAACAATGGTGAGCCTGGGATTTACGTTGCTGAGAATGCAATGAAGCGCCGCCCGAACTATGCAGGTACAAATCCCTGTAAGCCTATGTGCAGGGCTTCCTAGAAATAGGATGAAAATAATTTCCCGTGAATTGCTGGAAGGGAGGAATCCTAATCAGCAGCCAAGCCCACAAAAGGTGGGAAGGTTCAACGACTAAGTAATCGTTTAGAAAGTTTGTTAGACAAACATTATGAATAGTTCAACGTTAAAAGGTTATTTAACAGGACTGATCTTAGGTGATGGTTCTATTGACAATGGGGTGAAAAAGAGAGGTTTTGAATTAAAGTCAGTTAGAAAAGACTTTATTTATAAAGTAGAGACCGATCTAATCTCTGTTGGATTTACAGTAGACGTAAAAGAGTTGCCCGCATACGAGAAAGATGGTGTACACTATCAGACTGCATGGAGGCTATACGTCAAATCACATCCATATTTTGCTAAAATCTATCATCATTTTTATGATGACCACAGAAACCGTAGAGTCACTAGAGAAGCCCTAGGATGGCTTAACGATGTGGGATTAGCAAATTGGTACATGTCTGACGGATATGTAACTCTTGTTGGGAGAACAAAAGGCGTAATTAAGGACAGAAGGGTTGAACTGGCAACAGATCGGTACAGCTTCAACGATGTCCTAAAGATTAGAGACTACTTCCATACGGAATATGGCTATGTAGTCAAAGAAGTTAACAGAAGAAGAAACAATCAATATCGTTTGAGAATGTCTCTCCTTTCTGCCCAGCACTTCTTTCTTAGAATTGCCCCTCATGTTTTACCTTCAATGAGCTATAAAATTATTCTTCCCTATGACAAGTATCCTTATTGGATGTGTCAGGAATACATCACCCTAGTTGAAAGATTACAGAGTGCGGAAGGTCTGAACAGTTCGGCTGAAGACCAAGATATAGTCTGGGAAAGAAATGTCGCTTGACATATTTTTTCTGGCAGAGATTTTACTGGCTGATAGGGGCGTGTGCAATTTAACTGAGGTCAATGTTCATGCATTTGTGCGTGGCAAAGACGACTTCGACTATGAAGGTTTCATTCGGGCAGTGCAGTTAGCTACTCGCATGGGTAGCCGCATTACCAACATTACAATGTGGCATCCACGTTGGGATGAGGTTCAGAAGCGCGATCGCTTATTGGGTGTTTCCTTAACTGGTCAGGTTGAAGCTTGGGACGCCCTGGGTTGGGGATACGAGTTCTATCCTGGTGGTGAGCCAGGAGGCTACGTCTACATCAAGGATGAACGCATTGAGCATGTCCTTGAAACTGCCAAGCTGGTAGCTCGTGGTGAAGCTGATCGCTATCACGATGAGATGGGAATTCCCCTTGCTTTACTGGTCACAACCGGAAAACCATCGGGCACGATCGCTCAGTTGCCAACCGTTAGTTCTGGCTGTCATCGCCCTTATGCGCCCTACTATCTGCGGCGTATCAGAATTGCCAAGAAAGACCCAGTTGCTCAAGCCTTAAGAGCTTTGGGGCTACAGTGTGTGCCAGAGAACAACCAGGGCGATGACTTGGATGCAGATATCTGCAATACCTGGATCTTCACCTTCCCAATGAAGACTGCTGCTCCTATTCGTGCGATTGATGAGCGGGCAGTAGACCAGTTGGAGCGGTATAAGCAGCTGATGGATTCATACATTGATCACAACCAGTCGATTACTGTGACTGTGCGTGGACCTAAGTATGATGAAAACTGGCAACCGATCCCTGGTACCAATGAGTGGGATGAAGCAGCTGAATGGCTGGCGAAACCCAGTAACTGGGAATCCGTAATTGGTGTAGCGTTTCTGCCTCGCTGGGACCCCAGTGAAGGCGATTCTGTCTATCCAAATCTGCCCTACCAACCTTCTACTGAAGTCGAGTATTTGGAGCTGTCTCAACAGGTTCATTTAGACGAAGAAGAGTTGCTGAACAAGATCGCCCAATACGAGCGGCGGTATGAAGAGACTGCGTTGGATGCAGATTGTTCAGGCGGGTTCTGTCCAGTCCGGTAGTTAAAAGTAACTTTTAGATAGAGAGAGGGGAGTCATGTCCCCTCTTTTTTTATGAAATGCAAAAGACAAAACTGTACGAATCCTTAAAGAGGATGCGGTTAAAGCGAAAGTATTCCAGAGAGACCGCTCAGAAGATATACGAACGCTTTCTAGTAGTTACCCCCAATCCCCCTTACCACCCATTAGCGGCTGCTTTTCGGGAGTTGCGAGAGGAAGATCCTATCTTACGAACCTTCTACAACTACGCTTACATTCATTTAACGGATACAGGTTGGACTATGGCAGCTCGTACTCTGGATTACGTTAAAGGGTTTCTGAAAGTCTTGGATTCAGTATCGGCTGAGGATGTTGCATATATGGCGTTATCGGCTCATGAGCGAATGATTCTGTTGGAAGAAGAAGATGATGATGATGTATGAATCTCTAACAGAAATGCGCCTTAAGCGCAAATACTCAAAACAGCTGGCTCAAGAGATATACGATCGCTATCGTAAATATGAAGCGAGCCCTGTTCCAATTAAGTACCCTTTGCTTTCCGCATTACGTGCATTGCGTGAAGAAAATGAAATGCTATGGAATGTTCATAGCTACGCCTATTTTCATTTAAATGGGTCTAATTGGACGAAAGCCCGTAGAGATATTGACCATGTCAAAGGATTTCTGCGCGCATTAGACGTTATTACGGCAGAGGCTTTACAAGGAATAGGGCTCTCAGCTCACGAACAAATGATGATCTTGGAAGAAGATGTACGAGTCTCTAACGAAGATGCGTCTTAAACGCAAATACCCAGCGCAGTTGGCTCAAAGAATTTACGATAGCTACCTGAAGGACTTTGCAGATACTCGGTTTCCCAATCCTTTAGTCAGCGCATTGCTGTTGCTAAGAAGGGATGACGAGTTAGTCTCAAAGCTCTACCAGTATGCTTCCGTACACCTTGAACCCACTTGGCCTAAAACTATTAGGGACATTGACTATGTCAGGGG
>CAZGDE010000366.1:5728-7487 GCA_964524315.1 uncultured bacterium
TAAAGGCAATAGACGCAATCACTCCAGAGTCTTTAGCAGAGCTGAACCTATCGTCGCACGAGCAGATGATGATCTTAGAAGAGAATACGCCCAGCAAGTAAAAGGGCGCGGCTGATTTGATAGGTGCATATTCAAACACCTATTTAAAATATGCCAGTCAAAAAGAGAAGACGCAGGAGACCGAAGGTTTGTGGCATCTACTTGATCACTTGCAAACCCAATGGCAAGGTCTATATTGGCTCCTCTAAAGATGTTTTTTCCAGGCTTAACTCTCACGTTACCAGCCTGTTAACTAAGACTCACACCAACAAGGGTCTACAAACTGACTTCAATAAACACGAGTATTCAGCATTCACATTTGAAGTGCTGGAAATCGTTGCTGTAGAGAGCCAGCTAAAAACTATTGAACAAACCTATTTAAACAAAGTTACTAAGTCTCAAAAATATAATATGAGGAACGCAAAAGCCGCATGAACTACACACGACGAGCTGTGCAAGAGTTAGCCCAACAACACCTTGAACCAATAAAGAAATTAAACAAGAAGGACGATATTGGCAAGGTGATTACAGATGGAACTACGCTTAAGCTTTACACCATTCTGATGCAATTATATGGAGCGCGTGAATATGCCAATCCATATGAAGCCTTCCAGATGTTTCTCAATTATCTGGATGCAATTGATCTAGACTTACTGCCCCAAATCGTCGATATTTCTGCCCACGAATTGATGAACTTCTTGATTGAAGATTGATGGACTAATTAAAGGGACGCTTGTTATGTCTATGACAACTTTAGGGCGGATTCTGAAGTCTCAATATGAAAAGGCTCGGTATCTGCCAGAGAAACCAAAGACAACTAAATATTTACTGCTAGGTCCCAATGGTGAAAAGGTGGTCGCCACCACGCTGTCAGAGTTTTGTCGAGAGCGATTTGGTGTGACTTCTCACGGTAAGCCTCGTTACCTGTCATCCTTTAGCGACATGCTCCTGGGCATTAGAGTCTCTGAGCATGTGCATGGTTGGCGAGTGCGCCACGTTTAGACTTTCCCTTAATTGATGTTGTTATTTAACTTCTACCAACTTAAAGATGAGCTTACTCCAATTAGAACAAGTTCTGGAAACTGAAAAGCAAAACGCAGCTCAAATGAAGGTACAGCATGGGGAAGGGTCTCCTTTCTATGCTGCTGCTCTTGATGCTGTTGAAGAAGTTCGCTCTGCGATCGCGCACAAACGTATTCCAGTTTTGCAGCCGTCTCAGGAACACACCTGGGATGCGGAGCAGCTAACCAAGGTCTACGACCTGTAAGCTCAGGCTCACCAATTGAATAACCGCACAACTAAATAAATGCAGCAAGGGAGGGCGATCGCCCTCCCTTTTAAATATCTATGATGACTTATCAAGAAGCAGAAGCGCTGATGCAGCGTTCTCGTAGTGGTCGGGTTAAGCTTGCCCACGAAACCTACTTACAAAAAGATGACAAGGGCAATTTTGTCATCAAGTATTGGTACACGAACGTAGTGGAAATCCTGAAGGATGGGTTTTATCGCCTATCTTCAGGCGGGTATCAAACTCACACTACTAAGAAGCGGATCAATACCTACGCCCCAGTGAACGTCTTTCAGCGCAATTGGGACTGGTTTCTAGGCGGGGGGATTCCTTTTGAGGATGGCATCCTGGTAGACAGTGACGGCCTTCCTGTAAATGGGAACCAACCGGCTTAAGCTCTCAGCAGAGAGGGGAGAACGAACTGCTCTCCCC
>CAZGDE010000367.1:0-7475 GCA_964524315.1 uncultured bacterium
CGAACTCGTCACCATCTCCCTCCGCCATTCCGACTTTTCGGCAGGCGGTACAGGCTGGCCATTTTCTCATTACCGCAGAAGTGGCTCCACCCAAAGGGGGTGACCCCACCCACATGCTGCAAATGGCAAAGTTACTGAAGGGGCGAGTCCATGCGGTTAACATTACCGACGGTAGTCGAGCGGTGATGCGGATGTCATCCCTGGCATCGTCCGTTCTCCTCCAGCAACAGGGGATTGAGCCAATTTGCCAGGTTGCCTGCCGCGATCGCAACTCCATTGGCCTCCAGTCCGACCTGATGGGGGCCCATGCTCTGGGGATTCGCAACATTCTGGCACTCACGGGTGACCCGGTTAAGGCGGGTGATCATCCCAATGCCCGTAGTGTTTTTGAGCTAGAGTCCGTTCGTCTCATTCAACTCATTCGCAAACTGAACGCTGGCTTTGACCTGAACGACAAACCCCTCACCGATGGTGCCACCGATCTTCTTGTCGGAGCCGCTGTTGACCCGCAATCCGGTAGCTGGTCAGGGTTACAGAGCCGTTTCGATCGCAAACTCGCCGCTGGTGCCCAATTCTTCCAGAGCCAACTCATTTCCGATTTTGAGCGTCTGGAGAAATTTATGAATCAGATTGCCGCAGGTTGTAATAAACCAATTCTGGCCGGTATTTTTCTGCTCAAATCCGCCAAAAACGCCCAATTTATCAACCGCTGCGTTCCTGGTGTTCATATTCCCGATCACATCATCGCCCGCCTGGAGCGTGCGTCCGATCCCTTACACGAAGGCGTAGTCATTGCTGCCGAACAGGTGAAACTGGCCAGGGAACTTTGTCAGGGGGTGCATCTCATGGCCATCAAGCGTGAAGACCTGATCCCCCAAATCCTTGACCTGGCAGGCGTGGCCCCCCTAGAACGGACAGAGGTCTTGGTTTAAGCAGATTTCCCCGCAAAATACCCTGTTGCGTCGGGGCAGGTTTTGCCAAAGTTCTTGGGTTTAGCTACTAGTTCTGTGGCTAAACCTGCCCTTACAGGGATTTTGTTTCTTCAAAATGATTTATTTGCCCTGGTAATTCTGCTCAATCCACAGGCGCATCTCGGCTTCCGAGTCGGCATAGACACAATTACCCGTCTGGGGATCAAAGGCATACCACCAGCGATCGCTCCCATTTACAAACTCACTCACCTGCAGGGTGTCAGCCGTACCAGCGATCGCCTGCACAAACCCTTTCAACCGCTGCACCCAGTCAGGTTGCCTCTCATGGTCACGTGATAGTGCATTGTGATCGGGGGAGACGTCAGCTGCAATTTGCTTCTTTTCCTGCTCTAACAGTTCCACCAGGTGTCGGTTATTCGTCGCCTTGGCTACTTCCAGGCGATGCGCCAGAGATGCCATGATATTGTCTTGATGTTGGGCCAAGAAGTCAGGGGAGTTTGCTGAAAATGAGTGAGCCATCTTATCTAGAGTCCTAAGCTAGGTGGTTGAGAAAGCACAATTCCGTGGAGGTCAGAACTGAATTTTTACGGGGATTCACATAGCTATTTTGCCGCAATATATAAAATATAGGGTTTTTTCTGTAACAAAAACTACAAAAGTTTCCTTTCCTTGACAAAAATCAGCGTCACTCTATACAAACCTGGGGAATGCTGTGACTTTTAATAGAGAGGTTCCGTAGTGAAAACTCTGTAGCGATTGTCGCTACAGTCCCCCATGAGACAGTCGATTAGAAATATTCTGATTGGGACAGTCTGCTTTCTGCTGATCTTTGTCGTGGCAGTCGCAGGCTATGTCGTCGCAGGTTGGAACCTGCTGGATGCCGTTTATATGGTCGTGATCACTGTGTTTGGGGTCGGGTTTGGCGAAATGGGCCCCATGACTCCATCACTGCGGGCATTCACCATCCTGGTCATTATTGCTGGCTATACCGCAGTCGTTTATATCGTGGGTGGCTTCGTCCAGCTAATTACCGAGGGTGAGTTCAACCGTGCGATGGGAGCAAGACGCATGACGCGAGAAATTGCCAATTTACATGATCACGTTATTTTGTGTGGGTTTGGTCGGATTGGGCAAATTCTGGCCCGCAAACTCACCGAGTCGAGAATTCCCTTTGTCGTGCTGGACAACAACCCCGATCGCATCGATGCCGCCGAAGCCCGTGGTTATCTGGTGCGTCTGGGTAATGCGGCCGATGAGGTCATTCTGGAATCGGCAGGCATTCACCGGGCCAAGGTACTGGCCACAGTCTTACCCGACGATGCCCTCAACGTTTTTATTACTTTGACCGCACGTGACCTGAACCCCGATCTCATAATTCTGTCCCGTGGCGAGTTTCCCTCCACGGAGAAAAAGCTGCGTCAGGCCGGTGCCGATCATGTCGTGCTACCCGCTGAGATTGGCGCTCTCCGCATGTCACATATCATTACCCATCCGGCAGCACTCAACTTTCTGGAGGAAACGGATGATCGCAAGACCATGAATGAATTACTCGCCCAGATTGATTTGCAACTGGAAGAGTTAGTCATTCCCCACGGCTCCAGTTTGATTGGTACCAGCATTGGCACTGTCGAAGTGCGTGGGCGGGGCACCTTCCTGATTGTTGCCCTGCGGCGGGCAGACGGTTCTATCATCATCCATCCCAGCCATGAAGTGTTTCTGCACGAAGGCGACACGGTCATTGTCATGGGGCATCGAGGTGATTTACCCAGCTTTGCGGCCGAATATGCCCTGAAGCGTCAAATGCGTTATCGTGGTGCCCAACATCGCCGATAAGGGCGGATGTCAAGCAGGCTAAGCTTTTTCGTCTTTGCCAAGTATCTTCACGGTGAGCTTTTCAGCCTTGTCGCCAAACCGCTCCATTAGCCACAGGGCCGTAAAACCTGCCAGTATGGCAATCATTGGAATGCTAGGGAAATGGTAACGGTCTTGCGCCACAGTAGCGGCATGAATCATCGCGTAATAACCCCAGAAAAGAATGGTGGGATGGGCGATCGCAGGCAGTATGCCCAGTTTCTGAACCAACAAAACCGCACCCGTCAGCCCCAGGGCTAACATGAGTAACCAGTAAGCTAAGTTGAGTAATTTGAGGAGAACCAAAACCTTATCACCGTAGCGTGATACTAAACCGTCTTTGTTCCACTCAACGCTAATACTTTCGCGGCTATGGGTAATCACAACACGCTGAAAAGATTTAGCTACGAATTGCAATGGATTTTCTTTGATATAAGCTTTAGCCTGTTCCTTTAAGTAAGTGTCTCTTGCAGCCTCATTCATCCCGTTTGTTTCAGCAGGTGGCTCCATATATTCACCTGTTGATTGAGGGTTATTGCCCATCCAGAAATTGGCTCCACCATTGGTTGAAATCAATACAAATTGCCCAAAGGTGTTGTAGTTGCGCAGACTCCAGGGGGCAATTAGTAAACCCATGAATGCAAACATAATTCCCGTTGCAATCAGACTACGTTTAATTTCCCGCGTACTAACATAACGGGCAAAGAGCAATAGGATGGGGATGAGAAGGGCCGTCGGCCTTACATAGCAGGCTCCGGCCAGCAGCACTCCGGCGATCGCTGATCTTAACCACAAATTCAAGTCTTGATAGAGCCAGATAACCAGAGCAGCAATGACAAGGGTATTAAAAATGAGTTCACTAGCAAGGATGGTTGTCATCTGCACCTGGCTGAACCAGACTGCCATAAATATGCCTGTAAGAGCGGCCACCCGTCGACCAAACCATTGCTCCGCCAAATACATGGTTAGACCAATCGTAACTAGCGAAATAACAATATGAAATATCACTATTGGTGCATAGGTATGCCCAAATATACGATAGAAAATTGAGTAAATAAAAGAAGTGCCAACGGGCCAATAGGCACTCGGTTCTGTGCAGTTCCAACCGTAGTTATTACAATTGACAATGTTTTGGGCAAAAACATCATATGCATTACTGTCAGACAGGGGCACTACTGGAACTAATAAAGACCAGAGAACCCGTAACACCAGCGCCAGCAGTAGTATCCAGAAGTAATAACGCCGATCTTGAAATTTATTTAAAAGGAACATAAGTAACCAATGAGGTTTCAGTTGTTTTCCTTGCAGCAGTCAATACAAGCATCACCACTTGCCTGAGCGATGTCAATGTTTATCACCTATTCACAGAAAATCTTTAAAAAATTATCCCAATAGAGCCGACCTGCATAAGAAGGGCATAATTTTGCGAATGGTTTTTATCGATCAAGCGCCGCTCTTAATCATCATTTGAACGATAGCTTCGGTCAGAAAGCTTAGGACAAAGTCCTTCGGCAAATACCGACTCTGGGCAAGCTTTCTGAATTGCCTCTACCATGCTTTAGGTGACAGCAATGATAAGTAAATGATCCTCGGCAGAATCGGTACGCGCTTGGCAATGCCAGGAGCCTCCAAAACTACACCTGCCTCTACGACTGTTTAAATCGGTATTAATCATTTGGAGGATAGTTTAAGGTAGCAGCACCCTGCAATCATTGAGTCCCATAAATGACTCAGCCTTCTGCCATCTTCAGTTAATTATGTCCACCTAACCTAAGATCGTGGATTTAATAAACTCGCAAGCTGTAGGGGCGAGTTTAGCTGATCAATCTGCATCTAGCCATGGATTGGACAGCAAAACCCGCCCCTAACAAATATCGAACTTATTTAATCCCCATTCCTTAGGTAATGTTACGAAAAATCATAATTAGAATTGGTATGGTTTTCACTCACTCACTTCAACCATTTCCAGGGTTTCAATTTGGTTGATAGCCGATCGCGCTCCTGAATGGCTGGTTGAAATTCCGCATTCAGCATAATCGCCTGTTCATAGGCCAGCAATGCCTCGGCATACTGCTTCAACTCTGCTAATGCCTGCCCACGCCAATACCAGACCTCATAACTATCGGGCTTCAGGTAGGTTGCCCGTTCATAACAGGTGATCGCCTCCGCATACCGTTTTCGTTGGTGGAGACTGCGCCCCCGCCAGTACCAGGCATCGAAGTAATCCGGTTGTAGTTGTACCGTCTGGTTAAAGCAAAAGGCCGCTTCTTCGTAGCGCCCCAACCGCGCCAGGGCACCACCACGCCAATACCAGACCGCCCCATTGCCTGGTTGCAAATGGAGGGCTTTATCATAGGCGGCGATCGCCCCTTCGTAGCGAGTCAGGTTATGGTAAGCCCGCCCCTGCCAGTACCAGACTTCATCCTCCTCTGAATTAACCTGGCTTGCCTGCTCAAACAGTTGCAATGCCCTGGCAGGTTGCTGTTCCAGGCAGGTTATCCCCTGCTGCAATAACATCTGATAATAGTCTACTTGGGCGAAAATAGCCGTGTCAGGCAACTGCGACTCCACGACTGATAAGGTTGCATTCAAATTATTCAGAGCGTGCAAAACATCTGTAGTAGAGGGGTAGCGATCGCGAAAGTTGTAGCGCACCATCCGGTCTAACACATCCAGCAATTCTGCACTGGCACCCGCGTAATCATGCCAGATCAATTCACTGGTTTTCGCATGTTTGGGCAATTGTTTAGGATGTAACCCCGTCAATGCCTGGATGCCAATGATGCCGACAGAATAAATGTCACTGTTATACTTTGGCTTCCCGGCCAGTTGTTCATTTGCCATGTAACCAGGTGAACCAATGGCGATCGTCAAGTTCGACTGTCCTTGAGACAATCCCATTTGGGAATGGACTTGTTTTACCGCGCCAAAATCGATCAGCGCAATTTTGCCATCCTTCTTACAGCGAATTAGATTAGATGGTTTCAAATCCCGGTGAATGATCCGCTGTTGATGCACAAACTCCAACACTTCCAGAATATTTCGCAGCAAAGCAATTACAGCATCCTCTTTCCAGGGTTTGCCTGCGACTAATTCCTGGGTCAAAGCATTCCCTTCAATAAACTCCTGTACCAGATAGAAATCCTGGCCCACTTCCAGGTGAGCCAGTAATTTAGGAATGTAGGGATGCTTACCCAGGGTATAAAGCACCTGCGCTTCCTGGTCAAACAACCGCCTTGCCGTCTGCAACGCTTCTGGATCAGTCGTCTGGGGGCAAAAATGTTTAACAATACACACCGGCTTTCCCGGTAAATACAAATCTTCAGCCAGGTAAGTTTGGCCGAACCCGCCCTGACTTAATCGACCGACAACGTGATAGCGCTTACTCAGTGTTGTCCCAATCATCATGACCTATCGGGCAACCCCACCCACGGGTCTTGTAGCCTGTCTCCTGGCATAGGTCAGACGCTGTTCATAGAGCCGCAACGAACGTTGCGCCAGTTTATAACCAGAACTGGACTCTGGCACAGCTTTTAACACCCCGACCATATTTTCTAATTGGACAGCAACCAGTTCCCATTCTTCCCGCGATCGCGCCATACGCATGGATTCGTCCAAACTGGCCTGAAACCGATCCAGTTCTGCAATTAACTCCTGGGGCGTGTTAGCAGTCAGCGAACTTTTCCCCTCTACCACTGCCGGTGTTGGTGAAACCGGAGAAGTGGGAGAAACAGACGGAGACGGAGACGCAACTGGGGTTAATGTTGGGGATGGTTCAACCGATGGGGCCGGAGCGGTGACGACTGCGGGAGTCAGGGTCGGTGCGGGACTGGCGGTAGACGATGGCTTCGTTGCTAGAGAAGTTGATTTAGGCGATGCTTGCCGTGACTCAGATTGCTGGAGGATTAAATTAAGTGTGCCATTTAGGGCAGTTACCATCGCGATCGTGGCAACGCCAATACCAATCAGGGCAATTTTGAAGCCGGTACTAAACGGCTCCATGGAGTCTGATGATGAGGGCTTGGCCAGGTAATCAACGAGGTCGGATTCGCGGGCAGTCACCACCCGTTGCATTGATGGTGGGGTCATCGATTTTACGGTTGATGGGGGCGTTTTCGTTGGGGCCGTTGTCGCCAGTTTGGGCCTAGAAAGCGATCGCTTGCCCAGGGTTTGCAGAGCTTGCAAAGCTTCCGTTGCCGATTGATATCGTTCCCGGAAGTCATAGCGCACCATTGTTTCCAGCACGTTGCCAAACGCAGGACTAATCCGAGCGTGATCGCGCCAGCTTAATTCATTCGTTTCGGGATCTTCGTCAAACTGACCGGGGATAATGCCCGTCACTGCCTGAATGCCAATCATCCCAACCGCATAAATGTCGCTGCTAAAGCGCGGCTTTCCCGACAATTGCTCAACGGGCATGTACCCCACTGAGCCAATCATGATGGTGTAGGACGATTGCTGGTTCGCCTGAACATTTTGGGTCGTGATTTGTTTGACAGCGCCAAAGTCAATGAGAAACAGGCGCTTGTCCTGTTGCCGCCGGATCAAATTTTCGGGTTTAACGTCCCGATGGATAACCCGTTCACCATGCACAAATTCGAGAATTTTGAGAATTTCCTGAAGCAGAATAATTACCTCAGTCTCTTCTAAAGACTTTCCGGGAAGAATCTGGTGGCTGAGATTGTCCCCTTC
>CAZGDE010000368.1:0-7453 GCA_964524315.1 uncultured bacterium
CTGCCACTGCTAGTGCTCCTCTGTCCCTGGGATCTCGTCTCGTTAATGGTGTCCTTGCAATTAAACCCCTGGCAAATCTGGCGAAACAGCGAGCCCGCCAGATGATGATTAAACGGGCAGAGTCGATTGGCGTTTACTGGATGCAAGAAGTTGCCAATCTCAAATCACAGAATTTAGATACCGATCTGGCAGCAGTACAGAATCCCCATCTCCAATATCCGGAGTATTATCTGACCTCCTTCCATGCCTATGAAGAAGGCAACATGGGATGGGAACCGGCCCTGGAAGTTGAAGTCGCTGCCCATGCAGTACACGCCCGGATCTGGCAGGATGCGGGGGCAGCGGGAGATGCCCAATTGCGGCAGAGCTATCACGATATTTTGAAATCCAGCCTGCCAACTGCTCCCCAGGACATTGTGGATCTGGGGTGTAGCGTGGGAATGAGTACCTTTGCCATGCAGACAGTCTATCCCCAGGCAAGTATTACAGGTGTAGATTTGTCTCCCTATTTCCTGGCAGTGGCAAATTATCGTAGTCGGCAACGCGCTCAGGGGCATGGGTATGGGGTACAGGAACGGTTCCTGCCAACCGATGCCACGCCGTCTGTACCCAAATGGCTTCATGCGGCGGCTGAATCGACCGGGTTGCCTGATGCCTCGGCGGATCTGGTGTCGGCATTCCTGATTTTCCACGAATTACCCCAAACGGCAGCGATCGCCATTTTCCAGGAAGCACGACGAATTCTACGTCCAGGTGGCCACTTCGCCATGATGGATATGAATCCCCGTTCGGAAATTTATGCCAAGATGCCACCTTACATTCTGACCTTGCTGAAGAGTACGGAACCCTATCTGGATCAGTACTTCACGCTAGACCTGGAACAGGCAATGATGGCTGCGGGGTTTGAGCGTCCGACGATTACCTGTAACAGTCCGCGTCACCGTACAGTTATTGCTAAGGTGACTGAGTGAGACGCTGGAACGAAACTAGAAGAGCTGACAAAAAACGACCTCCAAGGTTTTGCAAAACCTTGGAGGTTTGAATTAGTGGGGTTTTAATTAGTGCCTGGTTTCGTGGTGGCTACCATCACTCTGGCGGTCGCCCGCAACCGATTGGCTGGTCGCTTTTTCCCGATGGAAATGACCATCGCCATTGCCATCATTGACACCCGCACCATCCAGACCTGCCGTTGCCAGAGCCGGGTGGGGAGTACGCTTGCGGCGGTCAGCTAAGGACTTGACCACCACGTACAAGACAGGGATCACAAACAGACTGAGTACGGTTGCGACACACATCCCACCGACAATAGCCGTACCCAGCGATTGTCGGGCAGCGGCTCCTGCCCCAGTAGCGATGAGCAATGGCACTGCCCCAATGATGGTAGAAAATGCGGTCATCAGAATGGGGCGCAGTCGTTCGCGACTGGCTTCTAAGGCAGCTTTCGTAATACTTAAGCCTTCCTCCCGCAGTTGATTGGCAAATTCCACGATCAAAATACCGTTCTTACTCGCCATACCAATCAGCATGACAAAACCGATCTGGGTATAGATATCGTTAGATGTCCCTTTGAGGATAACTGCCAGCAAGGCTCCCAGGATTGCCAACGGTACGGTCAGAAGAATGATGAGCGGATCGAGGTAACTTTCGTATTGGGCAGCCAGGGTCAGGAAGACGAAGATAATGCCTAAGCCAAAGATAATCAGTGATGATCCCCCAGCTTGAATTTCTTCCAGCGAGAGTCCCGACCACTCATAACCAAACCCTTTGGGTAGAGTTTCTTTGGCAACTTCTTCCATCGCTTTGATGGCTTGACCGGAACTCACTCCGGGCGAACCAGAGCCAACGATATTCACCGACCGGAACAGGTTGTAGTGGCTAATGATAGAAGGGCCGATGGTTTCGGTCACTTTCACCAGGTTCGCCAGAGGAATCATTTTGCCCGTTTGCGATCGCACATATAGGCGCTTAATGTCCTCAGGATTGGCCCGGAATTGACCGTCTGCCTGCACATACACTCGGTAAGCCCGGTTAAATTGGTTGAAATCGTTGACGTAGGTTGAGCCCAGGAAGACTTGCAAGGTGTTGAACACATCCTCAATGGACACCTGCAGTTGATTGGCGCGGACGCGATCAACCTCGACGGTAATCTGGGGCGTATTGGCATTAAACGTGGGACGTAACCCCGTCAGTTGGGGATTTTGCGCTGAGGGATAGGTACTCGCCCGCCCCATGAATTTACCCAGTACTTCGCCAATGGTGTCAAACCCCAACCCTGTCCGGTCTTGCAGGTTAAAGTCAAACCCCCCAAACTGACCCAACCCTTGAATTTCGGGTGGCAGAAAGGGAAATACCAGGGCTTCCTGAATACTGCCTAATTTGGGAAATAGACCAAATGGCTGAGGGAAAAAGCCACCAATGATACTCTTCACAGATTGCTCTGCCTGCTTGCGTTCTTCCCAGGGTCGCAAGAGGGTAAAAATCAAGCCGTTATTAGGTGTAGCACCGCTGAAGCTGAAACCGCCCACCGCAAAGATACTTTCAATCTCCGGTTGCTGTTTCATAATCTCCTCAACCTTTTCCAGCACATTCTCGGTGTAATTCAGCGATACACCTTCTGGTGCCTGAACCAGAGTGATGAAGTAACCCTGATCTTCTTCTGGCAAAAAGCCAGATGGGACAATCGTATAAATCCAATAGGTAAGTACCAGTCCTGCCGAGAACAGGGTTAGTACTACGTTTTTACGTTTAATGACACCAGTAACGTTGCGGGTGTAAGCATCCCGTGACCAGTCCAGCCATTCATTGATGCGTCGGAAGACCCAATTTCGCGGTGGATCTTCCCGCTTTAACAACAATGCCGACAGCATGGGGGTAAACGTGATGGCGTTAAAAGTCGAAACGGCAATGGAAAAAGCGATCGTCAAAGCAAATTGCCGGTACAGTTGCCCCGTTGTACCGGGAAAGAAGGCAACGGGGACGAATACGGTAATCAATACCAGTGAGGTGGCAATGACGGCCCCGGTCAGGGCATTCATGGAGGCAATCGCCGCATCCAACGGGCGCATTCCCTCGTCATGAATCCGGCGGGTAATGTCTTCCACGATGACGATCGCATCATCCACCACCAGTCCCGTTGCCAGGGTGAGGGCAAACAGGGTGAGGGTATTGATCGAAAATCCCAGCAGTTTGACAAAGATAAACGTACCAATGAAGGCAACGGGTATAGCAATAGAGGTGATGACCGCCGATCGCCAGCTTTGCAAAAACAGGAAAATGACCAATACCACAAGGGCGATCGACATAAACAGGGAAATGACGACTTCCTCTGCCCCCGCTTCAATGAAGGTGGTCGAGTCAAACGCAACTGCATAGTGCATACCGGGGGGGAAGTTCGCTGAGAGGCGCTTCATCTCCTCTCTGACAGCACGGGAAACATCCAGTGCATTACTGCCAAACTGCTGTGTAATACCTAACCCCACACCCCGGTGGGTAATGCGGTCATGGGGGGTAAAGCGCAACACCGAGCTATAATTTTCGGCTCCTAGTTCCGCCCGTCCCACGTCTCTCAAGCGAACCAACGTCCCGGTATCGGTAGTTTTCACCACCAGGTTGTTAAATTCCTCCGCATCCTTTAGGCGTCCCTGGGCAGTTACCGAGTATTGATATTGCTGACCCGCCGCTGTGGGTGGTTGACCAATTTGTCCTGCCCCAACCTGCAGGTTTTGTTGTTGTAGCGCTCTAACGATGTCTTGAGGGGTCAGATTGCGGCTAGCAAGTCGTTCGGGATCAAGCCATAACCGCATGGCGTATTTTCGTTCCCCGAAAATTTGCAGTGTTCCGACCCCTTTAACCCGTTTCAAGGCATCACCAATGTAGAGATCGGCGTAGTTACTCAGGTAAATGTCATCGTAGACATCCTTTCCGGTTTTCTCGTCCCGGTCAGAATACAGACCGATCGCCAACAGAAAGTTGTTATTTGCTTTGACAACCTGCACCCCGGTTTGAATCACAGGTGTGGGTAGACGGGGCTGCACAGAAGATACCCGGTTTTGTACGTCTACGGCAGCGATGTCCTGGTTAGTGCCCAGGTCAAAGGTGAGGTTGATGCTGCTGGTACCATCGTTGGAACTGGAGGAGGTGATGTAGCGCACCCCCTTCACCCCATTTAACTCCCGCTCCAGAATATTGGTGACCGTCGATTCCACCGTTTCGGCACTGGCACCCACATAGTTGGATGTAACCGTCACCTGGGGCGGTGCAATTTCGGGATATTGGGCAACGGGTAAGGTAGGGATGCAGGCAAGCCCTAAAAGGGTAATGACAATGGAACAAACCGTCGCAAAAACAGGTCGTTTAATAAAGAAATCGGAAATAGACAGGATGACCATAATCCACTGTCACTGATGTAGGTAAATGGGATGGGGAGAGTAGGAAGGTGAGAGCGCGGCAGGAAGTGATGCTCCTTTGATTCCCCGCCGCGCGTGTCTCCTTTCTTCTAAACGTCTCTAAACGTCTGCCTGTGTTATTTGGTGTTCGGTGGTGGTGTCATTTGGGCGGCATCACTGATCCAGGTACACTTTTGCAATTGCAAAATCCCCCCGGTAACGATGCGATCGCTGGCCTTGATACCGTCCAATACCTCCTGATCATTTCCCACGATTTTACCGAGGGTAATTTCCCGCTGATCGGCAACGAGCATGTTGGGATCCGCTTTTGGCGGTGGCCCAAAACCAGAGGCGGCAGGTTCCTTACAGTCCGTATCTTTAAGTGGAGCGGCGACAAAAATAAAATTCTTACCAGCCAGACGCGAAATCGTACTGGTAGGTACTACCACCCCTTTATCCGTTGCCCACACAATCCGGGCACGAACGAACTGGGAGGTTCGCAGGTTATTTCTGGCGTTGGCAAAAGCAGCCTTGACCTGAATGGATTGGGTGGATGGATCAACATTCGGGGCGACAAAGGAAATTCGACCCGTTTGCAAGACTTTGTCCTGCTCGTCTAGCAGTTGCACTGGCAAACCAATCCGCAGATCGGTTGCCCGTTCCAATGGCACCTGGATCTGAATTTCCAACTGGCGATTTTGCGTCAGATTAAGCAATTGGGTCGATGTATTAACAAAATCACCCTCTTTGACCGGAATATCGCCAACAATACCCGCAAAGGGTGCATTGATTGTGTAGTACTGGAGCTGGGCTTGTCCTTCGGTCACATTGGCTTGGGATTGCTGTAATGCCCGTTGGTTGCGGGCAACATTGGCCCTGGCACGGTTAACGGCTGCCTCTTGGGCCCGGATATCTGCTTCAACTTGCCTCAGACTTGCCTCTGCAGTTTGTAAAGCATTCAACTTCTGGTCTGCCAGTTGCCGGCTTTCCGCTCCCTGGAGAGCCAGATCACGATACCGTTCATACTCCCGTCGGGCAAGTTGAACATTAGACACGGCAGCCGCGCGGCGTGCCTGCTCTGCTCGTAACGTATCTAACTCATTCGCGACATCAGCCTCAGCAGCAGCAATCTCAGCAGCGGCTGTTTCGGCGGCGGCTTGCCGACTGGCAACTTGGGCCCGTTGCTCCCTGGCATCAATTTGCAAAATGGGTGTACCTGCTTCGACGCGATCGCCCGCCTTGACATAAATGGCAGATATTTGTCCTGCCACCCGTGGTTGCAAGGTAACAGACTGGCGTGAGTCAAGGCTGGCTGCATACGCCGAGCTGTTCTCAATCGCGGCTGTTTTGGGGCTACCCAGTGGCACAGGAGTCGCCTGTGCCTTCATCTGACTGAACATCATCATTGGGACGATCAAACGGTTGAACACAATCCAGCCAATACCGCCCAAAATAAATAAACCAATTAAACCGGGTACTAGAAATCGCTGAAAGCGAGACTTGGGTGGTTTAACCGTTGTTTCTACGGACTCTGTTTCTACGGACTCTACTGGTATTGCCGGAGAATGGTTATCTTCCGAAACCGATTGAACAAGTATGTTGTGATTGGTATTTTCGCCACTCATGAGTCACCAGACCTTTTCTGGACAGGGAGTTTTCTGGACGGGGAATTTAAGCCAGATACAATTAACGAACTTAAACTTGATTCTTATAAGCGGCGAGGTGCTGGCAGCCTGGTTGCCTCCCGCAAGGGTTTAAGGTTACTAGAGAGCCTGACTAGCTACCAGATGATACAAATGCCCACATGTACCGCAACTCAAATAGCTGGGTTAAAACGTTCTAAACACCAGTCTACAAATTATTACGAACACTAAGAATTTGCCATCCCCCTCCCGACTCACCCGATTGGAGGATGTATGTATATCTAAATATATTTTTGTAAAAGAACCGCTCTACTCTATCCAGGCCGCTATTTAATGGCAATGTAAGGAAAATTGAGCTGAGCGCAGCGACTAATTTCTTCCTCCGGTTATCCCTGATCCGAAGACTTTTTTCGCGGTCACTGCAACGATTCGCGGTTATTATGGGCCAAAGCTGTCGTTTGCCGACAGCCACTATAGCCCTTCTTCAGAATGTGAGGTTCATTTAACGTCGTCTGGGTCGTACCACCTGATCGGATCGATATAGTAGTGGCTTAGGTTGACTAATGGTACTTTTGTACTATAAGCTAATTCAGGTCTTGCATTTCATGTCAGGCACTTTTGCAAAAGCTAAGCGTCTCTTTGGTTACTGTTGCCAAACAGGAAAGTGTACCAACGTCAATTGGTCTCTTTGCTTGATTTAAAACTATCCGGGTTAGACCCATCTACCTGTGTTTGTGGTAACTACGAACATCAAAGAGGCAACAGAAGGTTTTTCTCGCTGGTGTACCTATATTGCAAATGAGCAAAGCTATGAGCTATCGTAAGTCCCTTTTGGTGAAGAGTCAGTGTCTTGCAGCCGCTTTTGGAACTGTCCTGTTAGCGGTGCCTGCACCCCTCAATGCGCAGACGGTTAATCCCTGTCGTCAACTTGGTCGTGCAGATACCGTTGTCATCATTGAAGCCAGCAATAACGAACGGTTACAACTGGTCAACCAGGTTGTTAATCAACATAATCTGCAAGGTAATTTGTGTACCTCTCGCCGTACTGGTCGAACTGTATGGATGTCTAACCAGTTAGATGGTGCCAGCACTGCGATGCAGGTATTTGACTACTTCAAATCGGTTGGTTTAGGTGCCCCTGGACGGTTTGTGCGGGGTAATGGAACCCCTGGTAAACCTATGCCATCGAATCCTAATTCTGTTGGTATCTAGATACCAACGCTCTTTCACATCCCCTTGTACTTATCCTATTGATTGACACGGGTTGTTCGACTGCAGGCAATCGAGGGCCAGTTTGGCAAGAATCAATGCTACGGTCGTTCATTAGATGGCAAAACCTGCCCCTACAGAAATCTGCCCTGTCCTCAATTTAGCTTGGTTATGAGATATACGGCTACACGGGGCTGGTCGTGGTAGTAGCAAAGC
>CAZGDE010000369.1:0-7434 GCA_964524315.1 uncultured bacterium
CGGTGGCTGCCGGGAGGGTATTTTGTCCCCGGTAATCGCCGCCAATGCGGACGGTACCTCCCCCGTTGGTACCAGCGGCATTGATCAGGGCATTACTGACCGTGACGAGATCGCCCACCACTGTCACTGCTCCCCCGGTTGTGCCGGCGGTGGTGAGTGTCCCGGTGGCGATCGTTGTGCCTGCCATACTGGGTATAACCAGGCCCGATTGCGTCAGGGAAACACGACCATCCGCAGTCACCGTTAAGCCCGTGGCATTCCCAACATTTCCACCCGTGAGCAGTTGGGGCAATGAGAGGGGCGCGGGCGGGGGCGACGTGGGTAATGGCGCAGGCGGTGCAAATTCGAGACTGAGGAGGTTGTTTGCCTGACTGAGCCGCACCAGGTTTTCACCAGGAACCGCTGCCAGGGTAATGGTGCCATCCGGTGCCGTCAGCGTGCCTGTGTTGATCACACGACTGCCCAACAAGGTGAGACTTTGCCCTGACCCCACGGCCAGATTGCCCGCATTCACAATCGTGCCCGTGGCGATGGTAAACGCAAAGCTCTGGGGATTGCCCACTAAGGTTGCGTAATCATTCGTCCCCACGGCCTGAAACCAGCCACCATTACCAAACCCAATGGCATTGGCTGTTGTGGCCGTAAACGACGCGGGCACACTTAAGCTGGCATTGCTCCCAAACACAATCCCCGCTGGATTGAGCAAAAATAGGTTGGCGTTGCTGCCCGTGACCTGAATGAGGCCATTGATGACCGATGCTTCCCCACCGGTCACGCGCCCCAGAATGTTCTGAATCGTTGGGGTAGACAGAAAGTTTGCTACTTCGCCTGTATTCAGGCCAAAGCGAGAAAAGCTATGGAACAGGTTCGCCCCATCCCTGGAGAGAGCACCCCCCTCAATCGTGTAATTGGCCCCTGATTGGGTGACGTTACTATCTGTACCATCCGGTGCCATTTGGATTGATTGGGCCTGTCCGGGCAATGGTAGTAACAGCAACAGGCCCATACCCAAAACCGGGCTCAACCATTGCCAGCGTGGGGCGATCGTATTCATGTTTTTTACAGGGTACGCATGGTGAATGAAACGAACAGCAAACATTCAAACGACAACAGAGCTACCCGCCTCCATCAAAGCAACGAGCCATAAACCAGCGATCGCTTACCTAATTCTTGTTACGAACGATGGCACAGGCTGTCGGTGTTTGGGCGGCAATAGACTGTAAACCAATATCCTGCAACTGTTTCACCCAAAGACTGGTCAACACCGGATCCTTAGATGGCTGACATTGGGACGTACCGAGGATGGTGATTACCTCGCTCCATAATCCCTCTTTCATATAGGCATTGACCTGCATTTGTTTAGAAGCAGTCGGCAGTTTCGCTGGTAAGGGTTGCTTTGGTTGAATTCTCAAGATGGCAAGATCAGCAAATTTGTCCGCCGACGTATCCGTTGGGTCACACTGAATCACTAACATCCAGTGATAGAGTTTGCCAACGGCCAAAGGGGGTTCTAACGCTGGTAAGGGAATGCCCACAATTCCTGGTTTCATGGGCGGTAACTTAACAATTGTACGCTGGGTATAAAAGACCGGTCCCGATGTGTTCACCTGGGATTCGGCTTCTTCCTGGCGCAGTTCGGCACTGATCGAATTACCAATGGTGTAGGGTACATAAAACCAGAGGGTCGGGCGATCGGATGCCGTAGTACTCACAACCATCTGTTCACCGCTTTCAGAACGATACAGAGGTGCCAGAGTAGTCAAAGGCGTTTTTACTGCAGGGCAAGCACCGCTACGATGACCAGCACCCGTGCGGTTACCTGGTGATACACCTAAATTACGGCGTGATCCCAGCCAGGAACCAGGGTTCCACCATTGCGCCAGGACGGGTTCAGGCAATGCGATCAAACTGCATAGAGCAAATGCTCCAAACAGAGTTAGTAAACCAGGTGAACGGGAATATCGCTTCATCGGGGCGGAATTTGTACTCTCTTTTTGAAAAGGAGGCCAGTTTGCGGGGAGAGCGAGTTAGTTATGTATAATACTCCCCCTATAGAAATAACGAAAGAAAAGATCGGCGGTATCAGTGGTAGCCAGATACCACCAATCATTAACCCCGCCCAACACATGCCGTATAGGCTCACCAGGGCGATCACGCTGGCCAGCCCAATCTGGTTGAACGATCGACAACGGTAGACGACGACACCTCCGATCGCGGTCCACAGACCCATCCATAACAGGTCTACCCAGATGGGTAAAACGCGCCACATCAATCGTTTGTCTAAAACGGTACTGATTACCTGACTGGCAATTTGCGCCTGCAAGATTACACCTGGTATTTGTTTATCAGGAATCGCCACCATATCTTTGACACTGACCTGGGATGTAATACCAATCAGTACTAATCGATCTTTCAGACTGTTCAGTACATCATCGGGTACCTGGTTTCGCCAAATCTGACCCAGGGTAATCCGCTCGGCAATCTTTTCGGGGTCACCAGTGGGAGCGCGGAAATTGATCAACAGTTTGTAATCACTGATATCAATATCAGACTGGAAACCGTAGCCACCCAGAAAACGTTGCCCCAGGTCAGGCAAGGCCACATCTCCTAAGCGGATTGGGTCGGTGGGGGCTGTTGGCAATTGGAAGGTTATGTTTCTTCCGGGTTCCTGCTCCAGATAACGCCGTGCCAACAGAAAACCTAAGGATTGGTTCACCGGGCAACGGGTATTTGCCGGGGGAAACGCCACAATCGCTTGGCGACGAATGACCTGGTCGTGGTCAAACCAGACATCACTAAAACCAATGCGCTCAAGCGGCAGTTCCGCTGGTGGTGCCACTCCCGCATTGGTCACTTGGGCTGTCTCACCGATCTCTGGTATCTTACACACACCAATCAGTTGATCTGTTTTTTGCAAGCGTTGCGCCAGTTCGGGGAGGGTACGGTCAACATGGAAATTGCGATACAGATCTAAGCCAATCACACGGGGCTGGTAGCGCTCTAACCATTGCAGCAGACGGTTGAGGGAGGGGTCTTTCAGTACTCCTTTGCCGACTTCATCCTCCATTGCTGTGATATCGTCTTCGGTGATATCAACAATGAGAAGACGCTGGTCGGGTGGTTCGGGCGATCGCAACCGGGTTAAATGGTCAAATGCTGGCAACTCCAGGGGTTGCAGTACCCCTGCTGCCCGCAAAAAGGCCATTGCGATCAGTGCGACCAGGCTGGTCGTCACGACGGTGGGCCTACTTGCCTGGCGCAACGGTGAGCGGCGACTGGTGCGAATAAAGCGGATCTGTAATTCTGTCACCGCCGGTGCTTGACCCGCTGCGCTTTGCAGCCATTGTTCCGCTTCTAGCAACTCCGTCCCCCGGAGCAGGAAACTAGAATCGTAATTCAAGCGTTCCCACTCCAGCGATCGCAGCAATAAGCGGGTATGCTGTTGCAGATAGGCTTGGTCGGTCCCCAACAGTCGCACCAGTTCGCTGAAGTTGGCATAGAAATCGGCGTTGTGCTGATTGAAGTCAACCCATTGCACACTTGCAAGGGCAAGATGTAGCTCTTTGGTATCAACCGGATGATGCAAGACGGTGATAATGCGTTTGTTTAGCCGCTCTGCGTATTCAACTTCATCGGTACAGTAGGGCGATGTTACCGAACTGGGCGAAATAATAAACAGAAAGTGATTAGATGACTCGATGCCACGGAAAATCTCCTGGCGAAAATCACTTCCAGCCGCAATACTTTCCTGGTCAAACCAGGTCGTTTTCCCTTGTATTTGGAGGGCATCGTTCAGTTTGCGGGCAAAGTCTGAATCCACACGAGAATAGGAAACAAAGACATCCAGGGAAGCATCCGGTGGTTGCGCCAAACTTGCCTCGATGAATTCGGTTTGCACCGCGATCGCCCCATGCTGGCTGTGCTGGTTGGCTAACTTTAACCATGCCTCTGCGTGGCGCAAATTGTATCCGCGCAATAGCAGACTGGTATTGCGTTTTTGCCGTTCCCATTTCAGAGCTTTGACCAGCAGTATTTTGTGGCTTTCGTAATAGACTGCATCCTGCTGCAAGATCCGCAACATGTTACTGGCATCATGCTCGAAATCAGCCGCAACCAGGTTATCAGTGATGTCGATATATTGTAAGGTTCGCAGGGCGGTTGGCAATTGCGCTGCAGTGGTTGCCTCTGCCAAAATCGGAATAATTCGCTTCTTTAAGAGCAGGGCGTACTCTAACTCTTGCTGACAGTAAGTGGACTGAACCGCTGCCGGAGAAACCAGGTAAATCACATTATCAGCCGCTTCAATGCCCTGATTAATTGCCTGCTGAAAGTCACTCCCCGTATGAATATCGGTGTGATTTGTCCAGACTGTAAACCCTTCCCGCATCAAGCGCAGGCGAATCTTCTGGGCGAACGCCTTATCTACCTCAGCATGAGATAGAAAGACATGGGTCATCCAGTTATGTGCATTTTTGCTACTGTCACTGATAAATTCGCAATGTAAATCTGTTGGTATGCAGGGAGCTTGCTCCGTTTCAAAACGAGTCTTTAACCACTTCTCAGCTTCTTGCCGTTCCTTGCCGATCAGTAAATGCTGGGGTTGTCTATGGTACTGTTCCCATACCTGTGCCTGGTATAACAAATTCGTGTGCTGGCGCACATACTCTTGATGCCGGTGCATTACCTCTACCAGACCCGCCAAAGCTTTTTCAGGATCGTCAATGCCATCCCGCCAGTACAACCAGTTAATTTTGCCGATCGCTGGGTGCATGTTAGCGAAACTGGAATGTAAACCGGCCGCCTGGTACTGTTGCCACTCTGCATCCGTACCACCTGGGTAACGCTGTTGCCAGGTCTGCCGGGTAATCTGCTCAACCTGCAGGATGGGAATGATGCGTTTGTTGCACTGCAGAGCTAACTCAATTTCTTTCCGACAATAGGGCGAGTTGATCGAGTGGGGCGCAATGATAAAGAGGAAGTTATCCGACCGTTTAATGCCATCGTCAATTTGATTCTGAAAGTCCACGCCCAACGGAATGTCACTTTGGTCTAACCAAATCTGCAATCCCTGTTGCGTTAACTGCTCGTAGAGGGCGATCGCAAAGGCTTTACTATCCGCCCGCCCATAGGAGATGAAGGCATCCAGAAATTGACCCACTGCTGCATCCTGTCACATAACCAATATCCAGGAATATACCAGTTATTCTTTTAGCGGCAACTATATTAATTTGATCTTTAGTAATCCGATTTGATTTGTAAAAAAAGCCGGAGAGAGCGGTCATTTGTCATGGGAGCAAACCAATGACGAATGACCCATGACAGCGTATCTGCGTACATGTCAACTGGTCATTTTGTTTTGGGCAGAATGGTGATTCGACAACTACCCAGCCAGTCAAATATCCAGCCAGTCCAACCGACTGAATCTGTCTAACTAATCAGTCTAAAATAGCAAAACTCAGTTTTCTCATGAGTTTGCAGCAATGGTAATTACGCATCGTTTGATTGAAGTCGCAACGGCGGCCGGAATTGGCATTTATAACATTACGCCCCAGATCAATGACTTTCTAGGCAACAACGGGGATGCAACAGGGGCAGGTGTTGGTTTTTTCCCGCCATACCACCACCGCACTGGCAATTAATGAGGATGAGGAACGCTTACTCGAAGATGTCAAAGTGTTTCTGAACAAGTTAGCCCCCGTAGGTGATCACTACCTCCATAACGACCTGCATCTCCGAGTTGGCATTCCTGATGATGAACCCATGAATGCCCATTCTCATCTCATGGCAATGATGCTGACAACCAGCGAAGTGATTCCGGTTGTCGATGGCAAACTGGCATTGGGGACGTATCAATCGATCCTGTTCTTTGAGTTAGACGGTCCCCGCCAGCGTACCGTGTTCTGTCAGGTGATGGGTGAATGAATACCCTTCACGTTGTCGGTAGATGCAAAATATTCAGGCTAATCGTAATCAACGATAGGAATAAGATAAAGCCGATCGTGTCCAGCATGGTTGTTACCAAAGGGCCGCTGATCAGGGCCGGATCAACATTTAGCCGTTTCATCCCCATAGGCAATAGTGTCCCCAGGGTGACAGCCACCAGGGTATTCGTTGCCATGACTAAGCCAGCCACCAGTGCGACCCATCGTTCCGCTGATGTTGTCCAGATCATTGCCAGAATGATCATGGTGGTACCCAGGGCAAAGGCAGTTCCTAACCCTGCCAGCAATTCCCGTTTCAGGATTTTGAAGGTATCCTCTGGGGTGACTTCGCCCACACCCAGCGACCGGATCGTGACAGTCAATGCCTGAATGCCAACCGTGCCCCCGGTGTTAGAGAACAGGGGCATGATCACTGCCAGTACGGGAATGAGGGAGATGGTTTTCTGGAAGGGGGCGATCGCGCTGGATGCACCAATATACAACGCCATGATGACTATCAACCAGGGCAGCCGATTCCGCAGTTTTTGCAACGGTTGCGAGAGGGAGGATTCATCCCCACCGCTGACACCGGCAATTTTCTGAATGTCTTCCGTGGCTTCTTCTTCCAGGATGTCTACCACGTCGTCAATGGTGACAATCCCCACCAGTCGATCTTCCCGGTCTACCACAGGCAATGCCAGCAGGTCATACCGCTTCATGATCTGGGCGACTTCTTCCTGGGGCGTATCCGTCCGTACCTTCAAAACGCGATTACTGGCAACGTCACGAATCAGCGCATCTGGCAAGGAGAACAGCAATTGCCGCAAGGAAATGACCTGTACCAGCTTCCGGTCATCCGTAGTGACGTAAGCGTAGTAGACCGTCTCCTTGTCCTGGTCATTCATGCGGATCTTGCTGAGTGCCTGGGCAACGGTCAACCCCTGCCGTAGCCGCACATACTCAGTCGTCATGACCCGTCCGGCGGTACCTTCGGGATAGCCCAGAATGGTTGCCGTTGCCTGCCGTTCGACCATACTCAGTTGTTGAATCAACCGCCGGACGACACCAGCAGGTAACTCATCAAACAACTCGGCCCGGTCGTCGGGACGCATGGACTCAACCAACTGACACACATGCACATCGTGCAATGCGCCAATCAGTTCTTCCCGAATTTCCGGGTGCAGATACTCAAAAACATCGGTCGCCTGATCTTTATTCAACAACCGAAAGGCGATCGCCCGCCGCTCTGGTAGTAGGTCGGCGATATAGTCACCCACATCGACAGCGGGCATTTGGTTCAATTCAAACTTAAGCCGATTCAAGTCAGAAATATCTGACAGCGAAGTAGTAACTTCCTGGGTAAGCATGTTCTCTCCTCGATCTCCCCCGCGCCGGGAAACCGAAGTCTTACCAGCTTAGGGGAGGATAGTACTGTCAGGGGATGGACTTTTGTCCATGGATTTTGCAGAATTCAACATCGACATCTGGTCGCAGACATCGCTACGTCTATGCT
>CAZGDE010000370.1:0-329 GCA_964524315.1 uncultured bacterium
GTTCACCCGTGTTTGGGTCGTAGTCCATATCCTTCGGTGACTTCCCGGTTAATAGATAAATACAGGTGACCCCAAGCGCATAGATATCGCTCGCAGGTACCGGACGCATTGCCATTTGTTCGGGTGGAGCAAAACCGGGTGTGCCGATCGCATAGGAAGTAAACGCGGTTTGCTCCGATGCATTCGAGTTTTGCTGTTGGTTCTGGTATTTGACCGCACCAAAGTCAATCAGTACCAGTTTCAAGTCCTGGGCTCGCCGGATAATGTTGGCTGGTTTAATATCCCGATGAATCACCTTGTTCTGGTGAATATATTCCAGAACGGGCAAG
>CAZGDE010000370.1:339-3880 GCA_964524315.1 uncultured bacterium
CAAGATTTCACTCAAGAATTGTTTTACAGCGGCTTCGCTAAATGTCGTTCCCTGTTTGATAATTTGTTGCAGCGTAAAACCGCTGACATACTCCTGGACTAAATAAAACTCCTGGTTGGCCTCGAAGTAGTCCAGCAAACGGGGTACCTGGGGATGGTTACCAATTTTGCCCAGGGTTTCGGCCTCCCGCTTGAATAGTTCCCGTGCCATCTCCAGGACATGGGGCGCGGTGGCCGTAGGTCGCAGTTGTTTAATGACACAGTTGGGGTGACCGGGCAGCGACTCGTCGATCGCGAGAAAGGTGGCACCAAAGCCGCCCTGCCCCAATGTTTGCATGACTCGATAGCGATCGCGCAACAGGAGTTTTTGACCACATGCCTGACAGATATCAGTCTGGGTCGGATTTTGAGGATTGGGACAGCCCGGATTGAGGCAGTAGCTCATCAGCACCACTCGCTCTAAGTTCGACTACTGGGATATTGCTTCCCTAATTTCATTATCTGGGTAGGAACAGCAAATAAGAGTGTCGTTCATGCGGGAAATCCGTTGAAGAGTTGCTAAAGTTACTCTCCTAACGCTTAAAGCGCCCATAAATACCCATATATTTACGGATTCCACCGTTCTTTAACGATACACCCTTGTTATTTAAGATGCCCAAAAACCAACATTTAAGAACAGGTTATTAGTCTGCCTATCTAATTAATCTACTGAGTTATTCCCCGATCACAGGAGAAAGTTCCGAATATTTACACAGAATTTGTTTTCCGGGTAGTTTTTGTACTGATTGATCACCCCCTCTAGCAGCGCTTCAACAAAATCAACTTTTCCAGACAAGAGCGCAAAGCCCTTCCCCCGCCAACCTTTTTCCCTGCGGCCTCTTCCACATGAACGCTGGCACGACACGGGACTGAGATATCAATTCTGTAAATAGGACTCCCCATGAATCTTTATCTGTAATGGTGTTGCACCTACCATCCCGCCCCAGTTAGTTATGCCTCCGGCGGAAATTGGGATAAAACAGGTTGGCCTCGACAATTCTCTTCCCCTCCACCACGGGAGTGTCCCAGGAACAACGATAAAATAGTCAGGCTGCCATGCAACATGGTCAAGCAAACGTGGAGATAGGTTAGGCGAGCAGGTCATGCGTATTTCTTTGAACTGGCTGCGAGAACTGGTTGATAGTCCCGCATCACCGGAAGAGTTGGCAGAAATGCTGACAATGGCGGGATTTGAGGTCGAAGATATTGAAGATCGGCGAACCTGGGCGGATGGGGTCTTGGTGGGAAAAGTGTTGGACTGCCAACCCCACCCGAATGCGGATAAGTTACGGGTTTGTCAGGTGGATATTGGCGCTGCCACCCCTTCTAATATTGTTTGTGGTGCCCCTAACGTTAAAACCGGGTTGTACGTTCCCGTTGCCACACTGGGTACCTTTCTACCCAACGTGCAACCCAATGGACTCAAGATTAAACCAGCAAAACTCCGGGGGGTTGAATCCCACGGTATGATTTGCTCCCTGGCAGAGTTGGGTTTAACGAAGGACTCAGAAGGCATTCACAGCTTTACGGGGGACAACCTCAAAGTCGGTAGTGATGTCCGTCCCTTACTAGGGTTGGATGATGTCATTCTTGACCTGACCTCAACAGCAAATCGGGCAGATGCTTTGAGTATTGTGGGTATTGCCCGTGAGATTGCGGCATTGACCGGGTTACCATTACGCCTGCCCCAGGCTCCCGACTTCGATATCCCTGCCAAAGCATCGGCAGTGACATTGCGAGTGGCAGAACCCCAGGCATGCCCTACCTACATTGGTACTGTGATCGAGCAGGTGAAAATTGGCCCCTCACCTCTGTGGTTACAGCAACGGTTACAGGCTTCAGGCATTCGTCCAATTAATAATGTGGTAGATGCTACCAATTATGTATTGCTGGAATGGGGTCAACCATTGCATGCTTTTGACCGCGATCGCCTGCTGGTAGTCGGGCAACAAGCATCACTCCAGATTGGTGTACGCTTTGCCGAAGCGGGTGAAACATTGACGACCCTGGATAGTGTACAACGTACACTCGCTGAGCAGGCACTCCTCATTACTGCGAACGACCAACCCGTCGCCCTGGCTGGTGTCATGGGTGGAGCTGAGACAGAGGTCTACGAGGGAACCACATCGCTGCTTTTGGAAGCCGCCATGTTTGAGGCGATCGCCATTCGCCGTTCTGCACGATCACAGGGGCTGCGCACAGAAGCATCCGCCCGGTATGAGCGGGGAGTCAATCGGGCCGAGCTAGAGCTTGCCTGCCGGCGCGCGCTGGCATTGATCACAGAAATGGCCAGTGGCGTCATTACTGCCCAGGCCGTTGCAAGTGCCTCCGGTAGCCAGGCAACTCTCACCCGTTCGATTGAGTTGCGGCTGGATCGGGTGAACCAGATTCTTGGCCCCGTGACGCTGGGCGAAGAGATGGGAGATCTACAACCAGGCGACATTGAACGGATTTTGACGGCCTTAGGCTGTAGTGCTGCGCCCAAAGCCGATGGTCGTTCCTGGACGGTGACAGTGCCCCCCTATCGCTACCGTGACCTGGAACGGGAAATTGACCTGATTGAGGAAATTGCCCGTGTCTACGGGTACAACAATTTCTGCGACACCTTACCCGATAAAACGGAAGCAGGTTATCTGTCGCCCGAACAGGCGCTCACCCGGCGCTTACGGGAGGCATTCCGGGCAGTAGGGCTAACGGAGGTCATGCATTATTCCGTGGTGAAGCCAGCGGGCGATCGCCAGATTGCCCTAACTAACCCCCTGTTCGCGGAGTATTCGGCCCTGCGCACCGACCTCATCACCGGGTTAATTGAGGCATTCCAGTACAACCTGGAGCAGGGCAATGGGCCCCTCAATGCTTTTGAAATGGGTCACATCTTCTGGTCTGAAGAAGAGGGGTTAAGTGAAACCGAGGCCATTGGTGGTGTGTTAGGTGGCGACCCACAACGGGGTAAATGGCAACGAGCCGGACGGGAGCAACCACTCGACTGGTTTGCAGCTAAAGGGATCCTGGATAGTATCTTTAACCGCCTGGGGTTGACCGTTGAATATCAGCCCGATCGCCGCGATGACCGACTCCACCCCGGTCGCACAGCTTCTTTGTGGATTAAAGGCAACCGTCTCGGTACCTTTGGGCAACTCCATCCCCAACTACGGCAGGAGCGGGGACTACCGGATGAAGTCTACGTGTTTGAAATGGATGTCGATGTCCTACTGGATGAAATGGATCAGGATGAGGCACTGGTACCCATCTTCAAGCCTTACTCCGCCTATCCACCATCCGATCGGGACATTGCCTTTTTCGTTTCCAACCAGGTTTCGGTGGCAGAACTGGAACGGCTCATTACCAAAACAGGGAAGGGGCTTCTGGAATCGCTCGAACTGTTTGATGAATACCGGGGCGACAATGTACCCGCAGGTCAGCGCAGTTTAGCGTTCCGTTTAGTCTACCGGGCCAGCGATCGCACCCTGACGGATGATGACATTGAACCCGTGCATCAGAAA
>CAZGDE010000370.1:3890-7431 GCA_964524315.1 uncultured bacterium
GCCCTGGTCGATAAGTTCAGAGTTGAGTTACGTAGTTAACGGGGAGGGTCGCAAGCGAGATGACGAAATACATCATGTGGGCGAGCTATTGCGAAGACGTTTTAGAAAAACGGGCGCCGTACCGTCAGGCCCATTTGGATGGGCTCGCCCAGCAAAAAGCAGCGGGTGTGTTGGTCACAATTGGGCCAACGAAGGATTTAACCCAGTGCTTTGGCATTTATGAAGCAACGGACGAAGCAACCGTTCGCCAACTCATTGAGTCTGATCCATACTGGCAACATGGCATCTGGACAAACTTCACTGTCAAGGAATGGATTCAGGCGGTGTAATTACCGGACGACCTGTTGGCAAAACGCCAGGGCGACTGCCCGATCCGCTGTTTGCTGCGGATAGGTCATCTCTGGACGAGAAATCAGCACCAGTTTAATGCCCAACTCAGCAGCCAACTGGTGCTTGATCGTTTCCCCCCCAGGAGTCCCCGATGCCTTTGCCACGACCATATCAATTTGCCACTGTTGCCATAAGGCTCTTTCTAGTTCCAGCGTAATGGGAGGTCGCAGGGCAATCAGGTGATCGGGGGTAAACCCTGCGGCTAACGCAGTTTCAAGGGCGGTGACCGATGGCAAAATGCGGGCAAACAACGTCGCTCTGGTGTGCCAGGGCTGAAATAGGGGCAGGAAGCGATAGCCAATGGTGAGTAGTACCCGTCCCGTCAGTAGATCACCCTCCAGCAAACTAGTGAAGCTATCTACATAGAGAGGAGAAAATTTTTCAGTCGAGCGATCGTCAGGGATGGCTGGGCTAGACGGGCGTTCATAGCGCAAATAGGGAAGATGAAATTCGCGGGAGGCCGCGATCGCCAATTGCGAAATTTCCACCGCAAACGGATGGGATGCATCCAGAATGGAAGCAATTGATTCTGTTTGCAGAAACGCGGGTAGAGTCGTTGCCTCCAGACAACCAACCCAGTGATGTAAGTAGGGTGAATTGGGATAGAGCGATCGGGCAGACGCTGTTGTAGTCGTCACCGTACAGGGCACCTGTAAACGCACCAACTCCCTGGCAAGGTCAGCACTTTCCTGGGTGCCACCAATCAACCAGATTCGCACCATTCATGATCCAAAACTGACTTTATAAAGCTGAAAGAGTTCACCGGGCAAGGTTTTCACAATGCGACCACCAGCAGCCTGAATGGTTTTCTTCCAATGGATTGCCGGTTCTAAAAAAGCCTCTGCGCCACAGTAGGTTTCCATAATCGCCCAGCTTTCGGCCAGGGGCATTTCCATGTCCAACACATCAAAGATAAAAAAGCCACCCGGTTTCAGCACCTTCTTAACCGCTGCCATTACCTCTGTCCAGTAGGCGAGCGGGTAGTAGCAACTGACGCCTGTGGCAATGGCCAGATCAAACTGCGCTGGTTCATAGTCCAACTGATGGGCAGGCCCCAGAACAACGCCTTTAAATAGTTTGGAATTCAGTTGAGGCCCACGGGCATTGAGCGTATCTCGCGCAAACGTGCTAATGTCCTGCCCATAAAAGAATGCATCCCAATCGCGCCAGGGATAAATTAAAAAACTGACCCCACAACCAATATCCAGACATCGCTGATTTTTCTGGGGACGACCCAACTGCCAGAATGGTGAAGTTAGTTTTGCCTGCAGTAGCCCTGCTTGCTGCTCCTGATAAACCGGCAGTACCTTGACCTCATCCGGCAGATCAAACTTATGCCCCTGGTATTCTCGATTAAACCGCAGGGTAACCGCAGCCACTTGCTCATCCCAGTTTTGCGGTTGTTTGAGCTCACTAAAGTAACTGTCAGACGAAAACGCTGCCTGGGAATGAGGGTTCTGTTTATTAGACATTACACATTTAACTGGTAATTGGCAGGGCAGGGTTTAATTGGCAAGGTTGAAATCGCAGGAATCAGCTTTTGCAATCGGTAGAGTCAGGTGTCAGGAGGCTAAATATTGATATCTAGTTAATATCTAGATTGCTCCGCTACTACTTCCCAAAACGGATAACGAAATACTTTATAGCTTGACGTTACCAAATCCAAGACCGAATCTCAATCCTATTAACGTTCTGTTGAAGTTTGATGTCTTTTCGCTACTGGGGCGTTTACTGAACGTGATAGTGTTAGTTTTTGCCTATTTTGCGATCCATGTCACTCACTTCAACGTCAATCCGTGACCAACTTCATCCGGCAATCCACCAACTGGCAAACTGTATCGAGGCAGTCTGGCACCGGCATTTAGACCTGTCACCCTACGAGTTACCAGCTGACCTTGGGTATGTGGAAGGTCGGCTTGAAGGCGAAAAACTCACGATTGAAAATCGCTGTTACCAAACACCTCAGTTCCGTAAGCTACATCTGGAGCTGGCCAAAGTTGGGACATCCCTGGATATCTTGCATTGTGTCATGTTTCCCCGCCCCGATTATGCATTGCCCATGTTTGGCGCAGATTTAGTCGGTGGGCGCGGGCAAATTAGCGCCGCGATCGCCGATTTATCACCTACCAGCAGCGATCGCCGCTTGCCCACAGGCTACCAGCAAGCCCTGGCCGCCTTACCCCCCACCGAATTTTCCCAACGCCGGGAACTACCGCCCTGGGGCGAGATCTTTTCCGAATTTTGTTTGTTTATTCGTCCCGCCGATGCCGCCGAGGAAACGGCCTTTGTCTCGCGGATAGAAGCATTTCTAGATATCCATTGCCAACAGGCAATCGCCACCCCCGCCACCCCCGAACGGCAGGCTGAAATTCTGGCTGGTCAAAAGTACTACTGCACACGGCAACAGGAAAATGATAAAACTCGACGAGTGCTGGAAAAAGCATTTGGCAACGAGTGGGCGCACTATTATATGACTACGGTATTGTTTGATTATGTAAACGACTGATTAGAATCAAACAATTAGGATCACACGATTCCATATACCGATGCTGGATGGTGAGGTGCAGTATGGCAAAAATCAATCAACCATTGCCCTGGGAAACAAACCCCAAACAGGCATTGGTGCCGATTTCCCATGAAGGAACAATGGTTGGATTTTGCAAACCAGACTATGCCGTTCGTATTGTTGAAATTTTGAACGACGAGGATAAATACCGCAAAGCCTTGCATCTGGCTTGTTATGACCTGGTAGCGCGGTCAGGTGGCAGTCCTTCCACCATCCAGGAATTAATGCAGAAGTATATTGCACGGGCAGAACGGCCAAAAAGTGGAACGCGGGCGATCGCCCTGCTCCTCAAGGAACGGCAGGAAGAATTAGACCTGACCGATGAAGAATTCGCTAAATTCTGCGATACTTTTCGGCTATCACGGGAGGATCTGCGTAATATCTACGCGGGTGGCGATATTGAAAGCGCCCAGCTGTCGCCCCTTTCCCGCATCTTAGGCATTACAACAGACGAGGTCATTGAGATCTGGAAGGGAGCAGATTAAGCAACCGAAATTTAACCTGCAGGCAACCTGTTAATTAACTGTTCTTGAAATGGGTGGACTAGACTGACCATCAAGCTCCATCACATTTCTAAGCTTATGT
>CAZGDE010000371.1:0-7430 GCA_964524315.1 uncultured bacterium
GCGCGTGGATGGCGGCGGCCTCGCCTTCGATCTCGACGAACGTGCCGATCGGCGTCTCGTCGATGGCGATGACGGCGCCGTCGGCGGCGTACTCCTCGCGGTACTTCTCGTAGCGCCACGCCGGCGCGAAGCCGACGGCGGCGAGAATCGCCAGCAGCGCGGCGCCGCTGGCGGCGGCGGTCTCGAGCTCTTCCCTGACCTTGAGCGGGCCGGGCAGGACCGGTCCTTTGAAGGTCAGGAAGGCGTGGTCGCCGTCACTGCGGACACGCAGCGCGGTGCCGGTGGCCTGAAGCCGCCGATCGGCGGTGTCCACCAGCACGTCGTGCTGCAGGCGGCGCGGCCGCAGCGGCGTCGCGCCGGCGTCGCGCACGCGCCGGCGCGCGTCGTCGACGCCGGCCACGCGCAGCTTGATCTCGCGCTCGACGCCGTCGCCCAGCGGCTACTCCTTGCGGACGGTGACGAAGCTCTCCTGGCCGTTGCGCAGGATGAGCATGAACGCCGTGGAGCCCGAGGCGACGCGGCCGAGTTCGCGGGCCGCCTCGCTCACGCTGGTGACCGGCCGGCGGTTCACCTGCAGCAGCACGTCGCCGCGGGTCAGCCCGGCGCGCTGCGCCGGGCTGCCGGCCTCGACGCCGCTGATCACCACGCCCTCGGTGCCCGACGGCACGCGCAGCCGGCGCGCCATGTCGGGGGTGAGCGCGGTCACCGCCATGCCGAAGCCTTCGCCGGCCTGCACTTCGGGCTCGGCGTCGGGCGCCGCGGCGCGGGCGCTTTCGGCTTCGAGGTTGAGCTCGTCCACCGTGACGTCGAGGCGCTTCTCGACCTTGTCGCGCAGCACCTTCAGCGGCACGGTCGTGCCCGGCTTGGTGCGCGTGACCATGCCGACCAGGTCGTCGCGATTGCGGACCGCCTTGCCGTTGAACTCCACGATGACGTCGCCGGGCTCGACGCCGGCCTTCGACGCCGGGCCGCCGCTGTTCACCGACGACACCAGCGCGCCGGTCCGTTCCTTGAGGCCCAGCTGCTCGAGGGCGTCGAGCGGAATCGTGCCCACCGACACGCCGATGACCCCGCGCGTCACCTTGCCGGCGCGCAGCTGCGGCAGCAGCTCGCGCACGGTGTTGATCGGGATGGCGAAGCCGATGCCGATGTTGCCGGCCTGGCGCGAGTCGGTGTAGATGGCCGTGTTCACGCCCACCACCTCGCCGCGCACGTTCAGCAGCGGTCCGCCGGAGTTGCCGGGGTTGATGGCGGCGTCGGTCTGCAGCACGTCCTGGCTGCGCCCGTCGGTAATCGGGAACGGCCGCTCGGTGGCACTGACCACGCCGACGCTCACAGTGTGAGCGAGGCCGAACGGGTTGCCGATGGCCATCACCCAGTCGCCCGGCTGCATCTGCGCCGAGTCGCCGAACTTCACTTCGGTCAATTCGCGCTTCGGCTTCTCGGTCAGCTCGATGAGGGCGCTGTCGGTGAGCGGGTCGCGGCCGACCACCTGGGCCAGGTAGGTGACGTCGGCGTCGTCGCCGTAGAACGACACCTGGATCTTGGTCGCGCCCTCGACGACGTGGTTGTTGGTGAGGATGAAGCCGTCCTTGCTGATGATGAAGCCGGTGCCGGCCGCCTGCGTCACCTGCGGCCGTTCCTGCTGCCGGTTGCGGCCGCCGCCCTGGCCGAAGAAGCGTTCGAGCAGGTCGTCGTCGCCGCCGAAGAACTGCGTCATCTGCGAGGTGCGCTGCCGCGACTCGGTGCGGATGTTGACCACCGCCGGGCTCATCGTCTTGGCGATGGTGCGGAAGGTGCTGGCGTCCACCGGGCCGCTGAGCGGCGCGCTGTTGGCCGGCGGCACGCCGGCCGTCACGGTCTGCGCCGCCGACGACGGCGACAGCTCCAGCCGCGACGCGATCACCATGCCGACCGCCACCGAGGCGACGGCGATGAGCAGGGCATAGAACACCGTGGTTTTGCGCGTTGACATGAGCTTCTCCTACACCAGCGGCACCACGGCCATCTGCCGTGGGCCCGTCACCTCTGGCCCCTCCGGGCCCCAGGCGACGTTGATCTCCGTACGCACGCCGAACGTGTCGAAATAGAGCCCGGGCTCGATCGTGAACCCGGTGCCGGGCAGCAGCCGGCGCTCGTCGCGCGTCTCGTAGTCGTCGAGGTGGGCGCCGTTGCCGTGAATCTGTTCGCCCAGGCTGTGGCCGGTGCGGTGCAGGATGGCGCCGCCGAAGCCGGCCGCTTCGAGCACCGTGCGGGCGGCCCGGTCGGCTTCCCAGCCGCGCACGGGCCGGCCGGCTGCGGCGGCCGACTCGATGAGGCTGACGGCGGCGTCGCGGGCGTCGCGGGCGGCGGTGAAGGCGGCGGTCACCGGGGCCGGCACGTCGCGGCCGGTGTAGCCCATCCAGCTGATGTCGGCGAAGACCGCGCCGGGCACCGGCAGCTTGCCCCACAGGTCGAGCAGGACGACGTTGTCATGGCCGATCGGCCGCGAGGCGGTGGCGGTCGGCTGGTAGTGCGGGTCGCCGGCGTTGGCCTCGGCGGCGACGATGGGCGGCGAGTCGGTGTACAGCCCCTCCTCGTCGAACCACTCCATCATCCGCGTCTGGATGTCGTACTCCGTGGTCGGCCGGCCGTCGCGCAGCCGCGCGGCGATTTCCGCGAAGGCGCGATCCTTGACCCGGTAGAGCCGCTCGGCCGCCTCGTGATGGGTGCGGAAGGCCTCGGCGCTCCACATCGCCTCGAACTGCTGGACGAGGTCGGCCGACGTGACCACCTCCACCCCCTGCGCGCGCACCAGTTCCACCGTGCCGGCGTCGACGCGCGACACGTAGGGAATGGCGCAGAGCGGCGAGTACTCCATCGCGACCCGGCCGACGCCGCGCAGGATCGCCGCCAACCCCGACTCGAGCTCGGTGCGTCCGGCGTACCGGGTCGTCTCCCCGGGCAGATGGGCCAGCGTTCGCGACTCGATCTTGTGGACCAGCGCCCGCGGCGTGCCGCTGGCGGGAATCAGGTAGAACCAGCGGCGGGTGGCCATGTGGCCGCCGCCGTCGAGGCCGGCGAGACGCTGCGCCACCGGGTTGGAGCCGCGGAAATCGTAGAGGAGCCAGCCGTCCAGCCCCTCGGTCGTGAGGGCAGCCTGCACGGCGCGGATGTCCAAAGACATACGAACGTTGAGTATAGCGGGTTTGACCGGGGCCACGCCCCCGCGCTGGCCGCGCCAGCGCGTCGGCACGCTTCGGTTTGGACGCCGCGGACGCCGCCACGGTTCTGGCCCGGAGCGGCAGGCACGCCCCGGCGCCCGCCGGCCGCCCGCCGGGCCGCCAACTCTGCGCAGGCCGCCGTCCTATAATCCAGGAAGCCGCGCCTGCACTCGTCGTTCGCCCGGACCGCGTCGCCCTCCGGCGGCGGGGGCCCGACAGGACATCCTCCATGACCCGCACTTGGCCAGCCAGTGTCGCGGTGCTGCTCATCGGCGCCGCGTTGTCCGCTCAGACTCCGGCGCCGGCGCCGATTCCGCAGGCGCCCGACCAGCCGCCGATCACGTTCCGGGCCGAGGTGAACTACGTCGAGGTGGACGCCCGGGTCCTCGACGCCAAGGGCGGATTCGTGCCCGGCCTGACCAGCGCCGACTTCGAGGTGCTCGAGGACGGCAAGCCGCAGAAGGTCTCGGCCTTCACGTTCGTCAACATCCCGGTCGAACGCCAGCCGCGGCCGTTGTTCGCCTCCAACCCGATCGAGCCCGATGTCACCGACAACATCACCGGCAGCGACGGGCGGGTCTACGTGCTGGTGCTCGACGACATCCACACCAACGCCCTGCGCAGCGCCCGCACCAAGGCGGTGGCGCGGCAGTTCGTCCAGCGCTACATCGGCGCCAACGACCGCGCCGCGGTGGTGTTCACCAGCGGCCGTTCCGACGCCGCCCAGGAGTTCACCAGCAGCCAGCGCCGCCTGCTCACCGCCATCGACAAGTTCATGGGCCGCAAGCTCCGCTCGGCGACGATGGAGCGGACCGACGAAGAGCAGCGGACCCGCGGGATCCGCCAGCAGGGCGACCCGATCAACGACATGCTCGACCCCGAACGGGGGCTGCAGGCGCGCACGACGCTCGATTCGATCCGCAACCTGTCCAACTACCTGGGCGGCATCTCGGGCCGCCGCAAGGCCCTCGTCTATTTCAGCGAGGGCATCGACTACAACATCACCGACGTGTTCGCCAACCGCGACGCCTCGACGATCATCCAGGCGACGCAGGACGCCATCGCCGCCGCCACCCGCGCCAACGTCGCCATCTACGGCATCGACGCCCGCGGCCTGGGGGCCGGCAACGACGACCTCATCGAGGTGCAGGACATGCCCACCGACCCGACGCTGAACCTGGGCATCACGGCGTTCAACAACGAGGTGCGCCTCGGCCAGGACAGCCTGCGGGTGCTGTCGACGGAAACCGGCGGCTTCGCGCTGGTGAACGCCAACGACTTCGCCGGCGGCTTCGAGCGGCTGGTCGCCGACAACAGCGCCTACTACCTGATCGGCTACTACTCGAGCAACGACCGGCGCGACGGCCGCTATCGCAAGATCGAGGTCAAGGTGAAGCAGCCGGGCCTGACCGTCCGCGCCCGCAAGGGCTATGTCGCCGCCCGCGGCCGCGCCGAGACCGACCGCAACGAGGCCAAGACCGCGCCCGAGCTGCGCTCGGCGCTGGTGAGCCCGCTGCCGACCGCCGGGCTGCCGCTGGCGCTGTCGACGGCGGTGTTCAAGGGCGCCGACAACAAGGGCGCCGTCGTGCTCTCGACGCTGATTGCGGCCCGCGACCTGCCGCTCACCGAGAGCGGCGGCAACTTCACCAACCGCCTCGAGGTGATCGTCACGGCCAGCGACTACGCCGGCAAGGCGTTTCCGGGCGACCGTTCCACGCTCACCCTCGGCCTGAAGCCCGACTCGGTGCCGCGGGTGCGGGCCGGCGGCTTCCGCCTGCTCAACCAGATCGACCTGCCGCCCGGCCGCTACCAGTTGCGCGTGGCCGTAATGGAGGAGAACGGCCGTCGGGCCGGCTCGGTGGCGACCGACCTCGACGTCCCGGACTTCACCAAGGAGAAGCTCGCCGTCAGCGGCCTGGCGATCACCTCGGCGCTGAGCGGGCTGACGCCGACGGCGCGCTCGAAGGACCCGCTGGCCAAGATGCTGCCCGGGCCGATGACCACCTATCGGGATTTCGTGACCGGCGACGAGTTGGCGCTGTTCGCCGAGATTTACGACAACACCGGCAAGCAGCCGCACAAGGTCGATCTCGAGGCGACGCTGAAGGCCGAGGGCGGCCAGACCGTGTTCCAGACCCGCGAGGAGCGCGACAGCAGCGAACTGGCCGGCGGCCCTGGCGGCTACGGCTTCTCGGTGCGGATCCCGCTCAAGGACGTGGCCCCGGGCCTCTACGTGCTGCGCGTCGCCGGCACGTCGCGGATGGGCGACCAGCCCGAGGCCGCGCGGGAGACGATCATCCGCGTGGTCGCACCGCCGGCGCGATGAGCGCACCGGCCTCTGGTGACGCGGCGACGTCCACGGGGCTCGACGCCCGCCTGGCCGGGGCGCTGGCCTACCTGGGCGGCTGGGTGACCGGCGCGCTGTTCCTGACGCTGGAGCGGCGCCACGCCGGCGTGCGGCTGCACGCCGCGCAGTCGGTGGTGGTGTTCGGGGCGCTGTCGGCGGTGATGGCGCTCACCGTCGCCGCCGCGCTGATCGGCGCGCTGGTCTCGGGCGTGGCCTTCCGTCTGCTGCTCACGGTCACCAATCTCACGTGGCTGGCCGGCGCCGGCCTGTGGGTGTGGCTGCTGGTCACCGCGGCACGCGGCGAGACCTGGCGCGTACCGGGCACGGCCCGGCTGGTCGATCGCCTGGCGACGCGGCGCTGAGCTGCCCCCGCCGCCGCCGTACACGACACGACCCGCGTCCCCGGGGGGAGCGCGGGCCGCGTGCCGGCCGCAGCGCGGCGGCGGTTACGACTTCGGAACTTCGAGCTTCGGCACGATGTTCGTCTTGATCGTGCCGTTGGCGTGGCTGAACTGGTACTGGTTGCTGTTCATCGCCGGGTTTCGCGGCGTGCGCAGCGTGATGCTGATGATCTCGCCGGCGCGCAGCGGCCGCGGGTGGCGGTAGGTGTCACCGGTCACCGGGTTGCCGCCCTTGTCGTACCAGTTCTCCTCGACCTTCAAGCCGGCGATGGCGCCGGTGGTGGCCGGGTTGCGCACGATGAAGGTCGTCACGACCTCGGTGCCCTGCACCCGCGTCGCCGGCTTGGTGATGTCGAGCTGCGCTTCGCCGCGAATCGGCGGAATGAGCTTGCGCTCCTGCGCGGTCGCCCCACCGGTCGCCAGGCCCACTACCGCGATGGCCAACATCCACTGCCCAAAGCGCTTCATCGAACTCCTCCGATCTCCGCTCGCGGCCAACCGGCCCCAGCTGGGCCGAGTATATAGCAGCCCGTGGCGGAAGTAGGGCCGGCATTCGGCCGGCGGCGGCGTTACATCTCGCCGTTCCAGTCCTCCGGTTCGGCGGTCGCCGACCGGAAGACCTCCAGGTGCCATTTCCCGCCGCCCCAGGGCTCGATGACCTCGGTGGCGACGACGTCGACGAGCAGCTCGGCGAAGGTGCGGGCCTCGGGGTCGCCCTCCAGATGGTAGGCGGCGTCGTCCCAGGCGAAGTTGGGGTAGAGGGTCATCGTCAGGAAGAGGTCGTAGCCGTCGTCCACGACGATGAGCTGGCCGCACGGCACCTTCTGCGTCGAGTGGTAGACGAGATACTTCTCGGCGCTGTGGGCGCGGATGTAGCGCTTCAGGACGAACTCGCGGGCGACGATCTCCTCGACCGCGATCTTCTTGTCCCAGCAGTCGCCGCAGTAGCGCTCCTCGCCCTTGGGCTCGGACACTTCCTTGGCGCCGCACAGGGCGCAGTGCACCTTGTTGGACGCGCTCTTTCGAGACATCCCCCCATTGTACGCCCAGCCGGCCGGGGCCGCCCCGGCCGATCGGTCTGGCCCGGGCCGGCGCCGCTCAGCGGCGGGCCATGGCCGGCGCGTAGAGCCGCTGCACGTACTCCTTGAGCATCCGTTTGGCCGAGAAACGCGGCATGGTCGTGCGCATGGCTTCCCGGACCACCCGCATCCAGCGCGTCGGCACGCCGTCGCCGTTGCGGTCGTAGAACGCCGGGACCACCTCCTGCTCGAGCAGCGTGTAGAGCGCGGCGGCGTCGGCGGCGTCGGCGGCGTCGTGGTTCTGCGGGTCGGCGTGGCCGTCGATCAGCCAGCCGTTGTCGCCGGTGTAGCCCTCGGCCCACCAGCCGTCGCCGATGCTGAGGTGCGGCACCCCGTTGAGTGCCGCCTTCATGCCGCTGGTGCCGCTCGCCTCGAGCGGCTTGCGCGGGTTGTTGAGCCA
>CAZGDE010000372.1:0-7409 GCA_964524315.1 uncultured bacterium
GTGTTAAGACCAACGTGACAGCAGTCGTACCCAGAATTAGCAAATACACCCGGCGCGACACCAGCCCTAGCGATTGGCCCTCGCTGGCCAGCACAAAGGAAAATTCCCCAATCTGGGCCAACCCCAAGCCGGTAATTAAGGCAGTCTTAAAGGGGTAACGGAACAGAGTTACCAGTGGCGTGACAATGAGAAACTTGCCTATAAACACCAGCGCCACCAGCATCAGGATCAATTCCAGATTGTTCCAAAGAAAAACTGGATCGATCAGCATGCCAATGGTGGCAAAAAATAACGAAGCAAAAATATCCCGTAGCGGCTCAACGTAGGTCAGGGTTTGGTCAGCATACTCCACATCTGAGATCATCAAACCTGCTACAAATGCACCCATTTCAATGGACAGCCCCAGATGTTCTGTCAGTAGGGCAATCCCCAGACAAAGAGCGACCACACCCAATAAGAATAGTTCTCGACTCTCGGTGCGTGCCAATAATCGTAATAGGGGAGGAATTAGCCAGATCCCGGCGGCCACTGCCCCCAGCGCAAATAATCCTGTATGTAATAATGCCCAACCCACAGCCAGCCCAATTTCTTCGGGTGGTTTATCCAATGCTGGTAAGACGGCCAGCATTAAGCCCAGTGCCAGATCTTGCACCACCAGGATGCCTAACATCACCTGTCCGTGGGGGGTGCCGGTTTCGTTCCGCTCCATCAGGCTTTTTAGGACAACCGCTGTCGATGAGAGAGAGAGAATAGCCCCCAAAAAAATCCCCTGTGCAGGAGAGGTGACCCAACCCATACCCACAGAGGCGAGGGCAGTGACTAGAATGGTGAGGGCAATTTGCAAGCCACCACCACCCAGGCTAATCCCCTTAACTTTCTTCAGTTCGGAAAAGGAAAACTCTACACCCAGGGCAAAGAGCAGAAAGGCTACACCAAACTGAGCCAGTGTTTCCACCTGTATCAGTTCTTTGATCAAGCCCAGCCCGGCTGGCCCGACAATCATGCCTGCGAGCAGATATCCCAGTAAGATGGGTTGGCGCAGTAATGCTGCCAGTAAACCTCCCGCCCCGGCAGCAGCCAGTACCGTCACCAGGTCAACAATTAACCGAAAATCTTCTTGCACAGAATTTAACGTGTTTTATTAACAAAAGTAATACTCTCTCTAACCTTCAGAATACAAAGTTTTCGGGACTTCCGGGGTACCTCTACCGCAAAATTTCTGCTCTTTGTCTATGCTGTTTCTGTCCTAAAAGAGACGCGAACTTTATACAATACGTCGAAATGCCAGCCATGAAGACGCATTTTAGCTACCCACGAAATCTCATGAATCGTGCTTTTATGGCAACCTTACCCTGGACTCACCACCCTAGTGCTCTGAGGCCGCTCGTTACATTGAAATGTAAACTCTTCGAGCGTGAAGTTGACGATCGCACGAACGCTCCTCCCTCCCATCCCACCCCTTTTTTATGGGGATCAATTACCCTGTTGGCGATTGCCGCTGGAACCACCGTGCTACCTGCTCCCGTCGTTGCCCTGCAAATCAAGGTAACGCCAGCGACTCCCCAACTGGGAGATACCCTGTCGGTAGTCGTGCAGTATGACAATTTATCAATTAACGCAACTCCGACCGTCACCTTCAAGAACCGGACATTTCAGACCTTTCTCATTGGCGCTAACCGGTTTCGGGCCCTGGTACCTACTACCCCTTTAGACAAACCAGGAACGCTCCAACTCCAGGCAAGCGGTGGGGGTGAGACGGCAACGGCCACCGTCAAACTAAAAGGGCGCAGTTTCCCCACGCAGTCCATCTGGTTACCACCCGGTAAAGATGGCGATATTTCGGACTTTGAATACAATCGGCTGGAGGCATTCAAGCAACAGGTGACACCAGAGAAGCTCTGGAATGGGCCGTTCTTAAAGCCAAATGAAGGGCCCATTACGGGTGTATATGGGATCCGGCGTTATTACAATGGTGTGTTTGCCAATGACTACTACCATCGCGGGGTAGACTATGCGGGGGCGACTGGTTCACCTGTGATTGCGCCTGCCGCTGGGCGGGTTGCCCTGGTAGGACGAGAAAAGGACGGATTCGCAGTCAATGGCAATGTCGTTGGGCTGGATCACGGCCAGGGAGTAACCAGTGCTTACTTACACTTAAGCCGTATTCTGGTGAAGGAGGGAGACTTTGTTAAAGCTGGTCAGGTGATTGGGACGGTGGGCTCCACCGGAGCCTCAACCGGGCCTCATCTACATTGGGGGTTGTACGTCAACGGGCTGGCTGTCGATCCGGTGCCCTGGCGAACAAAGGGAGTTGAATAACGTGTTTTGAATAAATTTGTTATGTAAGCTTTGATTATGGTGTTCCAGAGAATAAATTCTGGGGCAACATTATGCAAGGCTGTCCATCTATAACAAAATGGCGCTGTGGAGTATGGAGGCACTATGAGTATTGAAAAGATCGTGGAGCAGGCACTACAAGACGGCTACCTGACTCCGGCGATGGAAGCAGAGGTGGGGCGGATTTGTGACACGGCTTCAGAATTATCGATCGAAGAGTACATGGCTTTAGATCGATTGATGGGGGCGCTCTTGACCGGTGAAGTGGTAGCAGTTCCGCGCAAGCAGTTTATTAATGTGATGGAAGAGTTGGTGCTGACCGAAGCGATCGCCCGGGTCGCAGAGATTGAAGCCACCAGCGATCGCACCCTTGACCTGGGTGACATTGCTGCCTACGCCCTGAACCGGCTACCACCTCTGTATGCCACAACTGAAGAAGGTGCAAGTTATCAGCGCCAACGGGCCAAAGAAGAACTTCTGGGGTTAATTGCCCAGCAGGTTGGCGAGGCGATCGCTCGCAACCTTGATCGACCAGAATTCTTCCCCGAACGGCAGGCAATCAACAAGAAAACGGGCGACGAAGTGCTTACCCAGGTCAGCGCGCTACTGCAGGCTTATGCACCTAGCTTTGAGGCACAGGCAGGGCCAAATTAGCAGCCACGTGGGATGTTTTATGTGGGGGTAGGTTTGTCCAAAGACCTACATTCGTTTTGATTGGTTGACTCAACCCACCCCTACCAAACAGCCTGCGGCCAAAGACTTTGCCACAGGTTCTCCCATTAGGCAAATTTGCATGGTTGATGACACCATGAACCTGGAAAACTTTGTGCAGTAGCCTTTGTCAGGAATACCTCTTTGCCAGGAACACATCAACGAGAATCGGTTGTTCCGTCATGCTGACTCTAACAGCACCCTACTACATTCAGCCATTGTAAATCCTGGGTTGAACGTATCAAAACCCACATTTCTTCCATCAACTGGCAGGTGATGGTATCGGTCGAGGTTAATGTTTGACGATAACGGGTGTTCCTTCTGCAACTTTTTCGTACAGGGCGATGACATCCTGGTTACGCATGCGGAGGCATCCATGGGAAACAGCCTGCCCAATCAATTCTTCCTGATTGGTGCCGTGGAAACCAATGTGGGTTTCTTCATTTGCCAAAAAACCGATCCAGCGTTTACCCAGAGGATTTTCGGGGCCAGCAGGAATGACCTCTTTGGTGATGGGATGCATCCATTGGGGATCACGCTGCATCTCAAGCACCTGGAAATTACCGGTGGGAGTTTCCCATCCAGACTGGCCTACCGCCAGGGGATAGCTAGTCTGCTGTTGTTGGTCTTTATAAAGGTAAACCCGGCGATCGCTCAAGTCGACCACCAGTTTTGTGGTGTTGGGTGGTGTGGTGGCGATTGGTCGTTGAGGGGCAACAAACGTTTGCCTGGGAGTCGCCTGTTGTTGCTGGGCAGGCGTGCGTTGACGTGACTCTACCCATTCTGCATGGGCAGGTTGCATTACCCCACCTGTCACCCAAACGCGCCATTGAATAAGGAACAACACCGCAGCTGCACCTAAGCAGAGGAACATCACACCCCGTGTGATTGATTCATCCTTTAAAGTTACAGCCATTGGCGCTCAAACAATCTGAACTATTTTTTAGCTTAGGCAAAAGTCTTCACCTATATACACTTTAGCAAAGCTTCATTGGATACTGATTCATACTTCATTACTTCTTCAAAAAATTAGGGCACTCTAAAAACATGAGCGCGTCAGGGACATTAACAGAGCTTCAGGAATCCACCGAAGAGACTCTGTTATTAGATGCAAGCTCATAGGAATCGCTGACCGTTGTTTGATGCAGGAGGAGCCGCTATGTTCCACAAGTTATTGTTAGCTGCTACCATCACCTTTTCCCTGAACCTGTTCATCAATGTCAGTGTGCCATCGGGAACGTCACAGGTACAGACTCCACCCGTTGATCAGGCTTTACACCTCGCTCGCATCCTGCCTAACGCCTTCTAGATTGGAGGTATCAACTTTAACCAACGTAAAGTAGAACGTTGTACCGACACCTGGCTGTGATTCGACCCAGATCTGCCCGCCGTGGATTTCGACAATTTTCTTGCACGTGGCTAAACCAATGCCCGTACCAGGATAGGAGCTGGCGGAATGAACCCGTTGAAATATTTCAAAAATGCGGCCAACATGTTCGGCAGGGATCCCAATGCCATTGTCGCTCACACCGATAAACCAATGATTGTCGGCCTGGGCGACGGAAATATGAATTCGGGGTGTGACATCTGGCTTGACAAATTTAATGCCATTACTAATCAGGTTTTGAAATAGCTGAATCAGTTGGGTTTCGTTCCCCATAACGGTGGGGAGGGGGTCGTGAGACAGATCCACCTGTTTTTCCGCGATCGCCACCTGCAAGTTTGCCTGCACCTGCTTCAGCACATCGTTACAATCAACCTGGTAAAATTCGTGATCTTGTTTGCCAACCCTGGCATAGGCCAGTAAGTCCTGGATCAGTCGTTGCATCCGGCTACCAGCATCATGAATCCGGTTGAGATAATCATGGGCCATCTCATCCAGGTTGTCCTGATATTTTAAGAGCAGGAGTTTGACAAACCCAGTGACACTTTGCAGGGGTTGTTGCAAATCGTGGGAAACGACATAGGCAAACTGTTCCAGTTCGCGATTAGAACGGGTCAGTTCTTCATTTTGCTCAATCAATTGATGTTGTAAGCGCTGAATCCTTAACTGGTGTTCAATGCGGGCCAGCACTTCGGCTTCCTGGAATGGCTTTGTCACATAATCGACGCCACCAGCAGCAAAGGCGCGTACCTTGTCTAAGGCATCATCCAGCGCACTGATAAAGATGATCGGAACTTCGCAGGTCTGGGGATCGGCTTTTAACTTGCGGCAGACCTCGTAGCCATCCATTTCCGGCATTTTAATGTCTAGCAGGATTAAATCTGGCGGTTCTGACTGGACGGAGATAATTGCCCGTTGCCCATTGAGTGCTTTGCGGACTTCAAATCCCCGGTTGGTTAGCATGGCAGAGAGGACACGCAAATTGTCAGGGGTATCATCCACAATCAGAATATCCCCTTTAGGCGGGTTGGAGGCATTAGTTAAATTGTTAGTCATTGGTGTGTCCGCGTTAAATTAATTAAATCAATGAATTCATCAAAGCGAAAATCGTTCACCCATACTCGCAACTGGTCTGCCAATAGCGAGTGTGACGGTGGAATTTGTTCCAACAATTGCAAGATGGCATCATCGGAGCCTTTGATTGCGGCCTGATAAAGCTGGTCAATCCATGCAGATGGTAACTGGTTCAGGTCGCGGCTGAGCCGCTGTTGCGGCAAATCATCAAGCGCGTCATGGGCAATTTGGGAGCGTAGTTCGAGCGTTTGGTCGAGGTATTCGCTCCAGCGGTGCTGGTCTTTCGTTTTAATATTGGCAACCGTGATGATGTCATTAATGAGTGATAATAAACGCTCTCCGTTACGATGCATGATTTTGACATGCTCTTGATGTAATTCAGGAAAGGATGCGTCATATTGCATAACCTGGGTGAAACCTAAAATAGCATTGAGGGGAGTTCTCAACTCATGGCTAATTTGCGCGAGAAATTGGCTTTTGGCCTTACTAGCGGTTTCAGCGGCATCCCTGGCTTCTGCCAGTTCAGCGGTACGTTGGGCGACGCGATCTTCCAGTTCCGTAAACGATGCCTTGAGTTGGGCGGCCATCTGGTTGAAGGACTGAGCCAATACTTCTAATTCATCAATCCCATTCACCTGGATGGTTTGATCCAGATCACCATTGGCGATCGCCCGGCTTGCTGCCGCAATTTGACGAATGGGGTGGGTGATCCAGCGGGCAGTCATTAAGCCCAATAGCGTGGCAAGTGCCAGAGCCAGCAAACATAACAGAATCGTGGTACGGGTATTGGCATAAATTTGCCCCATAAAATCCGATTCGGGCACGATGACAACAATGAGCCAGTCCACCCCCAAATTGTCCTGCCAGGGTGTGATATCAACAAATAGCCGTTCATTGGGGATGAAAAAATCAAGTTGGTGGTGGGTCGTGATGGTATTCAAGCTGTGAAATTGCTTGATTAAGTGATGGGCTGTGATTCGGATCAGGGGATCCTTACTTTCCGTTGCCTTTAATCGCTGGGCCAGGCCATTAACGATTTTGTAAGACTCTTCCTGACTAGAACTAGCCACGAGAAAACCATTCCGTTCCAGAATGATCGTTTTGCTGTGGGGAGTAATGTTGAGATGACGGAGAAATTCGCTAAATTGGGACAGGATGAGATCGACCCCAATTACTCCCTGGAATTGGTGATCGCGGTTGTAGATTGGGTAACTGGCCGAAATAGATACCACTTCTGGTTTGTCATCCCACTGGTAAATCGCACTCCAGAGGGGTTTGCCAGATTTAAAGGCATCCACATACCAGGCTTCGATGAGGGGATTGTAGGGTTTTGCCTCAATTAACTGAGTGCGATCGCCCTTCACGTTGGTGGTATAAACATGTAGCTTTTCGTTCCCCCCCAACTTTTGCGATCGTTCGTTGATCAACAGTGAACCATCCTCTAAACGCTCAACCCCAATAAATTCGCCTTGGGGATTGGCAAAGTTGACATACCCGACTGGGAAAATTTTCATCTGTTTCCAGAACGTGCGTCCCAGACAGTCAAAGTCTTTCAAGTCGATCACACCAATTTCAATTGCATTCAGGTTCAGTTGATTAATTTGTTGTGGCAGTGACAATTGATCCTCTAAATGATGGGCAATTTCGGCACTTGCCCGATGCCGCAATTGGCCAGCCAGGTCGTTAACTGCTTTTTGTCCGTTACGTAGGGAAACCCAACCCGTTAGCCCAACCGCCAGAAAAATTTGCAGGACAAAGGGGACAACCAAAACCTGTCGCAATGGGACTTGACGAAATGCTTGGATAATCGGTGAGCAGTATTGGGCGAAATTCACAACAGCAAAAGACAAAAGGGATGGAACAATCTCACAGTGGATATTTTGGCCAGGTCGAAGGCCATGTG
>CAZGDE010000373.1:0-7369 GCA_964524315.1 uncultured bacterium
CCGCTTCTGCCTCCTTGACCAGTTTGGGGTTTGCAGTATAGACATGGCTCAATACGTCTCTAGTGATCACAGGCAGTTCCCCGGATGAATTATCACTATTGAAAGCGCGAAGTATTGAATTCCGCCGAATTCTTTAGGGAGGTTTAACGCAGCAAAAACACAGGACGCAGGCGCAATGGCATGGAGTGATGGTAGTGCTGGTATGGATGACTCAGATGACAAAAGGCCATGGAATTGCTCAAATTGCCCCATCTTTAGGGTTTCGTAGCCTTTAGAGTTGGATACTCCCTGCACAGATAAGTTATATTTCCTGTCGTCTTCTATACGCTGCAAAACATCTTGATTTTCTTCCACCGTATCCTTTTAGTCTGGTAAAATAAAGCCTTCCTGATTGGGGTTGCCTGAATCGTCCAGCACTTGTTTCCTGTTAAGCGTTTCCTGTTGAGAAGAGGCCTGCCCTCGATGAACAAAACAGTCATCAACATTTGTGAGATTACAAGGACGCGGATGTGATGTTTTCTGGTGAAGTATTTGGTTCAAGCCGAATAGGATCGTTATAGTTAAGTGTCGTAGATCTATCTACTGGCTCTATTGAAATTGAGTGTCTAGAGGATAAAGTTGCTTGGTAACATTTCCTCTTATAATCGCCTCAGTAGTTTTGGTTTCTGCTTGTGCTTGCGATCTACCCTGGTAGTTTCGATCCAATTACATTGGGGCACCTCGACATTATTGAGCGGGGGTGTCGCCTGTTTGAACACGTAATTGTGGCTGTTCTGCGGAATCCAAATAAAACACCGCTATTTACGGTGGCTGAGCGGATTGACCAAATTCGGCGATCGACGTCCCATTTACCGAATGTGGAGATCGATAGTTTTGATGGGCTAACAGTAAACTATGCAATAATGCGACGCGCTACGGTGCTGCTACGAGGGTTACGAGTACTCTCAGATTTTGAGATGGAGCTGCAGATGGCTCATACTAATAAAACCCTTTCCGACCAGATCGAAACCGTTTTCCTGGCAACATCTAATGAATACAGCTTTTTAAGTAGCAGTGTTGTGAAAGAAATTGCCCGGTTCGGCGGTCCGATTGATCATCTTGTTCCACAACATGTCGCCCCAGATATTTACAAATGCTACGCCAAGAATCATCCAGTATCAGCCCTGACCACGGATTTAACCCTGGCATCGGAGCCAGCCCAAATGGTACCCCCGCTGGTGATGCCGTCCGACCAGGAAGCGTAGATATCCAGGGGGAACTGGAACGACTCAAGGAAGTCCTTCTCGATAGTCCCCGGTTATTTGGGCGAACATTGGTCATTGAAGACCAACTGTTAGACCAGATTGAACTGGTGCAGCTGAACCTGCCAGAAGCGTTTCATGAGGCTGAAGAGATTGTCCGCCACAAAGAAGAAATTTTGCTGCATGCGGAGCAATATGCCCAGGAAATGATTGAGTCGGCAGAACGACGGGCTGCCCAAATTATGAATGAAATGGGTATCCTGCGTCAGGCCGAAATGGAGGCGCAGCAGATTCGCCAACGGGTGCAGCAGGACTGTGCTTCCGCTCAAGAACAGCAGATCACCGAATTAGAGCGATTACGCCGGCAAACCCAGAAAGAGTTGGAGGAGATGCAACGGCTCGCATTGGCTGAGTGTGAAGAAATTCAGGCGGGTGCTGATGAGTATGCCGATCGCGTCCTGAAAGAAATGGAATTCCAGCTAACAGAGATGATGCGGGTGATTCGCAACGGTCGCCAACAATTGCAGCCACTCCAGGCAGATTCGCCTTTGGCCCGCCGGGAGATGGGTTCTGGTGGGTTGAACCGCCCCTCTAATGGCGATCGCACTAAAGGTGCTTAACTCGTGAACGTCGGTGTCTCTGATACCCCATTCAACCAGTTACTAAGCTGAGATTATTTTTTGAGGGCGTAAACCCTCAAAAAACTAACAGGTGCAATTACGCAATTATTTCAATCCTTTCTGGGTTTATTTTTCGCCTGCCAGGTCGCAGCAACAGCCGCACCAATACCAGCTACCAGACCCACACTCATTCCCTCAATCGTTTTCTGTTGAGGGCTTTTGGTGATGCATTCGGAAGTGACAACGTCTGCTTGCAAGCAGCTATTACTCTCGGCCCAACTTGATGTACCCCCCAGAATGACCCCAGCAATGCTGCACAGTAGCACCATGATTAGAAAGGCGCGATCGTGTTTCTGACGCATATAAACAACCAATTAGACAAGAACGAACTAAACAAGAACCAATGAGCGATGGCTCTTATTTAGTGGATCTGATTTACCTATCAAAGGTACCCATTCTGGTCACAAAATTGGACATATCCGAGTAGCAATTTACTACTTTAGATAGTTGACAGTCAGAAAATACATGCCTCGTTAACCCCAAATATCTTCTAATAATTCATCTGGCACTATATAGGAGCCATTGCTTGCTGGTGGTGCTGGTGGTGCTACTTTTGCGGCTGGTTGCGGCTGAGGTTGAGGTTGAGGTTTGGGCGGTTGCGGGGGCATTTTAGCCACAGGTGGAGGGGGCACTTTGGCGGCCTGGGGGGTAGCCGATTGGGGCGTGGTGTCACTGGCTTCGGTGTAAAATTCGACGCTAACCGATACTCTAACTTTTGCCTTCTGCCATCCCTGTGCCCCGACCTTTAAAACTTCACATTCAATGCCATCACCAAACCAGCGAGCGTAAGCTTCCCCGCCTCCGGTACCGGCCAGTTTTTTGGGAGAAATTTTAATCTCTTTATTACTTAACGCTGAGCTTAAGCCGTATCCCATCGCATCATCGAAACAAGACTCGACGGCTTGCTTGAACTTACCCGCCTTAAAAGTGGTGTCTCCAATTGAGAGAACATCGTCTTCGCTCAGTTCTTGACGCTTGAATTTGGGCATAAAACTTCAACTCCTGAAAGCAGATGAATGGGCTGATTCGGAATTAGCTGACTTGGAAGTCTACAAGGCTAACCAGACTGGCTTAGTAGGATAGATCTTACTTGCAGAGTTCCCAGGTAGACCGGAAAAATTCACTCTCTGTAGCAGGCGATCGCCCGGAAAAATAAGCCGTGTTAGCGATGCCACCGGGTAACGCCATCCTTCTGGTCAATCAAGGTAATTCCCTGGGCTTGCAGTTCGTTGCGGATGCGATCGCTCTCGGCCCAGTTCTTGGCCTGACGCGCTTCCTGGCGTTGTTGGATCAGAGCTTCAATTGCCGCATCCGTTAAGCCACCGTTGTTACTACTGGTGTCATTACCATCAGCGGTTGTGCTGGTACCCATTAAACCCAACACGTCTGCCAGTTCTACCAGTGTTTGCCATTGTTGCTGGAGTTGCTGCACATCTCCATCGGGTTGTCCAGCATGAACTAAGACATTATGTTGCCGACGTAATTCCTTCGCTAACTCAAATAGAACAACTAAACCACCCGATGTGTTGAAATCATCATCCATTGCGGTCTGGAATTGCTCCTTTGCTGCGGCCAAAGAAGGTACTGCCTGAATAGAGGTGTCATCTTGCCAACCCAATTGTTTGCCGTGTTTTTCGCCAAATAACAATCCTTCCTGGAGAGTTTCCCAACCGTTCTGGGCTGCAGTCATGGCTTCTTCGGTGAAGTCAATGGGGGAACGATAATGGGCCTGTAAGACCAGTAGCCGCACTACCATTGGGTCATAGAGTTCTAACAAGGCCCGGATTGTGGTGAAATTCTTCAGCGACTTCGACATTTTGTCGCCACGAATTTTGACAAACCCGTTATGCAGCCAGTAAGACGCCAGCGGTTGCGAGAGGGCTGCTTCCGATTGGGCAATTTCATTCTCATGATGGGGAAAAACCAGATCTTCACCACCGCTATGGATGTCGATGCGATCGCCCAATAATTCCCGCACCATTGCCGAACACTCAATATGCCAGCCGGGACGGCCCTTCCCCCAGGGAGAGTCCCATTCGGGTTCTCCCGGTTTTGCTGCCTTCCAGAGGGCGAAGTCGAGGGGGTGACGTTTTTTTGTTTCTGCTTCCTCTTCCAGGCGGCCACTGGCACCGGCAGCCATCTGTTCCAGGTGTCGTCCTGACAATTTGCCATAGCTGGGAAAACGTTCTACCGCATAGTAAACGTCACCAGCCGCCGGGTAGGCGTAGCCCAGATCAATGAGTGTTTTGATCAGATCAATAATCTGGGGGATGGTTTCCGTCGCTTTGGGGTAGGCATCGGCGGGCAAAATATTTAACTTGGCCATGTCATCGTTATATGCCTGGATGTACTTGGCCGTGATCTCCTGCCACGGTAAGTTTTCCTCCCGCGATCGCTGGATAATTTTGTCGTCGATATCGGTGAAGTTTTGGACGTAACGAACCTCGTATCCCCGCCACTTCAAATAGCGCCGGATCGTGTCCCAGACGATGTAGGAGCGGGCATGTCCCAGATGGCAATAGTCATACACGGTCACGCCGCAGCAATACATCCGCACCTTACCTGGATCTAGCGGCTTAAATTCTTCTTTGCGGCGACTGAGAGTGTTGTAGAGAGTCAGGGACATGGCGATCGCAGAATAAAAAAGTGAAAAGGAAGGGTAATCAGAAGTAAGGTGCAGTCTAAATTCTGGTTAACCAGGCACAATGGTAAGGTAGGGGTAGGCGGATTGCACATCCAGCCTCCCACTGTATAGTATTCATGACCAATTTGTTCATGAATGGATTCATTACTAATACATCTATTTTCTGATCCTTTGCCCGGTTGATTTCTTGCCCACGTAACCTAATCGCACATTTGACCCCTCGCAAATTGAGCTATGCAATCAGCAGTGACTCCCGCTTCGGCAATGGAAGCGCCCAAACATGGTTTACCCGTTACCATCATTACAGGCTTTCTGGGCAGTGGTAAAACAACCCTCCTGAATTACATTCTGAGCAACCAGCAAGGTTTGAAAACGGCTGTCTTAGTGAATGAATTCGGTGAGATTGGTATTGATAATGAACTTATCGTCACGACCGATGCCGATAACAGCATGGTAGAACTCAGCAATGGTTGTATCTGCTGCACGATTAATAATGATTTGGTCGAAGCGGTTTACCGAGTGCTGGAGCGGGACGACAAGGTTGATTATCTGGTCGTGGAAACAACCGGGCTGGCCGATCCCTTACCTGTGGCCATGACCTTTTTGGGCACGGAACTACGGGATATGACCCGGTTAGACTCGATCATTACGGTTGTTGATGCCGAAAATTTCAGCCTGGATTTATTTAATAGCGAAGCCGCTTACAGCCAGATTGCCTACGGCGACATTATTCTCTTGAACAAGGCAGATCTGGTCGACGAGGCAGACCTGGACGCTTTGGAAGTGAGAGTTCGCGATATTAAGCAGGGAGCCAGGTTGCTGCGGACGATCAAAGGCGAAGTACCCTTGGGGATGTTGTTGAGTGTGGGATTGTTTGAGTCTGACAAATATTTCGACCCGGCAGAAAAAGCCCACACGGATCACGAGCATAGTCACGATGATCATGCCCACCATGATCATGATCATCACGACCATCATGATCATCACGACCATCACAACCATGATCACTCTGCCTGTGACCATGATCATGGGAAATGTGTGCATGACCACGATCACGACCATCACCATCATTCCAACCATCTGGAAAATGATGGCTTTACGTCGGTGTCAATTCAGAGTGACAAACCTCTGGACATCAAAAAGTTTCAGTACTTTTTAGATAATCAGTTACCCGACAATGTCTTCCGGGCGAAAGGTATTCTCTGGTTCAACGAAAGCCCCAAACGCCATATTTTCCACCTCAGCGGTAAACGGTTTTCGCTCGAAGATGATGAGTGGAAAGGGACACCGAAAAATCAGTTGGTGTTAATCGGGCAGGATCTCGACCACGAAACCTTGAGAACGCAAGTGGAAAGCTGCTTTACCTTACCCACCGCTAATCGTGGGAAGGGGTTTGGGCGGTAGCGTTTTGCTGCTGCATGGCTTCCTGTGCCAGGGGAGCCAATTTAGCGCGCCAGAACCGATTGGCAGGAAAGGTTTTCACTTTTGCTAAAACATCCTGCCAGCGGCGATCGCGCACGGCTTTCTGAGCCACGTAAAATTCTGCTTCGGCAATTTTCCATTCCTTTGGCCACTGAATGACTGCCGCTTGAGCCATTTGATAGTCGGGACTGCTAGGGGGCACAAGATTTGCCACGGCGATCGCGGCATTTAAATTACCTGCCTGGTAGTGTTCTGTTGCCTGGGCAAGCAGTGTCGGATCAGGTGTTTGATCGGGTGTAGCAGGCACAGAACTCGCTGTTTCGGCAGTTTTGGGGATGCAGGTCGTGACAGTTAACTCTTGATAAACCCAACCATCGAGAGGACTGGTAATCCGTAACCAGCCCTGATTCTCGTCCACTATCGTTAGAACGGTGCCATTTTTTAGTTTGCCGATAATATTGTCGGGGGCAGACACCGGGCTGGAACGGACGTTCAATGGTGGATTGGGGTCAGTGGCAATGGTTTTACAAACTGTCGCCGTTTTGGGTGGTCGTCGCAGTGCCATCCCCGCTAATAGCGATGGCTTTAAGCTCAGCACGGCTGTAGTAAGAATGGTTGTGGTAGCGAAAAGGATGATGCCCGACCCCAGCAAGAGGGTAGACCGACGGAATTTGGCCATCTTGATACCCTGACAAATGCACCCGATTATGACTAGACCGATGTTAGGAGGTTTCCACCTAATATTTGATAAATTATCCGGCCAATAAATTTATTGATAATTGCTACCTGTAAATTTCTATCGTCGCACGCGATAGATGCTCATTACTTTTTGATTGAAGGTTCTCTATAATTTCAAACTAAATTTCAGGCTACCCAGATTCGCGATCAATCATGCTAATATCGCTTCCTTTTGTAGGAAAACTTCTTATTTCCTTAAATATATTTTTATGATCATTTGCGCATATCTAGTTATCTGAATATTCATTTTTGATTTTTCACAATTATTTTTATGGGTATGTGTAGACTTTCCTTGGCGGCAATGAATTTGTTCCCTCCATACTCATTGATTCAGCCTTGCCGAGGTTAAAACGGCACATTGTCATCATCCGTATTGCTATCCTCATCAGCCGGATCCCACTGATCGAGCAACGCTTTTCCTGGTTTGATTTCACCTGTATCAAGATTTAACCCACCGCTACTATCGTCATCACTAACGACTCTACCGCCAAAAAAGTCGGCAAGTTGTTTAGCAGCTCGGATGACCGAATCTTCTTCCCATATGTTCAAGGTAGGAAGAGGTGGGTTGGCGGGGACTGGGGGTGAGGCAACTGGTGGTGTAGGTAGGGGAAAGGCCGCGTTCGAAGCAGGCTGCGGTGCTGCCA
>CAZGDE010000374.1:0-7365 GCA_964524315.1 uncultured bacterium
TCACCCCCACGCCTGTGGGGACAACGATTAGGTTGGCAATGCTTTGCATAGGCTCATTGCGGTTCACCCCCACGCCTGTGGGAACAACTGACACTGGCGGCTGCGTCCTCGGGGAATAACCCGGTTCACCCCCACGCCTGTGGGGACAACGGGCATGGATGATGTCGCGGTCTGTCTTTACCACGGTTCACCCCCACGCCTGTGGGGACAACGGCCGTCGTCGAAGCCAAACCGCATGCGGACAACGGTTCACCCCCACGCCTGTGGGGACAACCCCCACGTCAAACTCGACGGCAAGCCAGCAGACGGTTCACCCCCACGCCTGTGGGGACAACCTCCGGATAGAAGCACCAGTGATTCACCAGACGGCGGTTCACCCCCACGCCTGTGGGGACAACGATTAAGGCGCAAACTCTGCTTCGTGTTTCGCAGCGGTTCACCCCCACGCCTGTGGGGACAACGGTGGTGGCACACGTTCAAGCCTGGAAAATATGCGGTTCACCCCCACGCCTGTGGGGACAACAAAAGGTTTAATTGTAGCTTCTGCTGCGAATACCGGTTCACCCCCACGCCTGTGGGGACAACGATCGCTCTACCACCTTCTGTACCAAAAAGAGCGGTTCACCCCCACGCCTGTGGGGACAACAGGAATTTAAGCCTTTTTCTGAAATGTTAGAAACGGTTCACCCCCACGCCTGTGGGGACAACTTCGTATGCCAGAGACGAAGGATTTCTAAAACCCGGTTCACCCCCACGCCTGTGGGGACAACGCTGCTGATTTCTCAATATCAGCTATTGGCTCATCGGTTCACCCCCACGCCTGTGGGGACAACGACGACCAAAACCAAACGTCCAACCAGTGCCAATCGGTTCACCCCCACGCCTGTGGGGACAACTTGGTTGGCGGTAGTTGTGCAAATGCTGTTTGCGGTTCACCCCCACGCCTGTGGGGACAACGGTTCATGTTGAGCTTATCCAGTAGTTCGTAGTCCGGTTCACCCCCACGCCTGTGGGGACAACGATCGGGATTACAGCAGTGGAGTTGACCTAAATGCGGTTCACCCCCACGCCTGTGGGGACAACCAAAGACGACCCACCGACACAAGGTCAGCTTTACGGTTCACCCCCACGCCTGTGGGGACAACGAGATGCAATCATTTCTAGCCGAATGTCAATGACGGTTCACCCCCACGCCTGTGGGGACAACACTTCCAAAATAGCTGTTTTTACTGCACTTTCACCAGTAATACCCCTTCTATGTCTACCAACGACCTCGACGGATTTCCTAGCATTCGGGCACTAAACCCCTGTTCGTTGCGTTGTGGATAGAGCAAGACGGCAGAACCATTTCCGAGTTTCTGACCAATTAACTCCCACAATTCATCACGCACCAGGGCAGAAACCCGACCGACAAAGATACCCGCCTTGACTTCAAACAGCCAGCGAGCGAGTTCTCCCCGTAAAGCAGGTTTGGCATTTTCCAGAATGAAGACAACCATTTAGCCCTCCTCATCACCCCAGTTCTTGCCACCTTCTACCGATGCCAACACGTCATCCCACAAGAAGCAAACTGGTTCCGCTTCCTCTTCTGCCTGAAAGCCCAGTACCTGATCGACATCCTGCACCAACCGCTGCATTAACCGAGCCGCAATAAAGTGCTGACGGCATTTGTGGCGCACCATTTGGTCAAGCTCGAAATAGGTTGCTGATACCGCTTCAAAGGCAGCCGGAATAGTCGTTTCGGCTTTATACATATCGGCTATGTCATAGACGAACGATAGAGGTTTGCCGGTATGAATGAAGCCTAATGCGGGGGAATAGCCAACGGAATGCAAAGCCGCCTGACACACCGCATAAAGACAGGTATTGGCAATCGATAATGCCTGATTAATCGGGTTTGCCGCATCCCAATCTTCTTGTTTGTAATCGCGCCCGTGCCACTCTACCCCGGTTTTTTGGCTCCATTGCTGATAGAGTGTCCTGACCCGTACCCCTTCATGCCCTCGGATTTGCTGAAGACTCAAGTGTTCATCCAGTGTCTCCGCAAACCGGAAGGTATACATTCGCCGCACCACCGCCAGCCGTTGCAAAGTATCGGCCCACATGGTTGCCTGGTGAATGAGACGGTTAGCATTGCCTGCACCACTCCGCCCCACAGCATAGAAACGGAACAGATTCTCGCCAACCCATTGCACTTCACAGGCATTGTCAGCCAGGGTTTTGATAGCAGCGTGGGTGATCGAAGTACCAGGTCCCAGTAACAGTGTAGAAATAGCGGCACAGGGAATCAGGAATTTACTTTTGTCCTGAAAAACCGCGATCGCCCGCTCATCCTGTTCAACACGACAGTGTTCAAAATACAGGAAAGTGATGCGATCGCGAGCCTTGGGCAACGTTCGCAGTCTAGACATGGTTATTTACAACAAAATTGAAAGATTTAAGTGCTGTTTAAGACTCCTCAAACGTGTAGAGAGGAGTCTTAAACACGGCTTACGATCGCAGCCGAGCGATTGATAGCAGCCCACAGCCGTAAGATCGGCCCCGGCCAATACCCTGTTGTAGGGCCGTATTGAACAGAACTGGATCAATGATTTGCAGTACCCCCTGGTATAGAACCGTGACAATCCGAATCGGCGCGGTTCCTTTACCTTTTACACCAAAGACGTTAGGGGTCGGAATTGTATCGATGCTCAGGAGTTGAAATCCATACTGAGCGGCTCGCCGCTCTAGCCAAGCCAGTTGATCGGTTGGCTGAAACAGGCCGATTGTCTTACTTGTCTTCGAGTCACGTTTGCTGGGATTAGCTTTCAAGCGAAATTGAAAGATTCGTCCTTCATTGATTTGGCTGGTTTCTAAATTAAATGGTTTCGTATCATGTTTGGTCAGGTAGCCCTGTTGTAGTCGACTCCAATCTGGCTTAATCACTGACTGCACCAGAACCACAGCGCTATCGGGCTCATGCCGAAACAACACATGCCAATCGGCACGCGGGTTATTCCTCCCTTCATCGGGAAAAGCCTGCATAATGCGTTGATGCAGCGCATGGGCATTACCCAAATCACGCTGGACGGTGCGATCGCCCTCGTTCAAAACTAGCTGGGAGAGATACATGGCTCTGCCACCTCCAAATCATGAAATGTTGTTGCCACACACCGGCTACCAAAAAGCCGTTTCTGCCAGTCCAGTGGCACGTCCTGACGCACATCCAGGCTGTCCAGGACTTCTATGACATAACGGAGCTGCTGTGGTCGTTTGCCACGCTGCTGGGCCTTGTAGGGATGTTGTTTCAGGGTGTCTTCCAGCGGTAAGTTTACTATCCCAACTTGGACAGGTGCGCTGGGAATAAAACTCTTACGCCCCAAATATAGTTGCCAACGGGGAGACTGAAGTGCTGCATCCAGAGTTTCTAAGATAGGGCGATCGCCCTCTAGCCCAACCAGATAATCGGCATCGGCAACATAATACCGCTGGCTAATCACCGTATCGCCTTTACTCACACTAGATTTGATGCTGTCCATCACTGTGTGATAGTCACACTGCACCACACCTTCCTGATTCACCCGCACCCCCATTGGGAGTCTTGCCAAATCTGCAACAGATTCCCAGCGAGGGCGACCTAGTGCCGCACATAACAAGCCAATCACAGCCGATTTCGTTGGTTCGCGGCGGCTATCGCGAATCGTAAAGCGACTGTGATCGCCCCAACTCATCATGGGGGCGCGCATTCGTAGTAGGAGTGTCGGCATGGTTAATTGCCTCCGGGAAATGCAGCAGCGATCGCATCCTTGATCAACTCGTCCACGGTTGGCTGCTCACAGTTTTTGAGGTTGGACAACTGTTGGGCAAGTTGTTCACGGGTGACAATGCCTTTGAACACAACAGTCTTTTCACCATACATTTTGCTTAGATCTGCCCAGTGGCTATCTAGCTGCGAGAGCGCATTCTCCAGCAAGCTTTTGCCATTCTTTGGAGCCACTGGATTTTCAAACGCATCCACTAAAGAAATCGGTTGCCCCTGGCGGACAACAACCATGACTGCTGCCGGTAAACTATGCGCCGCAAAGCCATTTTGATGGCCTGTCGGAATTGCTTTGACAAACGCTTCTGCAAACGCCTGGGCAATCTTGTCTGCGTGCATGTCACTGCCCAAGTTTGTCTGTAGTTGCACCGTGTCTAGAGTCGTGAAACGATAGTAGGTAGAGCTGTTGTAGCCCGTTTCACCCATATGGTCTGCGCCTGCATCATCACTGCCGCCTAAGTCATCCACCGCTGTAAAAAAGTCGAATTCTTGCTGGAGCTTGTTGACGCTAATAGCGTGAGCCATTTGCACCGCAGCATCAACATTAACCGTCGGGAGTGAAGCCATCATACGCCCAAATAGTGCTACATCACCAGGTTTGCCGTTATCGACCAAAACCTTCTCAATCAGTTTGCCCATGTTGGGATCTTTGGCTGGCAGTTTAGGTTCTTTACCGTTTAATTCCGGTTCAATCTTTGCCCAGTTTTTGGTCAAAATATCAGCAATCGCAGCAATCTCGGTACGTCCAAGAAACAGGATGGTTTTTGATTCAATTTTGTCGCCCTCAAATTTTGCGCCCAATACTTCCAACGCTAACTTAGTTGCGATCTCCGCCTGCTTTTCAGGAATATCTTTAGCAACCAATAAGGCTTTAAGTTCTGGCATCCAGGCCCGCGATCGCTGAGCAAATTGTTCTGCTGTAACGTCAGAGTGTTCTTGATAAAACAGGCGCGTTGCTCGCTTTTGGCACTGGCTAGAGATCCGCGCCCGTGGGTAACCGCCAAATACAGTCGATTTGGGCATGCCGTTTTCATCACGGTTGAGGTTGGCCGGGGGAAAGCTTTGCAGAACATGAATTTCGAGTTGCATGGTTTATGGCTCCATTTGAATGATTGGGTTCGTAAGTTGTTCACGATGCGGTTGCGTCATCGTCTGTGAGCTCAGATTCCTCTGATATACCTGTTGGCGCACCCCAAAATGCTCTTGCCCATTGATCCTGAATGTACTGATTGGGGTGTTCCCACTGGCGGAGGTCAGCTAGAAGTTTGGGATAATCAATTGCAATCCCCTTACTTTTCATTTGCCGTATTAATGCCGTCAGCGGTAATTGCATATCTGTCAGTGCCAAATCGAGTAAAGCGCGAAAGCGGCGATCCGCACCTTCAGAGTTGGTTGCGGTTGCTAGGCTACGACAACTGTGTCCAAAATTTCGTGGTCTCTCTGTCGCTTGAATCGACTGCGGATAATAAACCAACAGGCAAGCAACCGGAATCCAAATGTACCGTTGCTCCCACTCAGAGATGCTGCCAATGTAGGGCAGCACAAAAGGGTAGACCTTGCGAAGATGCTCTGGTTCATTGGACAAAGCACGTTTGAAATCAGCCTTTGCACCGTTATCTCGGTTAATACGATCGCTCACCGACTGAAGAAACCGAATTTCATGTTCCAGTCGATTACGAGTTGGGTTGATTGTTGTCATGAATGGCTCTCTATTTTAGAAACCTTTGCTTTTTTCTTGGTTGCCTTCGCTTTTCTGGCTTCTTTCTCCTCTGGACTCGCCCGCAAATCTGCCAGCTTCCATTCCAGGGTACTCAGTGCTTTCGCTCTCGCTTCGTAGTTACGAATCGCGGCAATAGATGCGGTGAAAGCATTCCTTGCCGCCATTTGAACCGTTTTTGTCCACTCTGGCAGTTTGGTATTGCCATAGGTGATGCCGTTGCCATCCTCTGTTCTGTCTTGAGGTAGCTCTGATAGAAGCGTTTGAAATGCGCGATCGAGGGTTGCCCAGTAGCGCGATTCACCATCCAGGGTGGTAGCGAACGCACCTGCATCATTGTTGTTTAAGACTTCTGCCAAAACGGCATAGGGACTCCCCCGGAACGATCGAAAAAGCTGTTGGTGATTCTCTGCTAAGGCGATCGCCTGTGACAGACATTGCCATAGGGGTTTATCTGTCAAATAAATCAACGGTGCAGCAAATTGTTGGCCTGACCACCCCAGTGGTTTGGCATTATCAACATTCAGCCCCAGAATTTGCAGATGTAAATTTGATTCAATTAAGCCTGCTTCCGCTTTCAAAATTGCGATCCAATCCAGAATACGGGGACGGCTAGAAGTCTCAGCAGACTGTAGAAAAACGGCTGAATCACGCCAGAGAGATCGGGTAGAGTTGAGTCGCACAGTCATCAACCCTTTCTTCGTTTTGAGGTAAGCAATGCCACACTCCCACTGGGACGTTGAAATATCTTTGGGAAGGCGATCACCAGGATGTAGAGCTACCCGAAACACTTGTTCCTGCTCAACAAACAGCTTCACCCGCCGCCACTGGTAAGTTAGATAGTCGATATAACCGACAGGAATTCGCTCGTTGGGCTTCTGGTAAGTACGTTCCCAGCAGGGTATATCTTCACCCGTTGTCGCACAGGGTTTATCCCTGGATGGGTCGTATGCCACTAAATTCAGCAGGAGGGTTTCGTGCAAATTACATCCCCGCACCAATACATTGGCAGCATCCATCATGGGTAAGACGGCTGCCGAATCCGTCGCTCCCGTTTTGCGTCCACCCGTATCAAAATTGTGCAACCGCAAGACTAGACGCGCTGCTTCTGGGATAGTCAAAACGGCATTACTCCATTGATGTTCATGGCAAAACACGGTACTGGTATTGTTGCCGTGTAGCACACTTGCCAGATAAACTTCCCCAGCATCTTTCTCTGCAATGGCAGCATCTTGCATAAAGGGATGCTCAGGATGGAACAAATCAAACCGATCACGCCATTGCTCGAGATAGGCGATCGCTTTCTTCCCATTATCCTGTTGCATCTCCTCCCAATGATCGATATCCTTCGGCCCCTGGTAGGCTCGATGTAATACTGCAAATAGAAAGCGATAGATCGCTAATGTTGTCGGCGGGTTATCTGCATGGATTTCTTTCAACCTTCCCCAGTCAGTAAGAAGTTCCATGAGCGATATATCTTTTCGCTGCCAGTCCTGGCTCACAACAGGAATCCAGGGTTGATCAACCAGATTAAATGCCAACATGATTTCAATGTCCTCGAAAACTAATTAATTTCTGATCAACCGACCTTCTGAATAATTACCCCCCGCTGGGGATCTAGCGCCAACTCCCACTGAGCAACCTGGGCTTTACCGGCAGCATTCACCACCACATAGCGGCAATAACGCAAAAGTGCCGAAGTCCAGGTTGTAGGGTTAGTCTGTGACAGCAGTGCTTGCACCAATCCCCGCTTGCTAATGCGAGTACTGTGTTCCAGCAATCCTCGAATGGTTGCTAATGTGACTTCAGCGAACCTGGTGTGCAAGCGAAGGAGGGAAAGATTATCCTG
>CAZGDE010000375.1:0-7356 GCA_964524315.1 uncultured bacterium
GACCAGGAGGATGCCTTTACTGCTGCGGCACTGTCTGTTGCGACACTGCTCAATCACAAATTTACTGAACCCCGTTACCAACAATCCCGCGAACTAGACCCAATTGTAGGTGTTTCCTTTACAGGCTTGTTCGATTTCTTCGTCCATGCCTTTGGGGTGGATTGGCTCCGTTGGTGGGAAGCTGGACGACCCGATACACCCAGTGGCATCGCCTTCCGCCAACGGGAACAGGAGTATCTCAGCTATTGGAAAGACCTGGTACACCGGGTGGTGTGGGACTATTGCGATCGCCACGGGATCAAACGCCCCAATCGTTGCACAACCGTTCAGCCAGCGGGTACCAAGTCCCTGTTGACCGGAGCCAGCCCCGGTTGGCACCCCCCCAAAGCGCAGCGATTCATTCGCCGGATCACCTTCCGTAAAAATGATCCCGTTGCCCTGGCGTGCCTGGATTACGGCTACAACATCGTCCCGTCCCAATCAGACAAGGACGACAATGGTAACCTGCTCAACGATCCCTTTGATCCCCGCTGTACCGAATGGCTGGTGGAAATTCCCGTCGAAGTGTCCTGGGCAAACCTGCCGGGAGCCGATGAAATTGCGATTGAAAAATTCTCTGCCCTGGCCCAATTTGACTTCTACATGCAGGTGCAGAAGTATTACACCGCCCATAACACCAGTGCCACCATCGAACTGACCGAAAGCGAAGTCGAACCCTTGGGTCAACGGATTGCAGCGGCGATCGCCAATGACGAAGGTTACATCAGTGCGGCACTGCTTGCCCGCTTCGATGCGCCCTTCCCGCGACTACCGTTTGAGAAGATCGACAAACCCACCTTCGATCGCCTGCAGCAGGAAGTCAAAACTCGTCAGCGCACCAGCGATTTCTATGCGGCACTCAGTCGCTATGACTCTGGCTTCAGCCTCGCAGAAGGGCCTGCCGGTTGCGACAGTGACAAGTGCATGTTACCCGAGAAGAAAGGGTGATGCGTTACAATCACCGGAGTAACCCCGTGTATAAGGCAGGTCTAGCGTGTTCATGGATGAATTTACACCCGTGTTAAAAGAATTTGCCCAACAACCGATCGCCTTTCTGGGTGGTTTTGTCTCTGGTGTGTTGCGGCTGAATCTGGCGGATGATCCCGTCAAGAGCTGGTTGGATCAACAATCAGGCGTTGCCTATACGGCTCCTGCCGATGTTCAAAATGGCAAGAGCAGTGGGCCACAGTCCATCTCCATTGATTAGACATGGATGGGGCTTCATCGGTCATGGGTGAGCGTCAATCTGGATAACCTGCAGATGAGATACTTCTACCCATGATCGCCGCTCGGCAAGACCATATAGAACGGTTTCCCTGGGCGATCGCCCATTGTTCAGGTATCCCACGTTTCAGAATTGAGTAATTAACTTGTGGTATGTGATGGAAAGGTTTAGTCCTTAACCTCCTCACCGATCGCGAGTTTCATTATGACTATATACGTTGGAAACCTGTCCTACCGCGCCACAGAAGACGATTTGAAAGAAGTGTTTGCCGACTATGGCACCGTCAAGCGGGTAGCCCTGCCAATGGATCGCGAGAGTGGTCGCCTGCGTGGTTTTGCCTTTGTCGAATTGACCGAGGCAGACCATGAAGATAATGCCATCTCAGAACTCGACGGAGCCGAGTGGATGGGTCGTCAACTCAAAGTGAATAAGGCAAAACCGCGCGAAGATAGCCGTGAAGTCATTAAGCGGGTCAGTGCTTGATTTGCCTGATCATTATCACTTTTAATTGAGTAGGGCTTTCCTTTACGGGAAGCCTTGTTTTATGCGTGCATCTTACTTCCGTTACTTGTATTCCGCCTTGTTAGAGATGAGGTTGAGCATTATAGCGGACACAAACAGCTAAACTTTATCGCTATCTTGTTAATAGAGTAAAAAACAGTTAAGCCGCGTAAATTAGCAATCTAACAAAGTATGTCGGGACACGAAGGTCAGGATGTCGAACCGTTATCTATTCGGGAAGAAAGAAAAACCTTAGGTGAATACCTCCGTGAGGCTGGATTACTCACTGACGTGCAAATTCGGATTGCTCTTTACGAGCAAAGAAGAACGGGAAAGCCTCTTGGTAAAATTTTAGTTGAGCATGGTTGGGTCGACGAGCGAACCGTGACCTCCTCGTTAATGCGGCAGGCACGTAGCCGCCTGGGTGCCCTCTTGAAAAATACACCCGAAAAAAATGAAAAAACCACCCCATAACCTAAACTTGCTTACGGCCTACCCTTAAACAGGTAAGTCTGCCCGGGGATCGAAGGTTTCCATTTGCCGGAGCTTCTCGTAGAGTTCCCGTTCGGGTGCGGTCAGGTCACGGGGGACAGCGATTTGAACTTCCACAATTTGATCTCCCCCGCTACCATCGTCTTTCGGGTAGCCTTTGTCGGCAAGCCGCAGCCGTTGTCCTGATCGCACTCCGGCGGGAATATTCATTTTCACCAAACCATCCAGAGTAGGCACCTCTACGGGGCCACCTAATACGGCTTCGCTCGGCGTGATGGGTAACTGACAGCGCACATCTGCCCCTTCCAGCTTAAAAAACGCGTGGGGTGTCACATCAATCTTCAGGTATAGATCACCCCCGTTGACGCCCTGCCCTTTAAGGCGGATTCGTTGACCCGTCACCATGCCACCGGGCATCGTCACTTCCAGGGATCGTCCATCTTCCAGGCGAATTCGCTCCCGCCCCCCGGTGTAAGCCTTTTCGAGGGGGACACTTAACCGTGCTTCCGCATCCCGCCGACTGGGAGAAACCGTGCGGGTCGTGCGGGTTGTCCCAGGACGGAAATAGTCACGGGTACCTGCACTACCCGTACTGGGACTGGGTTCCCTGGTAACTGTACGACGGTTTAGCAGCTGGTCGACAAAACTATTGAAGTCAGGAAATTCGCTAAAATCAACATCGCCCGCATAGGCGCGATCGCCACTCCGCCCATTATTGGTTCGCCCCGTTCGGCCGGCTCCTCCCTGGAAGCCTCGCTGTTGCCAGAATTTGCCAAACTGATCGTATTGTGATCGCTTGGTCTGATCCGAAAGCACTTCATAGGCTTCGTTCAGATCCTTAAACTTTTCCTCCGCCTGCTTATTACCTGGGTTGAGGTCAGGATGATACTGCCGTGCTAACCGCCGGAAAGACTTTTTAATTTCGTCAACCGTTGCATCTCTGGCAACGCCCAATATGTCGTAGTAATTCCGGAAATTTTGCATAGCAGAAATTGTAACGGCGAAGAGCTAGAAACGATTAAGGATGATGGATGAACTAGAAAGTTCAGGTGAGGGAGCGAACTGGGTTGTCACCGGGCAACCAAGACGACTCCCACGTTACATTCAATTCCCGATCTTAAAGGGAAAAGGAAACCGGCCACAGAATCAGTGATATGGCCTGATCAGGATTCTGATCAGACCCATACCTTTTTACAACCACTCATCATCGTCATCATCCCAATTGTCCTGATAAAGGTTCGGCCGCGTGGGACGGGTAGATGAACGGGGTGGACGGCGATCGTCCCGTTCCCGATTGGGCGGACGATAACTGGCACCAGGGCGATCGCCATAGGTACTATCCCGCTTGCGGTCATCATCGTAGCGATCCCGCTCAGGAGCGCGGTTCTCACTATAACGATTGTCATTCCGGGTAGGTTCACTATAACCGTAGTCACGCCCACCCGTGCGGTTATCGTAGGATGCCGGTTGGTTACTGCGGCCGTACTCTCGCCCGGTAGGTCGATCATTGCCATAATCCCGGCGATCGTAGCGATCACTGCCGTAGTCCCGCTGGTCATAGCGATCGTTACCATAATCCCGGCGATCAGTGCGGTCACTCCCATAGCGGTCACTGCCATAGTTACCCGCAGCACCACTGCCGTAGCGATTGCCACCATAGTTACTACCGTAGGAACCGCTCCCACCATAGGAACTGCCGCCGTAAGAGGTTCGACCATAGGAGCTACCATAGTCCCGGCGATCGTCCCGGTAGTAGTCGTAGTCATCCTCATCATCGGTGAAGAAGCTCTTGATCGCCCCAAAAATGCTGTCCTGTTCCTCTTCTTCCTTATTCCGCTGGTAAATTTCCCGATTCAGGTCATACACGGCGTCTTGCAGGTTTGCCTGGGCCTGATCAATGCCGCGATCGTCGTTCTGGGCAATGGCTTCGCGTAACTGTTGCACCGCCCGTTCAATCCGGGAACGGTAGCTACTGACAAACTGCATCCCAAAATCCAGGGTCGCCTCTCGCAGTTGCCGTTCGGATTGAATAATCAACGACTCCGCCCGGTTGCGTTTTTCCACCTTTTCCTTCTTCAGGCGATCGGTCGCGGCATATTCCTCCGCATCGCGAATCATGCGGCGAACTTCTTCATCACTCAGCGTCGACGCACCTTGAATCGTAATCGTTTGTTCCCGTCCGGTGGTACGTTCCATCGCCGTGACCTGGAGGATCCCATTCGCGTCAATATCCAGGGCCACTTGAATTTGGGGAATACCTCTGGGCGCAGGCGGAATCCCCGTCAGCTTGAACCGACCAAGGGACTTATTACCCGCAGCCATTTCCCGCTCGCCCTGGAGGACATGGACTTCCACCATCGTTTGATTATCTTCTCCCGTAGAGAAAACATCGGAACGCCGGACAGGAATGGTAGTGTTGCGTGGGATTAATTTCTTCATCACGCCACCAATAGTTTCTAACCCAAGGGACAGCGGCGTGACATCCAGCAGTAAAATATCCTTCACCTCACCGACCATGATGCCAGCCTGAATCGCAGCCCCCACCGCAACCACCTCATCGGGATTGACGTTTTGATTGGGTTCGCGATCGATAAAGCTCCGCACCAATTGCTGCACAAATGGCATTCGGGTCGAGCCACCGACCAGCACTACTTCATCAATTTGACTGGGTGACAAACCGGCATCTCGCATGGCTTGTTTGACTGGCCCCCGCAACCGGGCAATCAAATCACTGCAAAGTTCTTCAAACTGGGAACGGGTAAGGCGGGTTTCCAGGTGTTTGGGGCCGTCTTCAGTGGCAGTAATAAACGGCAGATTGATGTCCGTGACCGTGACCCCCGACAATTCAATCTTGGCTTTTTCCGCCGCTTCGGTCAGTCGTTGGAGGGCCTGGCGATCGCGCCGAAGATCCACCCCTTCAGAAACTAAAAACTGCTCGGCCAGCCAATCAACAATCTTGCGGTCAAAATCATTCCCGCCCAGTTGGGTGTCACCACTGGTCGCCTTCACCTCAAAAACCCCATCCCCCACATCCAGGATGGATACGTCAAACGTCCCCCCACCCAGGTCAAAGACCAGGATCGTCTGGTTGTCTTTGCGATCCAATCCATAGGCCAGGGAAGCCGCCGTGGGTTCGTTCAGGATGCGTTTGACTTCCAGTCCGGCAATGCGCCCAGCATCGCGGGTTGCCTGCCGCTGGGAATCATTAAAATAAGCCGGGACAGTAATCACAGCCGCAGTAATGGGTTCGCCCAGGTAGCGGGTCGCCTCATCCACCAGCTTTTTCAAGATCATGGCGGCAATTTCCTCCGGCGCGAATTCTCGCTCTAGCCGGGGACACTTAATTTTGATGTTTCCATTATCGTCTTTACGGATGGTGTAGGGAACCCGCTTGGTTTCTGGCATCAATTCACTGTAGCGTCGCCCAATAAACCGTTTCACACCATAAAAAGTATTTTGGGGATCCAGCACGGCCTGCCGGCGTGCCATTTGCCCAACAACCCGTTCCCCCTCTTTGCTAAAACCAACGACTGAAGGAGTAGTTCGCATTCCTTCGGCGTTAACAATGACAACGGGCTTGCCACCCTCCATCACAGCGACGACTGAATTTGTTGTCCCCAGGTCAATGCCGACGACTTTTCCCATGCGTCCCTTGTCTCCCTAAGCTGCTTCAGCAACACGCTTTTTGATGAACCGTTTGGCTGAACATATTGTATCGTGATACAGAAGTTTACTAAGGCCATTTAAGTAATACGGATTACCCTCCCTACTGAGAGTGGTAAGGGTTGAGGGCGAAGGGGGCAGGAAAAGATAAAAAGCCCAGGGCAGATTGGCATCCCGATTGGGAAAACCGCTTTTGTCCCAGGCATCGTTCCGCTCAAATTAGTTCGGTTAAAGATACGGTTCTGCCTTCTGTCTTTGACCGTCTGCCCCATATCTTTAAACCCATTTTGTCGTGGCAAAGTGTAGCCTAGAAAAGAAATCATCGCTGGCATAGACAGGGCGATCGTCCATGAAGAAGGTTGTGGTAGGACTCTCGGGTGGAGTCGATAGTTCAACAGCCGCTGCGTTGCTGCACCATCAGGGGTATGACGTGGTGGGTCTAACGCTGTGGCTGTTGAAAGGTAAAGGGCAGTGTTGCTCCGAAGGAATGGTGGATGCGGCCAAACTTTGCGAACAGTTAGGGATTCCCCATCAAATTGTGGACAGCCGCGATGTGTTTCAGGACAACATTATCGATTATTTGGTCGCTGGCTACAGTAGTGGGATTACCCCATTACCCTGTTCTCAGTGCAATCGGGCCGTTAAGTTTAGCCCCATGCTGAAGTACGCCCAGGAAGAGTTGGGGATTGACCACATCGCAACGGGGCACTATGCCCGTACCCGTTACGATGCCACGACCGGTCGCTATCAGTTATTACGGGCAATCGACCGCAGTAAGGATCAATCCTATTTCTTATATGACCTACCCCAGGATGTGTTGGCGCGGGTCATCTTTCCGCTGGGTGACCAGCCCAAAACGGAAACGCGTCGGCTTGCCGCTGAGTTGAATTTGCACACGGCAGACAAACCCGAAAGCCAGGATCTCTGTCTGGTTGAAGCAAATGGCTCGATGCGGGCCTTTCTCGATAAGTTCATCACACCACAGCAGGGGGATATTGTTGACCAGGCAGGACGGGTATTAGGTCAGCACGATGGTGTCCATCACTACACCATCGGGCAACGGAAAGGTCTGGGCATTGCCCACAGTGAACCGTTATATGTGGTGGCGTTAGACGCGGCCAATAATCGCGTGATTGTAGGCGATCGCGATGCCACACTAGCCAGCGAATGTATCGTCCAGCGAGTGAACTGGGTGGCGATTGCCACACCCACAGCGCCAATTCAAGCAACGGTGCAAATCCGCTATCGGGCAGAGGCCGTACCGGCCACGATCATGCCCCTGGCTGACGAGCGTGTCCGGGTTGTGTTTGACACACCCCAATCGAGTATTACCCCTGGGCAGGCAGCAGTCTGGTACGATGGCGACGTGTTGATCGGTGGTGGCTTGATTGAACGACAAAATTAGGCAAGTGCCAGCATAGTGCGGGATAGAGATA
>CAZGDE010000376.1:0-4118 GCA_964524315.1 uncultured bacterium
CTAAAACAATTGTGCTGGATGGCAGCGATCGCCCCCTTTGCATTATTGAAACGACCGAAGTCACACTCCGAGCATTTGACGAGGTGAACGCACAGTTTGCCTATGAGGAGGGCGAATATGACCGCTCTTTAGAATCCTGGCGGGAGGAGCATTGGAAGTATTTCTCACGGGTGTTACCTCACATCGGTAAGCAACCCACTCCTCAAATGCTGCTGGTTTGTGAACGGTTTCGCATCGTGTACTCCTAGTCAGCAGGATGCTGAAGAGAAACTATGCCTTTTCCAGAACACTTCCTTCCTCAACATACTGAACGACTGACGCTGAGGCGATTTATTGAAACTGATCTCGATTGCTTCCTTGCCTATCGCCATGATCCGGTTGTTGCCCGGTTTCAAAGCTGGTCAATGTTATCAGAGGATGAGGCGATCGCGTTTATCCATGAAATGAGTACAGCCCCAATTGGCATGCCGGGAGAGTGGTTTCAAATTGCGATCGCCCTTCAACACTCCAATCGCTTAATTGGTGACATTGGGATACAGGTGAGTGAACACGATACAACAACAGTAGAAATTGGTTTCACGCTACATTGTGAAGAACAAGGTAAGGGCTATGCGAGAGAAGCGGTTCAAGCTTTGGTCCGCTCATTATTTGAATCTGGAAATATTACTAAAGTTATTGGTATTACAGATAGCCGCAATCATCCATCAACTAATCTTCTGACACGATTAGGAATGAACTTAGTTAGTTCTGAAGAAGTTGTATTCAAGAATGAATTCTGTGTAGAGCAAACATTTGAGTTGAGGAAGAAAGATTGGCTATTGCATACAGTCAACTAACAACATCTTCTCCATCACAAGGTTTCTACATACCCTTCTGTTCCATGCACGCGAATTCGTTGTCCATCCTTAATCCGTTGAGTCGCATGATCCACTCCAACCACGGCGGGAAGACATACTCGCGGGCGATCACAGCTCCATGCGTCATCAGTCCACCCACTTCGGTAACAGCACTTTGTAGTTATCCGCATTCACCCGTCCAGAAACTAAAGCCTCGCCCAGCCCGAAGCTGGCATCAATGGATGACACTTTCCGATTACCAGCGGCCGGATCGGCAGTAAACAAAATTCCTGATACCTGCGGGAAGACCATCTTCTGCACCACCACAGACAGGTAAACTTTGCGGTGATTGAAGCCGTTTTGAATGCGGTAAATGACTGCTCTCTCGGTGAATAGCGATGCCCAGCACTTACTGATGTGCGTTAGGATTGCCTCCTTGCCGATCAGGTTCAAATAGGTATCCTGTTGACCTGCAAAAGATGCTGTTGGTAAATCCTCTGCGGTTGCGCCAGATCGGACTGCATAGGCAATTTTTTCTCCAAACTTGGAGAGAAAGTGAGCGATCGCGTCACGAATATCTTCAGGAATGGCTATCCCTTCGATAATCCTGCGAATCTCACTGCTAAGTTTATGGATTTTATCCCGGTCATTCACATCTAGAAGCGATAACTGATCCAGTAATTTGTGAATCGAGGGTGTTTCCTCAATGATTCTTTTGAAGGCGATCGTAGAAATGCAAAAGCCTTCTGGTACAAGGATTCCTTCAATCCTGGAGAGTTCCCCCAGGTTCGTGCCTTTACCTCCAACAATCCCAATTTTGGTTTTGTCAATCTCCTGAAAACTAAGCACGTAAGAACTCATCGCTTCACCTCTTTTTCTTCTGGAGGATGCCAATTCTCTCGATTTAGGCGATAGACAAAGCAATCATCGTCCCCAAACTGGCGATGCTCTACCCATTGGAACCCCAGCCGTTCATAAAAGCGATGCACGCGAGTATTGCTGACCAGTGGATCAACGAGGACTGCCGTTACTGATGGGTCAGCAAAACAACGGGCAAGGGCAAGCTGCATCATTTTGGTGCCATAGCCTTTGCCTAAATCAGATGCTTCGCCAATCCAAATATCAATTGCCCGCAGATTTTCTGCTACCTCTCCCCAGTAATGGCTCTCTTCTTGCGCCGGATCGATAATTTGAATGAATCCGATCGCCCGACCGTCGATCTCTGCAATCAATTGTTCTCGCCAATCAGGAGTACGATCGAGTTCTTCCTCCCAATGCCAATCATCATTTGGATCAGAGGCGATTACATGGGGTTGTTCATCCCAGTGTCGTAGGAGGTCTAAGTCAGCGGAGGTGGCAGAGCGCAAGTTCATTGCAGGAGAATTTTTGAAAGAACTAAATTTGAGGTTGACTCAGGCTAGAGAGATAGAAAATCACGGTTCTTCAACAGTTTATTCAACTTGTTTCCAATTTTGTTCTGTCATTTCATCTGCGGGAAATAGACATTCAATTCTCAGTACTCTTACACCGATCACATTCATTCAATAATCGATCCAGTTCCGCTGCAACTTTCCAGGGATTGCGTCCTGTGAAAAGAGCGGCAACGATCGCTTCATGGGGATTTCTCCCCGTTTGCTTGACGGCTGCGATCGCGGCTTGAGGGCAGAACCCTCGTCCAGCCACCAGCCAGGCGGCTAGAACGTGCCCCGTGCGCCCAATTCCACCTGAGCAATGGACAACAACTCGCTCATTTTTCTGATTAGCAACCGCTAGGAACGGTAAAATTTGATGAATCAATAGATTCGGATCGGCAAAATAGAAGTCTTCAATCGGTGCCCAGCACACCTGGTCAATCCCAAACGTTTGTCGATAAACGTCAAGCAGATTGGCATAGCGAGCGAGTTGAGATTGGGGGAGCAAACAGCAGACCCGCTTGATCTCCTGGTGCTGCATAAACTCAATCCATTCGTTGACTTGCTCGTTGCTGTATCCAGGGCGGGCAGCGCCAAACACAATGAGTTCATTCTTTGAAGCAGCAGAAAATTTATACATAGTGAGTGCGTCAAGTTGTTCAAAGAGACTCACACTGTAAGTCGATGAAATCGCCCTGGGAAATTCTTCCTTCATGAACTATAGTTGCATAAACTCCAGCGATCGCCGGAAGTATCTTTCCAGGAGCAAGAGTGAAACCTTTAGAAGCTGGCTCCATTTGCGAGGATATTTTGCACTGGCAATATGTCCTGTTTCTCGATCCACAAGAGCATAAGCGCGATCGCCTAACACGCCTCGTTCTGTCACCTCTACCCCATCAATTTCTTCTCCCTGCATTGATTTAACAGGGTAACGTCGTATGGAAAGAACGCTTCCAACGATAGTGGTTTTAGTACCCATAGTGTTCGTTTCCAAACTCCTGGACTTTGATGGCTGGCGGGTCAGGTTCATCCGTCCAGTAATCCGTGCTTTCAAATTTTCCAACCTTGCCCATCGATCGCGATGATGATGTTCGGCATCTCAGACATAGGAAGTCCTCATTCATTGACAGTGGATGGTTCAACAACTAGCAAATTTTCATCACGAGCGATCGCCCAGTCACCCTCGGCTTGCTTGTGTAGAATTGTGAGGACATCTCCCGTGCGACGCACTGGGGAACCGGACTGTAGAGAGGTGTCATCACGATAGCAGTACAAGAGAACTCACGCAACTCACCTTAGAGGGCGATCGCAAAGAAAATTGAAATTTTAACTTTACTTCTTTGAGATGAATAGTGGACACAGTATTGTAAGCGAGAAGCACTAGCCGAAAGGATAGTGTGCTTCTAAAACCATTACGCCACACTCAGGTTGTTAGGGATTCGGAGAAGGAGGGACAACGATGTTTATTCTCAAAGTCCTATACCCTCTTCTAGGGAATTTTGTGATTTTTGGTGGCTTACTATTTCTACCCGCAAGAACCTTGAACGGGTGGCGTGCCTGGACCTCTACGATGGAGGAAATATGAGAGAAGTGCAGTATCGCGGGGGATGCCTATGTGGGGCAGTTCGCCTTGAGATTGCTGCTGAGCCGTTTCGGGTAGGCATTTGCCATTGTCTAGACTGCCGCAAGCACCACGGGGCAGTATTCAATACAGTTGCGATATTCCCTGCCGATGCGGTCAGCATCACTGGCACGGTGTCCGACTATCGCGGACGCTATTTCTGCCCAGTTTGTGGCTCTTCGGTCTTCGGTCGCTCTGCTGACGAAATTGAAATCCCTGCTGGCACCTTCGATATGCCGAATCAAGTAA
>CAZGDE010000376.1:4128-7351 GCA_964524315.1 uncultured bacterium
AAGTAACACCCACCTATGAACTCTGGATATGTCGTCGAGAGGATTGGCTACCCCCGTTCAACGTTGTACGTCGATATGAACGCGATCGAGAAGGGACAGCACACTCAGAACCATAACCAAAACTTTATGCTGTACGAACGCTGGCGTGAATCATCCCTTGAGGCATTTATCAAGAATCAGTTTGAGGCGAAAAGCTACCGCACAACTTACGAAGAAAAACTTCCGACTCTATTAAGTAGATGGACACAATTAAAGGTGGTTAAGCTAGTGGCTAATGCAGCCGGTAGGTTTTTGGTGTGATTCCCGTTAACTGTCGAAACTGTTTACTGAGATGACTATGACTGTTAAATCCACACGTCAAGGCAATGTCTGCAATAGAATAATCGCTTTGTTTCAATAACTGTTTTGCTCGTTCTATTCGTTGTTGGAGCAAATATTGATAAGGACTAATTCCAGTTGCCTGCTTAAATTGATGGCTGAAGTGGAATTGGCTCATCCCCAGTAGCGAAGCTAAATCGGTTAGCTTGATCTCGTGGTGGAGATGGGCATCAATGTAATCCAACACTTGCAGAAGGTGTCGCTGAGGTAAACCGCCCTCATACCTGATAGGCTGTGGTCGAACCGTTGTGTATTGCCGAATTAAATGCACTGCCAGAACGTTCGCTAGAGATTCGACATAAAGTTTGTTCGCTGTATCACCCTGTTGCAGTTCAGACAAAAGCATGAAACCGATCGACTCAATGTGAGAATCACGAATTTGCGCTTGAGGTAGCAATTCCAGGCGATCGCTGTCCATGTCCAAAGCCTCCTTCGCAACGTGTTGAAGAAACTGGGAGGTCAGACGAATCTTAAGGTAATGATCTTCACCCTCCCAACGGGCGAAAAAGGGCATTTGAGCGGGTGTAATAGAAAAGTCACCTTTATAATATAGCCCGGTGTATGTTTTTCCTTCACGGATTTGTAGCAGGTGAATCGGACGAGTATCCAGTGCTAAACAAATGGTGTGTTCATCGTTATGCTGACAATTTCCCTCTCCAGGCGGTTCACGAAATTGCTCTACCAAAAGGTTTTTCCAACCCTGATTTTGACTAGATAGAATGAGAGAACTATCGGTTGCCGCATAAGCGCTAGAAGGAAACTTCATCATGCAAAACCAACTCGCCTAGTTTTGATTGTAGTCACTTTTGCATCATTCACTCAGCATTTTAAAAATTGACCGCAAGATTTTGATAGTGTCGCAAAAACCAGATAGTTAGATGGAAATTATTTTTCTACTTTAGAGAGATTGATTGGGATAGGTATCGTAGGTGAAAACGATGTTTAGCAAATTTTTCTACACGGATCAGTTTGTTCAGTTGAATTCACATTAAATCCAAGATTGAAAGGCGATTGCTTTAATTTGCTTCAAAAGAGTATTTGAAACAATGTTTAATCCTTCCCTGCACCGAGTCATGCTTGCTGTTTTTTGTTTGGTCAGTCTAAGCTCGTGCAGTGATTCTGTGACAATCAAGGGCAAAGATGCTAGTTTTGCTGGCGCTACAACGGTTGTATTGGTGAAGCAAAACGAAGCTTGGAAATACGTCCATCATCATGAAACATTTATTCGCAATTCAGATTGAATGAGTCAGAGGGTTAATATGACTGAAGCGATCGCCTACTTGAACAATGAACGAGAACACCAGCAGATTGCAACAGTGATTGAGCAATATCGGCGTGGGTTTGCCACATTGGATGTAGAGGTTCTCAAAGACATTTGGGATCAGGAGTATGACAACATCATTTATATCGCTCAGGAGTTGGCTGAACCTGTGCAAGGTTGGTCAGGGGTAGAACACTACTATAACGGAGTCATTGAGTCATTAGAACAAGTTAATTTAATGACGATTAGTGATCTATCAATCAATCTGTTAGGTGAGATTGCTTTTGCATTTTGTATGTTCCATTTTGAGGGTGGGGTGAAGGGAGAAAGCAAACCTCGCATTGCTGATGGGCGGAACACCTTTATCCTCCGATACAAAGAGGTGGGCTGGAAGGTGATTCATTTTCATGAATCTTGTCCTGGTCCCATACATATAACTAGCGATTCAACTCATATCAGCAGATAATATCGTCTGCCGCGCTCTGGTGTGGGTTTAGGGCGGTACTCCCAAACCTTCTTAATAGCCTCTTCTAAGGAAAATTTATGATTGACCATACGGGCATTAACGTGAGTAACTTTGAAAGAAGTAAAGAGTTTTACACTCAATCTTTAGGCTCTCTCGGCTATCAACTATTGCACGAGTTTGATGCCTCTGGAGTTGGCTCTGCTTCTGGAGCAGGGTTTGGCATAAATGGACAACCAGATTTTTGGATTTTTCAGGGAGAGCCTAATATCCCTAGAATTCACATCGCTTTCCGCGCTGAAACTCGTGAGAGGGTTCAGGCATTCTATGAAGCTGCATTAAAAGCTGGAGGACAAGACAATGGTGCTCCGGGTCTACGTACTCACTACCACCCCAATTATTATGGTGCCTTCGTCTTCGATCCAGATGGACATAACATTGAGGCGGTATGTCATATCCCTGCTTAATCATCGATTTGGGTGAACAGTTCTTCTTTCCCTGTTTCCGAACGCATCAGTCAACGTATGAAAAGCAAGCAAATTAGCCATAACGGAGTTCAGCTTTTTTCAGAATCCTTTGGTTCTCCGGATGATGCTCCAATTTTGTTGATTATGGGAGCGATGTCTTCTGGTATTTGGTGGTCGGAAGCGTTCTGCTGTCAGTTAGCGGCTGTGGGACGATATGTGATTCGTTACGATCACCGAGATACGGGAAAATCCACTAGCTACGAGCCTGGGCAGAGCCACTATTCGGTTGAAGATCTGGCGGATGATGCGTTTTGTGTTCTCGATGGTTATGGAATTCAGAGTGCCCATGTGGTTGGCATGTCACTTGGAGGCTATCTGGCTCAACTCATGGCACTCAAACAGCCCCAACGGGTCAAAAGTCTGTCCTTGATTGCTTCAGAACGGTTGGCTGAAGTAGACCCTACCCTGCCTGAGATTGATCCATCCGTTCTCAATTACCATGCAAAAGCGGTTGAACTGGATTGGACAAACCGTGAGGCAGTGATTGAATATCAGGTTGGGGCATGGCGATTGCTGTCCGGTTCAGCCCATGCCTTCGATGCTTAGTGGTGCAGAAATCTCAGGTGGTCTCAATATGAGAAGGTGACGACTTTA
>CAZGDE010000377.1:0-7332 GCA_964524315.1 uncultured bacterium
ACGTTCTTGTAATTGTGCCTGTTCTGCCCGTTGGGGTTCCAGGCTATTGGTCAATGCCTCAATTTGACGATGCAGGGCTGCCTGCTCTTGAACGGAGGTTTCGGCACTGGCGGCGATCGCGTCTGCCGCTTCTCGCGTTTGCTGTAACAGTTGTTGCGCCTGATCCCGCTCCGTTTGCCGGGAGGTGATCAAGCTTGCCTCGGTTTCCTGCTCCTGGGCCAGCGATGTCAGCGTTTTTAGATGTTCTTCCAACTCTTGTTGGGTCTGCGCCAGTTTGGTGGCCAGCTCACGGCTAGCAGTTTGCCCATCCTGTTCCTGTCGTTGCAGTTGCCGGAGTTCTGCCTCCCGAGTCGCCAACGTCGACTGGAGAGTCAGCAGTTCATCCTCACCTAACGCCCGCACCCGTGCATTGAGTTGCTCCAGTTCGGCTGTTGCCTGGTGAATCTCAAAGGTCAACAACGCAAGTTGTTCACTCAGTTCCGCCGCTTCCCGATCGCCCGCCTCAATCTGTGCCTGGAGCTGCTCAACTGCCCGCGCCGACTGACGATAGCGGATAATGACCTCCCATTGTTCTTTCGCCTGGAGTTCACTCCGCAGCTTCTGATATTTTTCGGCCTTAATCCGATCCTGAGCGAGGCGATCGCGCTGGTCAATCAATTCTTTTTCAACAATGTGGTAGCGGTCTTCCCGCTCTTTCACGGCGTCTAGCTTTTCCTTGGCCTGATTAATTTTGCGATCGAACGTCGCCACGCCTGCCAGTTCATCAATAATTTCCCGCCGCTCCCGAGCGTTCATGGAAATAATCCGCGTGACATCCCCCTGGAGAACGACGTTGTAGCCTTCCGGGTAGACACGCAGGCGGTTCAATTCTTCATGCAGTTCCGTGAGGGTGCAGGGTTGCCCATTGATGTAGTAATTGGAGGTATAGGTACCCTGCTGGGTGACTCGCAGTTTACGGGTCACGCTCCATTCCCGCAAAGCGGCAACCTTACCATGACCATTATGGTCACCGTTATGGCCACTGGGATGTTCCCCATTCTGCTCAGCGTGGCCGTTCGTCGCATCATTGACAACCTCAATGGCGATCGCCCCATTCCCATTCACCTGTCGCTCGATTACGTCATCCAGCAGTTCCGGTTCATCTGACAGGTCAAAGGTGACGGTGACACTGGCTTCAACAGCGGAGCGATTACGGCTGATTTGGGTATGGTTAACCAGGTCAGGCAGGCGTTCTGCCCGCATGCCTTTAGAACCCGCTAAGCCCAGACAGAACAACAGCGCATCGATGAGATTGGACTTCCCGGAACCATTGGGCCCAGAAACCACGGTAAATCCGGGCAGCAACGGAATGGGTGTCGTGCCGCCAAAGGATTTGAAATTGCACAGTTCCAGGCGCTTGATATACACAGGCTGTGCGGGACAGTTGCGAACGGTAAAGTTAGTAGTTCAGTGTAGCCTTTAGGCGACTGCTTGTGCAGAAAATTCGCCATTCTCCCTAGAGTTATAGCACAGAAGTAGAACGGATGTTCTGCAATTAACGGCCTAACTAGCAGCCATCTTTTCCAGAGCCGTTTGGAGATCTTGAGTGAGGTCAGCGATCGCCTGTTTTGCGCCTTTGCGACTTTCACTATAGGTTTGCCAGCGAGCCGAGACGGAAATGGGGGTACCAATCGTCACAAGTGCCTGTTCTTTGCCTAATTTGGGACGGTTAAATGGATTGTCGCCCTTAATCCGGGCAACCATGTCCTGCATTAAGAGCGTCGTTTCGGCAAATCGTTCGGCGGACGGCTTTTCCATCACATATTTGCCCGTCACAGCCACAAAACTTTCAACAATCCGCATGTGCCATGCCCGCAGATCAGCTTCTTCCGCCACCCGATCAGCCAATCCCCTGTCTAAGGGTGCCAATAACTCTGGCTGTTTCAGATCTTCCCGATAAATGCAATCCCAGGCAGCCTGTTCCAGCCGACGGCAGCGATCGATCACGCTACCTTTGGACGGCAGATTAAAGTACTGTTCTGCTACCTTCAAGGCCACATCCAGGAGGGCATTTAAACGGGTAGAAAAGACTTCATTGGCGATCGGGTTATAGGTTGTGGACGACTTGACCGCATCGGCTGGTACAGCGGTTGGGAGTTCCTGGTGGTAAAAGCGGATGTAATGTTGCTCCATCACCCCCAGCAAATGTTCACCGAGACGGTATAAGCGTTTGTACAGGCTGGCTTCGTAACCATCACCTGTTACCGCTGGTAGCGGGGGCAGCCCCGTATCCACTTCTAAACTGGTGAGCAAGCTGTCCAGAGCCTGCCAGGGAGGTGTGACATAGCTGTATTTGATGCCAATTGGGACGATCAATACCTCTTCCGATCGCCCAGACTTCTGCAAGTCCTCGACGCACCAGAACCCCAGTTGGCTAATTCCCGGCTCTAAGGGACTGACAATTTCCGTATGTCCGTTCGTGGCCCCTTCGGGAGCGGCAGCCATTGGTAACGCACCATTGGCAAATAAATTGCGGGCAGACCGTAACCCCGTTCGATCGATTTTGCCGCGATGGATGGGTGTGCCGCCCAAGCGGGAATAGAGCCATCCCATGAAATTACCGGCCCACAGGGGAATGCCGCGATCATACATAAAATGGGCATGAACGGGAGCTTTGAGCGATACTCCCTGTTGCGCAGCAATGCGAGGTACGAGCCGCGACAGGAGATAGGCCAGACAGAGAGGATCGTCAGCACTGGGATGGCGAAACGCCAGCAGAAAGCGAATTTTGCCCGCCTGAAACTGCTCATATAGCTTGACCAACACCTCAACATTTTCGGCACGGATGTCACTAATAGAACTCCGGGACTGAATGATCAGAGGTAATAACCACTGCATCACCCGCACCACATTGGGATCCAGGGCTGGTGGAATAAACTCTAACGGCGGTTGAGCCTGGCGAATAGAACTGGGCAAGACTTTTCTCCAATAGCAGCAAAGAGGACAGGGCGTTGGGGCTGAAAGGATAGATATGGGTTCGCGTGATCAACGACTACACCGAATCTAAGCCGAAATCTACGATCTCAGATCTAAAATCTAGACTCTCTTTCCCAATGGGGCCACGTACTTATGTTTAAGAAGCACATTGAAAGGGTAGCCTTTCTGTAAGAAATCTACTGATAAGCAGATGTAAAGTACGTAGAAGTGCTAATAGATCAATAAACCATCCATTTGGATCAATGGCAGACTTGTACCCCTTCAGATTGGTTGATGCTGTGATCACGGCTCAAGTTGAGTCATTGGGTAACTTACTTGACTGGGTAGAGCACCTGGAACAGATAAATGGGGATCTGCAACAAACGATCGCCCAACAAGCTACGGCATTAGAGGAGCGCGATCACCATTTGAATGAACTGGTTGACGAAACAGTCCGCATGCAGCGCCAACTGATGCAAATGGAAAAGATGGCAATGCTGGGGCAAATGGTGTCGGGTATCTCGCACGAAATTAACAACCCGATTAATTTTATCTACGGCAATCTACCCTATGTGGAAGAGCATGTCGAGGATTTGTTAAAGGTAATGCAGGCATATCAATCCAGTTACTCCGGCGATGCGATCGCGGTCGAGAAGGTGCTGGAAAATATTGAGCTGGATTTCATTCTGGAAGATTTACCTCGAATCATGGGGTCAATTAAAGTCGGTGCCGATCGCATCCGGGAACTGGTACTAACACTGCGTAATTTCTACCGCTTAGATGAGGCAGAAATGAAACCTGCCAACATCCATGAAGGGATTGACAGCACTCTCTTATTGCTGCATCACCGCTACAAGCAGGAAATTAAAATCATCAAAGAATTTAACAAATTACCGCTAGTGGAATGTCACATAAACCAAATTAATCAGGTATTCATGAACCTGTTGAGCAATGCGATCGACGCATTATTGCAAACCCCATTAAATGAGCAGGACGATGCCTCCGGTGGAAGCTCTGCACGCCAAATTACAATTACCACCCAAGCCGTAAACGACGAGTGGATTAGCATCAGTATTGCCGACAATGGCCCCGGCATTGCCCAGGAAGTTCAAGAACGCATTTTTGAACCATTTTTTACAACAAAACCGATCGGAGTTGGTACAGGATTAGGCTTATCGATCTCGCACCAAATTATTACTGAAAACCACCAGGGGCACCTGTACTGCTGCTCAAAATCTGGTAATGGCACCACGTTTAAAGTCGAATTACCCGTGAAACAAACCGAACCTGCGGATTGAGACACGGGAACAGACCTCTGAGGGTTAAAGTGAGGGCGAGAGCTTTTGTTAAAAAATAAACTTTAAATTCAGTTCCCAATCCTGGTCATGGCGGATTAATTCGATCTCCCGAATAAACTCGCGGAAGTAAAAGCGTCGTTCGGCCTCTGACAGGTCTAACCAAAACTGCTGTAGCGAAACGGTTTGGGCGATCGCCAACAAGTTAACGGGTGGCAATTGGGCAAGTTTCGCCTGCATCTGTGCCATCTCAGTCTTAATCTTGTATGCCCTCAATTCGGCAGTCTCCTGATCCAGCACACCATTTTTCACCAAATCCGGTAACTGGTCGAGAATAACTTGTTTAGCTGCGATCGCCCCGCTCATTCCCTGCTTCACCTGATCCATATCGGGCAATGGCGCACCGGCTACTGCCTGGGGCAAATCTTGACAGATGCGTTGAATCGTTTGTTGCAAGATCTGGTCGTAGGGAATCGAGCCGCACTTGGGTTTCTGCGGACATTGCACCGGACGCAGATACAGGTATTCCTGTTGTTTACGGGCAACCGTGACCCGGGAAACCGTCATGGGCGACTGACACTGGTAACAGCGCACTAACCCTGCGAGCGATCGCGGGGCACTGGCCGTCCGGGGCGGTAACCGACGATTCCGGCGCAACAGGCGATCGACCTGGGCAGCTTCGTCGCGGCTGATAATGGCTTCGTGGGTATCGGGCACCACATCCCCCGTTTGATACTCCAGATCACCCCGGTACACCACATTCGTTAGCCATCGGTGTCCCGTGGAAACGGAAATCTTTTTGCCATACCGTTTGGCGATGTAGCGCACCGCTCCACTCAGGGAACCAAACAACAGAAATTGGTCAAAAAAGTCCTTGACGATGGGAGCAGTCGCGCGATCGACCGTGTAGCGAGTCTTACTACGGCGGTAACCATAGGGCGCTTTTCCCGGTGGTGGTAAGGTTTTAATTCGATTGCGGGCATGCCCCTGGCGAATGCGGCGGCTCCGTTGTTCCCGCTGGATCTGTTGGAGAAATTTAAGCAGATCGGCACGCAGATCAGTTGCCAGGATGGGGGCAGTAGCAGTAGCAGCAGGTAGGGACGCGGGGGGCGTTTCAAGGACAATCAGCCGAATATTCAGAGTTTCGATTTCGCTCAGGCGATCGCCCACCTCTGTCACCGCATCGCCCAACTCATCTAACCGGCGCACCAGGAGATAATCGGCAGGGTTGGTCTGACAGTCCTGAAGCAGTTGCCGCCATTGCGAGCGGGTAACCTGTACCTCTTTCTTACCTTTACCTTTCTCCTGACTAGGAGAAAATTGGACTGCCAGATCTTGATAGACCTGATCCACCTCCCAACCCCACATCGCCGGATCAGGATTGGCTTCCAGGAGCGGATCACTATAAAGGTAGGCAATGATTCTCATGCCTCTATCTTGCCTGGATCGCGGTGATGATACCCATTGCAAACAGACAAATAATCTGTGTGAAGAAGAAGGTAAACCGAACCACGACAACCCGGTTCGTTTGGGTAAAGGCAACATGGGTTACCGTTTGACCAACCCGCGCCAGCAAGAATACGATCGCCAATCCATCCAACACCGAACTCCTGACTCCAGAGGCCAGAATGGCAACGGCGATCGCACCATAGACAGGCAAGTTTTCCACACAGTTTGCATGGGCACGGAGGGAGCGGCGATACCAGTCATCACCATGCGGCACATCAGCAGGAAACGCACTGATTTCCGCTTGTCCAGACAAAATTCGGCTCCAGCGGTAGATTCCCACAGTCATGAGCAGGGTCAGCAACGTCCATCCGGCAAACCCCAGCAAGACCCAGATTGGTATCGTCATAGTGAAATTTCCATTTACCCTTCACCCAATTCAATCACATTGCCATCCGGATCCTGGGTAAACAGTGCAGGGCGCCCAGATGCACTCATTTGTACCGGGCAATGATGGGTCAGTAATTGTTCCTTCATCGCGGTCAGATCACTGACAGAGAAGGCAATATGGCGATTACGTCCCCACTTTTCTGGATTGTCCAGCGTTGTTGTGGGGGTGGGATGGGTCATCAGATGAATTTGAAACCCGGCGACTTCGTACCAGATGCCCGGAAAGTTGAGGGGGCGATCGACCTTCTGTAAGCCTAAAACCGTGCCATAAAAATGCTCTGCCCGTTCCAGGTCAGACACCAGAATCGCAACATGGAGACAGTGGGTGATATACATAGTCGTCCTCGATCATCGTCTTAGGCGATTTCCCAGAAAAAACGTACCCTTGCGTAGGGGCAGGTTTTGCCAAAGTCTCTGGCATGAGCCAATAGTTCTGTTGCTAAACCTGTCCTTACAGGTATTTTGTCTTCTCAACATCTCACTACATAACGTCCTACCGTTTCGAGACGGCAGCCGCACCGGATAAGTACCAGCGGTACGGCAATTCCACCCCTTTGGTCAAACCAATGCGGGTTGTTTGGGTCAGGGTAATTTGACCTGTGTCCAACTGCTGTTGCAGCTGGGGTGGGCGATGTTCTAACCATAACGCCTGTCCCGAAGATAGGAGCGTGCCATTGAGCGATCGCTCAATCCTGAGAACCCGACAGAGCTTACCGGGGCCCGCCGCCAGTCGTTCTAGTTTCGTTGTCGCGGCTAGCTCTATCCCAGGTGGGGCTGTTTCCAGTTGCAAGGCCCGAATGAGAACCGCACTGGCAATGCCCTCGCGATCGGTGACCACATTGAGACAGTGGTACAGGCCATAGATTTGATAGACGTAAGCCCTCCCCGCTGGGCCAAACATGACCTCGTTGCGGGGAGTTTTACCACGGTAGGCGTGCATGGCGGGATCATCCGGCTCATAGGCTTCGGTTTCCACAATCATGCCTCGTATCATCATGCCATCGGAAAATTGGCGCACCAGAGTACAACCAATCAAGGCTGGAGCAATGTCTTTAGCAGATCGGTCATACCACTGGTGAGCGATGCTAGGCGCGAGCGGCATCAGCAAAGCGAATCTTCAGATAGTCTTCCTCCATCTTGGCCCCAGAGGGTTGGAGGGCTGCCAATGCCTGGGGTAGCACCAGGT
>CAZGDE010000378.1:0-7299 GCA_964524315.1 uncultured bacterium
GTCTAACCTACTGGAGAGTCAAGGGGAAGTAGAAAAAATAATTGAATCCATTCAATTGATGTGGAAACGAACAAACCCTGGGGTCTATATACTAGATCAACCAGGGCTATAATTCTTTTACTCGGCTGCTTCTGCCATCTGGCACAATTGATAACACGCGCTAGGCATTCACAACGAAAATCTGCCTATTTACTGCACTGTTTCTCTAATCTGACGCTCCATATCTGAAGTTATTTCGGTCGAGCGAGCGGGAAGCACTGCCGTTCCCCGTTCTCCGTTTCGCGCAATATCATCAATGAGCAACTGCATCTCTGCGATTTCACGAACCTGTGACTCAATGATCTCATCTGCCAGTTCACGAACGCGCGGATCACTAATGCTTGCCTTCCGCGCATTGTTAATGGCAATTGAGTGGTGAGGTATCATCGACTTCATGAAGTTGACATCTCCAATCAGCGCCTGAGATCTATTCACAGAGAGCAGAGTTAAGCCGAGCGCGGTAGCCAAACCGAGAACTGCGATCTTGATTCCTACTCCTCGGTACATCGACCACATAAAGGAAAGCATTACAACGGTCATCACGCACCCCATCACCAACGAGGAGATCAGTCGGTTTACACTAAACGTTGCGTGATCAAGTGAGTATATGAGCTGATACATCAAGAAGAACATGATGAACGTTGAGGTCGCGATCATCGCTGCGAATCGGTTCCAGCCCATTCCTGCCATGTCTTTCTGTTGATTTATATTGCTTCTCCACCATTCCAAATAATGCTTTCGCTCAACTCCTCCCGTCACTTCTATAGCCGACTTAACATAAGTGCAGAAATTGTAGAGGGGGTTGGCAAGCTTATCGAGCAGGCTTGCCAACTTTCTGATACTTAAACTGTAAATTCGATCGAATTAAGCAACGCCTGCAACACTGGCGACTTTGCGATACTCTTCTACGGCACGGCGGCAAGCTTTAGCACAGTTTTGGCAGTGTTCATTGTCATGTTTTTCGCACTCTTTCGCGCAAGCCTCGCAGATATCAATGCAAGAGCGAACAACTTGGGGAATAAAGCGTGAGCCACGGCTCATAAACGCAGCAGAAGTCCAGCAAATTTCGGCACAGTCGCGGCAAAGACGGGCACATTCTGCCATACTGCCCAAACACGTATCTGCACAGTGTTCACACTCATAAGCGCAGTGAGTTGCTGCATCTACAATGGATTGATAGTTTTGGTGAGGCATTATTTTCTCCTAGTAAATTACGCTGCTATTGCCACACGACAACAAAACTCAGCACGACACGAGCCTTTGTCGAGTTAGCCGTCGTGAGATCGCAGTTAGACATCATAGATCTACCGCTTCACACCTCAAGGCTAGGACGCGATGCCGGAAATTACCTCTTCCTACTGAAGCAGAAATTTCTAAAAGGATTTCGTACTTTTGAATGGCTAGAATTTCATCTCAATTTTATTTTTCTGTACTTAGCCAAGAACATTTTGCTCTCTGTAGCCCAGATCACTAAAAAAGATTTCATCCTGATTTTATTTTTGTCTGCCACTATTACAATTTGTAAGCAATAAAACCTTGGCTAAAGCATAGAGGCTGTACAGATTGCAATGTTGGCAAAAAAGACACTCACTTCATTTTTATTGGCTGGAATGGTGCCCCTAGTATCAATGAGCCTTGCTGCCTGTAGTGGCACAGCCTCCCAGTCTACTGAAAGCAGTCCCAGTAGTTCCAACACGGCACAGATGGATCATGGCTCGATGGGTAACTCTAGCCCCATGCCAATGGATCACGGCTCAATGATGAACATGGATCTCGGTCCTGCTGATGAAAGCTTCGATTTACGATTCATTGATGGCATGATTCCGCACCATGAGGGAGCCGTTGCAATGGCGCAAGAAGCATTGCAGAAGTCGAACCGTCCTGAAATCAAACAGCTAGCACAAGCCATTATTGATGCTCAGGAAAAGGAAATTTTCGAATTGAAAGAGTGGCGTACAGCCTGGTATCCCAATGCAGGGGATGAACCGATGATGTACAGCACAGAGATGGGGCATATGATGCCCATGACCGAGGAAATGCGCTCTAGCATGATGATGAATGGGGACTTGGGCGCAGCGGATGATCAATTCGACTTGCGCTTCATCAATGTGATGATTCCGCACCATCAAGGAGCGATCGGCATGGCGCAACAGGCATTAGAGAAGAGCGATCGCTCTGAGGTCAAAGAACTGGCTCAGAACATTATTGATAGTCAACAACAGGAAATTAGTCAAATGGAGCAGTGGCGCAAAGATTGGTACGGTCAGTAAAAAATTGTGTATTTAGGGAAAGGAACTGCTGCAAATTATTTATTTGCAGCAGTTCTGGTTGGTGGACCAATCTGCTCACAGGTATCTCACATTCACAGCTTCCCAGTTGGCTTTTGGTTCATTTGTGATATGAAAGAGCACCTCAACCTGTCGCCCTTCTGCATCCAGACCAATGACCAGTAGCCCTCGGCTCGTTTGTTCTTGAGCAAAAACGCCCTTTAAATCTGGAAACTTCACATCTATACTCCTGTCTAGAACCTGGACTTTTGGTAGCCACGGGTTCAGATCCTTCGTACTGCTCACGATAACGCACGGCTAATTATACATATTCTGGATCAGTCGTCGCTAATTGCCACTGTTCATAAAAAATCCTGGCAGATTGAGCTTTGATCGGATCTTCTTCACGGGGCAGAACCGTTTTGGAGCCTGCTGCATACTTGCGTCCTGACTTGTGATTGGCATAGCGACGAGGGCAGGTGTAGCCCATCTGCAAAAACTTGCGTGCCATGTCCATGCCGACAAAATCGTCTTCGGCTTTGTATTGAAGAAACAGGCTGTAGATTTTGTCAGCAGACTGACGGGCAATGTCTGGGGTTTTGAATTTCCAGTAGGGCAAAATCCCGTTCTTGTAAGGTTCGACCAGCAAAAGGTCGATCGCCCCTGATGTAAATTTGCTGTTTGCTGAACCATCAACCTTCAATGAATGAGGAATTCCTATAGCCTCGACATGGCGTCTGAACTTACGGTTAAGTAGCAGAGCGATTCCCACCAGTAGATTAAGAAACCCAAATGCCGCAGGTTTTCTACATGACCCGCCTAATAGATTAGATAGGATACTCTTTCTTCAGGACGAATCCAAATTAGACAAACATTCATCTCCCGCCACCAGGAGCATCATTGTGAACATTCTGGAATTTACGCTCATTGTTGGTGCTAGCTCGCTGGTTGCCGGATTTTTAGGAGCTTTGACCGGATTAGGGGGTGGAACTGTACTCGTTCCCGTACTCACCCTATTATTTGGAGTCGATATCCGCTATGCGATCGGGGCTTCCCTGATTTCTGTCATTGCCACCTCGTCCGGTGCTGCTGCCGCTTACGTCAAAGAAGGCTTCACCAATATCCGGGTAGGGATGTTTTTAGAAGTTGCGACAACTGTTGGGGCACTTGTTGGAGCTTTTCTGGCAACCAAACTCCCTACCTCCACCATTGCGATCATCTTTGGTGTGGTTCTGCTCGGCTCATCGTATCTATCTAGCCGTCCGCACTTAGATCACCCAACCGAACTCACCCCTGATCCACTCGCAACCAGGCTGAGATTAAACGGCAGCTATCCTACCAATGATGGACAACAAGCGTATCTGGTGCAAAATGTTCCGATCGGGTTTAGCTTGATGTTATTTGCTGGAACCTTGTCGAGCCTACTGGGGATCGGCTCTGGTGCCGTTAAAGTATTAGCGATGGATCAGGCAATGCGGCTGCCTTTTAAGGTATCTACCACCACCAGCAACTTTATGATTGGGGTGACAGCCGCAGCGGGAGCCGGAGTGTATTTGAACCGGGGCTATATTGATCCAGGATTATCAATGCCTGTCATGTTAGGTGTGTTGTTTGGGTCGATTTTGGGGGCGCGGGCACTACTCCATCTCAATCCCAGCATCTTACGGAAAGTATTCAGTGTCGTTATTTTTCTTCTGGCGGTTCAAATGATTTTTAATGGCATCACTGGGAGAATTTAATATGACCAGATCAGGTCAGGGTTGGACAGAACACCAGTTTGAGCAAGTCATGGGAAACTTGCTGCGGGCGGGTGTGATTCTATCGGCTGGAATTGTGGCAGTCGGCGGAATTATTTATTTAGCTCGTCACGGAATGGAGCAACCCAGCTATCGAATCTTTCGAGGAGAACCTGTAGAATTTCGGGTTCTGCCCAACATTGTGGAAAGTGCTTTGACTCTGGAACGACGACGGAGCTTAATTCAGCTAGGTCTACTAGTCCTGATCGCGACACCGATTTTACGGGTTGCCTTTTCGGGATATGTCTTTGCAAGACAGGGCGATCGCACTTATGTCATCATTACTTTAATTGTGTTGGCGACTTTGCTCTATAGCCTTTTTCAAAAATAGTCTTTTGTTGCCAGTAACCTACACAAATCCTTGCTTTATCAAAACGCTCATTCGCCACAGATGAAGCTATCTTTTTGGTATTACAAGGATGCTCATTCAGAGGGGTTACGAATTGGTGTAACCAATACCTTGTCAACTCGATTACCATCCATATCGACCACTTCAAAGTGCAACCCTTGCCATTCAAAATAATCAGCAGAAGCGGGAATACGTCCTAAATGAGCAATAATAAAACCACCAAAGGTTTGATAGTGATCCCTACCAACTTCAGGTAATTCACTAATAGTTAACACCTGCTGCACTTCCTCAATGGATAACATTCCATCCAGCAGCCACGAACCATCCTCCCGTCGAATTGCCTGGGGTTCGTTTTGCTCCCCGGCAGATGGGATCTCTCCAACGATCGCCTCCAAAATATCGTTGAGTGTGACCAGTCCTTGAAGAACATCATACTCATCAACGACGAGTGCCATTTGCATTCCTGTCTGCTTAAACATCTCCAATAATTTCAGTGCCCACAGACCTTCAGGAACAAATAATGGTTGCTGTAAATAGGCAGTCAAATCAGTTGATGAATCGATAGCACGGTTAACGTACAGATTTTTAACAAGTACAATACCCAAAACTTCATCTAAGCTACCCTGACATACTGGAAATCGGGAGTGAGGACTGTTAGCAATTCTTTGATGATTCTGCTCAAACGGTTCCTCTTGATCTAACCAAACGATTCGATTACGGGGTGTCATAATCGCTTTAACAGATAAATCATCAAGGCGAAACACCCGCTCTACAATATCTTGCTCTGCCTGCTTAAATGTGCCAATCTCTGTCCCCTGACGGATCAGCAAGCGAACTTCATCCTCGGTGATAGGAGGTTCTTCCGATGCCCGAACTCCAAGTAAGTTCACCACGGCTTGAGTGGAAACATTTAACACACGCACAATCGGTGCAGCCACTTTGGATAGCAACTGCATGGGTTTGGCGACTTTGGAGGCAATACCTTCAGGGTTGTTTAATGCGACTTGCTTCGGCACCAGTTCCCCAATCACCAGTGACAAGTAGGTGATGCAAACGACAACAATACCGAACCCAAGCGCATCACTGTAGGGAGCAAGCGGCGGAACCGCCCGTAAAGCCGCTGTCAGCTTTTCAGCGATCGTCGCACCCCCAAATGCTCCTGCAAAAATCCCCACCAATGTAATGCCAATTTGCACCGTAGCCAGAAAGCGACCCGGTGAGTTGGCTAATTTCAGGGCAATACGCGCTCCCACATTTCCTTGATCGATTTGCTGTTGCAGGCGGGCTTTGCGGGCAGAAACAACCGCAATTTCTGACATTGCAAACACGCCGTTACCAATAATCAGCAACAGAATGAACAAAATTTCAAACGCTACACCTGACATGAGCGATCGCCTGCGCTAAATAACCCTGGCATTAGACCCTGTTGTATCAAATTAGGCATCTACTCTAGGTCAGAACTATCGCTCTTTTTATAAAAAATTTAAAGGGATCTAACCTCCAGAGGGAGATGAGCCTAACCCCATAAATTTGATAAGGTGCAATCACTGTGTCATAAATCAGAAAGGCAGATAGCCAGTAGCAGCTAGGGAGGCAAGAGGTAGGATGATGGGATTAGGCAAATGGATCGGCTTAGTCGTCTTTATTGCCTCTCTCTACATTGTTTGGCAAATTCGGCAGATTCTCCTATTAATTTTTGCCGCCGTTGTCCTGGCAACTGCCCTGGATCGACTAGTTCATTTATTTCAACGGTTGGGCATTAAAAAGAGGGGGAATTGAGATCGCCCTCACCGTTGTGCTTCTACTGGGGGTTATTGCTGGCTTTCTGTTCGTGATTGTGCCTCCCTTTGTAGAACAACTCCAGCAACTTGCCGATCTCATTCCTACAGGGTTTGATCGAATACAGAGTGGAATTGAGTGGCTACAGGACTTTGTCAACCAGCAGGACGCTTTTCAGATCGACAGCCTGAACAAATTGGCAGAACAACTGCAATCCTTTGTTTCCAGACAATTTGGCAATCTCTTCACCCTATTCTCAGACTCGATTGGGATTCTCCTGAATACGCTGTTCGTCCTAGTTTTGAGCATCATGCTCCTGGCAAATCCATCTGCCTATCAAAAAGGGTTTATTCTTTTATTTCCTTCCTTTTATCGCCGTCGAGTCAGGGACGTTTTGAAGCAATGCAACACGGCATTAGGAGGATGGGCAGTTGGTATTCTCTTTAATATGACGGTTATTGCCGTTTTTAGTGGCATTGGTTTATGGATTCTACAAGTGCCCCTCACATTAGCCAATGCTATTTTAGCAGGCATCCTAACCTTTATCCCCAATGTTGGACCAACGCTCAGTGTGATTCCACCCGCCGCACTCGCGCTGCTTGACGCGCCCTGGAAAGGGTTAGCGGTCGTGGTCTTATACATTGCGATTCAACAATTAGAGAGTGATGTCCTCACCCCCCTAGTAATGGAAAAGCAAGTTTCTTTGCTACCAGCTGTCACCTTAGCCTCCCAGGTGATCTTTGCCAGTTTTTTTGGTTTTCTGGGGTTGTTTTTGGCATTACCTTTAGTGATTGTTCTGCAAGTCTGGATCAAAGAGCTACTGGTTAAGGATATATTGAATCACTGGAAAGAAGCAAAATCAGATCGTTCTACAGCAAGTTGGAATACGAATAAAAATAGGAATGACACTGCCTAATCAGGATAGAAATTACCGCTAGAACCCATGCTGATCTACCCTGAAATCAACCCGATCGCCTTTAAAATTGGTCCTTTTGCCATTCATTGGTACGGGCTGATGTATAGAGCCTATTTGACATCTTGAGGAGAGGCTGCAAGCCGCTTAATCATT
>CAZGDE010000379.1:0-7279 GCA_964524315.1 uncultured bacterium
CTCCAACACTACCCACCTCAATGCGACCACCGGGTAGGGCCGTTGTTCCATTGGCTAATAATGAGCCATTGGTCATGTTGACATTACCACCAATTAAAGCCAGCGTCTGGTTCGGCTGTACCTGTAGAGTTGTCCCCTGAACGGTGATGGCACCGGGGTTAGCACCGAACTGCACTCCCGTTGGCACTGTCATTGTCAGTAAAGGGGTAGCGGTGGCAGGTGCGCCAAATGCCGTACCATCAGCGAACAAAAAGCTAGTAGCCGTTGTTGCCACAAAACTGCCACCCACATTTAACTGCGCATTGGGGCCAAAGAAAATGCCGTTTGGGTTTAACAAAAACAGGTTGGCTGTGCCATTAGCCCGAATGAGCCCATCAATTTGGGAAGGTGTACCCCCGGTTACACGCGCAATAATGTTTTGAATTGTAGAAACATTATTGAAAAGGACAGTGTTTCCAGTGCCGACAGAGAACTGGAGAAAACTGTGGAACAGGTTACTGCCGGATACAGTCCCACCATTTATCTGAATGGGGTTAGTACCCGATACCACGGAATTGACGGGCAATGTTGCGTCGGGAATGACCTGCCCTTCGGCGGGTAACATTCCGCTTAACCCGATGGCGGTTAGACTAGCGGCAACCCCGGAGAAAACGACATACCTTTTCATACTTGTACCAGCACTGTAACCAGCTAAACGGAGGTGTGGTGGGCAAAGCAAATGCGGAGCAAGTTTCAGGAAGCAAATAGCGAGGATGATCACTGTCAGAATAACAGGACGAATCCTTCCTCTCTTATTATCCTGCTCTTTCTAAGACTACCCGGAAGGAATATCGGTAACATAAATCACGCCGAGAAATTCCAGCCGACGCCAAGGTTTGCCTCCAGGTAATTTTCCTGATCGCCCTTGCTTATTCTCCCCTCCTGGAAATTAATTGGCGTAATGGAAGTGGTGAATCAATAATGGCTATTCAGGGAAAGTACTGGGTTATGACATGGCCTGGCAGGTAAAAATCCTTGCCTGCAAGGCATCAGTGTGCCACTTTCGTTGACTTTGCATCATAGGGATAACCCAACTAAGTAGATGGTCATAGTAGATGGTTGTAGTAGATGATCGTAAATGGATAGAGCTTTCTGTCGGCGTGGGCGAGTGATAGCGTAACCCCTGCTATGAAAGGATTTGATCCGTTGCGGCTACGCCTAACCCTAACCACTTAATGAGCATTACCTACTGAATCGTTAAGTTGTGTTTTAGAACATGGCTTGGCTATGATTAATACACTACCAATTGTGGGTTGAGTGTGTCGAAATCCACATTTCTCAATCATTACCAATACTTGCGTAAGCTTGAACAGTAACCGATTGTTGGGATGGCGTAACTCTAACGAGGATTGTGATACCCAGGAACCGTGCCAGGAACCCAAAAAGTACGAGGAAATACGGCTCCAAGCATTTTTTTGCTACTCCTGAATTGCACGATCACGGTGTTCCTGTTGCAAGAAATAACAAGCAAATTTAAACTTTTGAAGGATGACGGTGTCATTTTGAGCACCACTAAGTTAGCTTATATTTCGTAAGGTATAAATTTGTTCGCCGAGGAAGTAGTTATGAAACCCCAAACTGACCTGGATAATGAGAAGAAGGTAGAAGAGGTCAAACAAGAGGTCGAAGCTAAGTTAGAAGGAACAGTCGAAGCTGAACCAGATGAGCTGTCTGATCCCGAAATGCAAAGCATTGCTGGGGGAAGTGCTATCTGTAGCGCCTATTGTGATCCTTAAATGAGTGAGAGCTGGCTGTTTGGTACGGATGATCGCAAAAATTAGGTAATACAGTACCGCCAGGCAAGGAAACAAAACGGTTGTTTTTGTCGGTTGGCTAGCGGTAGTTGTCCGGGAAGAAGATTTTACAGAAGTCATCACCCAAACGTTCTACCTGCTGTAGGGGAGTCTTGAATCTGTTCAAGGCTCCTCCTGTTTTAAAGGCTTAAACTTTTAAAGGCTTAAACTTTTAAAGGCTTAAACGATGAAGTGGCGATCGCTTCTGCCTGAAAGCTACCGTGTCAACCTATGCAGAGAATTGCCTACCTGTTAGGCATAAACGGTTGTTTGCCCTCTCGCCGCTTCTGCCTGTCTTGGACTTCTAGAGGATAAGTATTCTGCCAATGACAATTGCTCAATGGCTCAAAATTGTCGATCGCGCCAGCACACTGCCAGAGCGACTCGCCGGTTTGCCTCAATTACAAGGGCATGCTCACCCGGAAGACCTGATTCAAACTCGACTGCAAACATGGTGCCAGGTGGCGGCGCAGGGAGATTGGGAGAAGTTTCACTGTCGCTTGGCCTGGGACGGCTTAGATTTGACGACGGTGCGGGAAGCTCTGGGTGACGCATCGCTGCCCGTTACCGAACTACCCACCTGGGTTAACTTGTTGCAACAGGGGTTAGAGCAAGCAACGCCGGAATTACCCATAGGGGACGAACGCAAAACGGGCGATCGCTGCCTGGATCCCGACCAACCAGTGCCATTTGAGGACGTTTTGCTACCCTTCGTGCAGAGTGCCCGTCACCAACTTGCTACCGCCACGGGGACTGATTATGGGCAATTAAGCGAGACAGCCCATATTGCTCTGGAGCGGCAGTTATTGGTGCGTCTGTCCCGTCTGGCTGCTCAACCTCTGTTTCTTGAATTTGTGACGTTTCGAGCGACTCAGACAACGGATGCATTCCAGGTAGCCGAAAGCCCCCCAAGAACCCAATACCTTGCCTTTGTTACGTACCTCCGGCGGGGCGGGCTGGTGAATTTGTTTGAAGAATACAGTGTATTGGCGCGGTTGTTGGCCACTGTGATCGCCTTTTGGCAGGAGGCCAACCAGGAGTTTTTCGCCCGGCTTAGTAGCGATCGCCCAACCATTCAGGCCATTTTTCAACCCACCACTGATTTGGGGCCGGTGGTAATGGCTACCTCAGGCGTGTCTGATCGGCACAGTAGGGGCCGTTCCGTGATCATTCTGACGTTTGCCAGTGGCTTAAAACTTGTCTATAAAGCCAAAGATATCGGGACAGAGGTGGCTTATTTTGAGCTTTTAGATTGGTTGAATCAACGGAGTGGGTTGTTGCCGTTGAAGGGGCTCAAAACGTTGGCGCGATCGACCTATGGCTGGGTAGAATTTGCCGCCCATGTGCCCTGTGAGAGCACCGCTGCGATCCACCGTTATTACCAGCGAGCAGGGATGCTGCTATGCCTGATCTATGCGCTGGGCGGTACGGACTGCCATCGGGAGAACCTGGTAGCAATGGGAGAGGATCCAGTGCTGGTTGACCTGGAAACGTTGCTGTATCACCGGACGAAAGATTTTGTGGTGCCAGAACCATCGCCCCTGCGGCAAGAGAATCAGCAACTCTGGCAGTCCGTACTACAGGTTGGTTTTTTGCCACTGTGGACGATTTTTAAGACGGGTAATAACTATGACATCAGCGCCCTTGGTGGTAGGGCGGGACAAATAACTCCATTCCGTGCCCTTCAGTGGCAACAGGTGAATACAGATCAGATGACGTTTCGGTCTGAATTCGTGCAAACCACAACCTGTGCGAACTTGCCAATTTTGCCGGGAGAACCGCTGCGTTTGATCAATTACCAGGCTGACATCGTAAACGGTTTTCAGGCATTTTATCAATTTTTGTTGCGTTGTCGGATCCATTTGTTGGATGGTGATACTCCCTTCAACCGTTTTTCGGGGCTGTCAACTCGCTGCATTTTTCGCCCAACGCGGGTCTATGCCTATGTCTTACGCACATTATTGCAACCCAAATTTATGCGGCATGGGGTCGATCGCAGCATTCAACAAGACATGCTCAGTCAGGCGTTATTGGCAACACAGGAGCGCCATCCCTTGTGGGCATTGCTCCACCTGGAGCAGTCAGCCCTGGCGCAACTGGACATTCCCTTATTTATGGCGCGGGCCGATAGTCACCAGTTAACCCTGGCACAAACAGACAATGTCGCCGCCTGGTTTGCGGAATCGGCAATGGAACGAGCGATCGCCCAACTCAACCATCTCTCAACAGACGACTTAGCTGTGCAGGTGCAGTTAATTCGTGAGGCGATCGCTGCGGACGATGCGGTTCAATCTCGCGGGGCAACTACGACACCAAATCCTCCGGCATAAGCGCTTGCAATGCCGGATAGGGATTGCTCATCGCATACCGTCCCCGCAGAAAACCAAGATTTGCACCAGGGCAAACCCATTGCAGTGTTGTGGGACTAAATTGCTCCAACAGATAGCGCACACTGCGCTGTTGTCGCTGCCAATGGAAGGTTTTTGCAGTTTTGATGGGTTCCAGATTCCCTTGCGGACTGGGCAGGAGATGCCGACCAGAGAACAGGACACCGCCAAAATTGGCAGTGTATAGACACGCGGATCCAGGAGAGTGGCCCGGTGTCCACAGGGCACGAATTTGGGGGGTGAAAACAAACTCCTGGGTAAAAGATGTCACGGGTATATCGGGTAACAGGTAGGCTTCCTGTTCCTGCATCACGACTTCGCAGTTGAGTGATTTCTGGATTTCACGGACATGGGCGATCGCGCCACGGTGGGTCAGGAACAACCAGCGGACTCCGCCCTGTGCCTGCAAAAATTCCAGGGTCGCGTCATCCCATGCCGGACAATCCACCAGCAGGTTGACCTCATCTACAATGAGGTAAGCGGTTCCTCCCAATGTTTCACGATTGGGAGGAAAGGAGAAGATGGTGGGTGATGGGGGTGTCGGTGATGGAATTGAAGTGCAGTCACCCAAAACCAGGCGGGGGCTTTTTGTGTGTGGGGTGGTTTGTTTGCTAGAAGAACTGGTCAAAGGTGATGATTCGGAATTCGCAGACATTAACGGTCAGGGGTGATTGGTTGGATGAATTGGATGCAGAAAAGCGATTTGAACAAACCCTAATTGATACCACAATTGGCGACCACGCTAAACGGAATCACTCAAATAGGCAGAAACATTTCTAAGAGAGAAACATTTCCAACTGAGGCTGTGGCTTATAAACTGGGTGAGTTCCAGGTAAGCATGGGAATTAATCGCCGGAATCAGCTCTGATGCATCGCATCAAAACTGCCTTGCATCAAAACTGGTAGACAGCCCGTTCGTTCAGACCATTTGAGACTAGGCGCATGTATTTGTTACTGCTGTTACTACTGTCACTGATTACTTACATTATCGTGCAGAGTCTTTCCAGCGTTACTCGCACGCCAGTCCCGCTGCTGTGGCTGGTGGCTATGACGCCAGCGTTTATTTGGACGGGCTGGATTCTGATCAAGGGCAACGAAAAACCACCGATGGCATTGCTTTGGGTGCCATTTATTGTGTGCCTCGTCCTTTACTGGTGCCTGATTCAATGGGGCCGGATTCCCCGCCCAACGACTAACTCAACGGTTCCGCCCGATCCCGATCGCGCCGGCCAGGTTCCTGTAGACAATACCGTTGAGCCAGCGCCCCTGCACTTGCTAGATAAAGAGGAAGAAAGCAATCTCCAAAATTGCTTTCCCTGGTCAGTCTACTACTTACAAAACATTGAACATCGTCCCCAGGCGGTTATCTGCCGGGGGCAATTGCGGAGTAAACCAGAGGTCGCCTACCAGACAATTCAGGAAAATGTGCAGGAGCGGTTTGGCGATCGCTTCTTTGTCATGTTTCAGGAAGGCCCCAGTGACAAGCCATTCTTTGTCCTGGTTCCCAATCCTCGCTCTCGCAGTGCCAATCCCCAGGCGAAGGCGATGTTTGAAGCCGCCACCAGTCGTCCGGTATTGGCGATGGGCCTGCTGATCGCAACGTTTTTTACTACGGCTCTGGCCTGGCTCCAACTCACGGGTAAACCCATCCAACCGTCACTGGCGGCGGTAACATCCGGTTTTCCCTATGCGATCGCGTTGATGACGATTCTGGGTGTTCATGAGCTGGCCCATTACCTGGCTGCCCGTCGTTATCGGATTCAGGCTACCCTACCCTATTTCATCCCGGTGTTGCCCATGTCCATTTTCCCATTTGGGACATTTGGGGCATTTATTCAAATTCGTTCACCGATTCCACATCGACGAGCCTTGTTTGATGTGGGTATTGCGGGGCCAATGGCAGGGTTGGTCATGGCGTTACCGTTATTGATTTGGGGCTTGGCAAACTCTAATGTCGTGCCCTTGCCAGCCAAACCAGAAGTCTTCAATTTTCAGGCATTAGACCCTGACTTTTCCTTACTGCTCGCGCTATTGAGTAAACTTGCCCTCGGTAGCCAATTGACCCCGGAGACGGCTATTAAGCTCCATCCGGTAGCGGTGGCTGGTTGCCTGGGGGTGGTTGTCACCGCGCTCAACCTGACTCCTGTGGGCCAGTTGGATGGTGGGCACATTGTTCACGCTATGTTTGGGCAACGCACGGGGGCGGCGATTGGTCAGGTTTCCCGATGGTTACTCTTGCTGCTGGCGTTGATTCAACCCTACTTACTGTTGTGGGCGATCGTTCTATTCCTGATGCCAGCAAAGGATGAGCCAGCATTGAACGATGTCACAGAACTCGACAATCGGCGTGATTTCTGGGGGTTGGTGGCACTGGCCTTGTTTCTGCTGATTGTCTTACCGACTCCAACGATTGTCAGTAGTTGGCTGAATATTTGAGCCTCCCCCACTTTTCCACCTGAGCCGCTACAATAGGACAAGGTTCTGCTACGACGTTGGTGACTGCCAATAACGTTTTATGATCTATGCTTTTTGAATTAGGGAACCAATAATTTACGTCTGGCGGCAGTAGACCGGGCATGTACCCGGAAACTTTAAGTCAAGGCAACTGGTACCCACCTGGTTTTAAACCAGGTCAAAAACTGAGGTAAGACGGCGTTGTGGGGGACTGTCAATATTTATTTCTTAATTGACGGTTTCCAGTCTATGAAAACTGGGTTCGTCTCTGAGGGTTGAATCAAACCGATTCAACCCTCTTCGATTTTGATGGCTACGTTGTTTTTATGCTCTGCAACGCAGAAACACGGAATTGTAGCGTTGGTTAAAAATTGAAGTTTAGGCTAAATGTAATTTTCCACTATATGTAAGAGCGTTCGCGTAGTCATGCCGTCAGGCTATACGGGCGATCGCCCCTTCTACGGGTAGCGTATTTTTTGAATTAGTCTAAACTCTCTGGTTGACTGATGAACCTTGCTTGCCCTCATCCCCAACCCTTCTCCTTCCGGGAGAAGGGCGTCGAACCAGGTTTTGTGCCCTCGCCTGTGGGAGAGGGCTAAGGTGTAG
>CAZGDE010000380.1:0-7244 GCA_964524315.1 uncultured bacterium
TAGCGTAGGCATAGCCAGCGGATTTACAGTCCGCCCCCATTAACCACTCGGGCACTGACCCTTGCCTCCCACGGTTATTGATAGTAGCACATGAATGTGTGCGATTTGGCAGAAATTTCTGGGGAATTTTTTAGAAAATTTTCCTCTGACTGTCGGTTTTTGTTTTCAAAATGCTTGGAATGATTTTCTGGTAGGTATTTGTGGGGATTTTTGCTGACTCGACGGGTGGTAAGAAATCCAGCGGTGATCGCCAGGTTAAGCGTTTAATGTTTGACACCTGCTATATAATCTCCGCTAGCGATCGCTCTGTCGGGTGATTGCCCGCTCTTACCGTCACTATCCTGCTGTTGCTGCCATGACCTTTATCTCCCTCACCTACGCCCTTTTCCTGGTCAGCGTCCTGGGGATTTATTGGGCAGTATCGCAACGATGGTTACGGCTGTGGACATTGCTGGCTGCCAGCATCGTCTTTTACGCCTCGTTACAGGTACAGTACGTTCCCCTGATGCTGGCAGCGGTTTGGATTACCTTTCGCCTGGGGCAGGTCATTGCCTCACCGCCAGACTGGCGCATTGAGGATTGGGAATTTGCCCAGCAAGACTGGAACCGGCACCGCCTCAAACTGCTGTGGTTTGGTATTGTCGTGAACGTGCTGCTCCTCTTCGGGTTCAAGTACGTTCCGTTTGTGCTGTCGTCGATCGCCGCCCTGTTTAGCCTGCCCGGTCTCCAACAAACCGCTGACTGGACTGGGAAAAGTCTGATCGCACCACTGGGTCTAAGTTTTTTCTGCTTTGAGTGTATTGCCTATTTAGTTGATGTCTACCGGGGGGCACCCGCATCCCAACGATTTTTGGATTTTTCGGCCTATAAGCTATTTTTCCCGAAGCTGATCAGTGGCCCCATCACCCGTTACCATCCCTTCGCTGCTCAGGCCCAGGGGCAAACATTTCCCGCAATTGACCAGATTAGTGAAGGACTATGGTTAATTGCCTGTGGTGCCGTTAAAAAGGGGCTCTTAGCAGACAATTTGGGGGTGCTGGTAGACCTCAGCTTCCAAAATCTGCAACGGGCCGGGAGTGGGGATTTATGGTTGGCAGCGATCGCCTATGGATTTCAGCTTTACCTGGACTTCAGCGGCTATGTCGATATGGCACGGGGTAGCGCTCTGTTGTTAGGCTTCAACCTGCCGGTCAACTTCGACTTTCCGTACTTTGCGAGCAATATTGCCGACTTCTGGCGACGGTGGCACATTACCCTGGGTGACTGGCTCCGCAATTACCTGTACTTTCCTCTGGGTGGGTCACGTCAGGGATTGGCGCGTACCTGCCTCAATTTAATGATTGTCATGGTCATTGCGGGCATCTGGCATGGTGCGGCCTGGGGCTTTATTGTATGGGGTGCCTTGCATGGGTTGGCCCTTGTTGTGCATCGGCTAACTGCCACCATATCCAGTCAGTATGAAGGCTTACAACGCTTCTGGCAGAACCCCATCGGGCTGATAATTGCCTGGTTCATCACTCAGATGATGGTGTTCACTGCGTGGATTTTCTTCCGTCTGCCCGATTTAAAGGATGCGGGATTGGTGGTACAGCGACTCTGGGGGCATCCTGCTGATGCTCAATTTGCCCAAAAGGTTTATCTGGAAACATTTGGCCTGGAAGCCGCCCAGATGGCTCTGTTAATTGGTGGCATACCTGTTCTGATGGGCGTTGCTTACATCTTTCAGCGGGTGTTGAAGTTACAGCTAAACTGGCACGTGAAATTGATGCTGGTGCCTGCCTGTCTGTTTGTTGTGTGGTTGCTGTCACCCGAAGGTGCCCTGCCGTACATCTATTTCGATTTTTAGTTCTGGTTCAGCCATAACTCCTGGCAGGGCGTTCAGCTGAACGCCCCAACGCAGAGATGTGGTCGCTTTTACGCTTCAATCACGACTCGTAAATTACCCCGTTTCTGAGACACCCGGCACGAGGTTGAAGAACCCGATCGCTCAAACTCCAAATCCAGGAGCGTCGGCCCCACCCGTAGATTATGCAGTGATAGATAGTTAATCGCTGCAGGCAATGCCGGGTCAATGATCCGTAAATAGTTACCCGGTGCGTCGGGTACCAGGTTTACCATCGTCTGGATGAGTTGGAATATACTACCCGTTGCCCATGCCTGGGGTGAGCAGGCGACTGGATACTGTACCGGGTCATTGCCGTCCATACGGGCAAACCCACAGAAGAGTTCGGGTGGCCGTTGATAAGGCTGGCGTTTAGTCATGTCAAAAATGCCCTGGGCCAGTTCTAATGCCTGATCGATGAGACCGAGCGATCGCAGCCCCAATGCCGTCAATGCATTGTCATGGGGCCACACAGAGCCGACGTGATAGCCCATCGGGTTATAGGCGGGCGACAGGCTACTGAGTGTCCGAATCCCCCACCCGTTAAACATATCCGGTGCCCGTAAGCGTTCAGCAACACTGTAAGCTTTCTCAGGGGTAAAAATGCCCAAATGTAAACAGTGTCCGGGATTAGAGGTAATACTATCCACGGGTTTACCATCCCCATCCAACGCCAGGGCACAGAAGTCCTGGTCTTCCATCCAGAAGTCACGATTGAAGCGGAATTTGAGATCTCGCGCTTCCTCATCCCAGCGGTCAGCCAGGTCAATGCGTTTCTTCATCCGGGCAATTTGGGCTAAGCGGACTTTCGCCGCATAGACGTATGCCTGCACCTCACAGAGCGAAATCGGTGCGTGTGCCAGTTGGCCCCGACGATTGACAATACAGTCGCCGGAATCCTTCCAACCCTGGTTATCTAATCCCCGACTGGATTTGCGGAAATAGCTGAGGTAACCCGTTTGCTGCATGGTGCGATCAATCCACTCCATTGCAGCCAGAGCGTTGTTCCAAAGGTTATCCAGGGTTTCGTGATCCGCTGTCCAGGCAAAATATTCAGCATAGAGCATCAACCACAGGGGGGTAGCATCGACGGTGCCGTAATAGGGCGTATGGGGAATTTCCTGGCACCGTGCCATTTCACCAAAACGGATTTCGTGCAGAATCTTGCCCGGTTGCTCGTCACGCCATTCGTCCTCCGTCTTGCCCTGGTACTGCGCCAGGATGGTCAATGTTTCACGGGCAATCTGGGGATCCAGCATGAGGATCTGGGCGGCGGCAATAATTGAGTCTCGTCCAAATAGCGTTGAAAACCAGGGTACCCCGGCGGATAACACCTTACCCCGACCGAAGGATTGCCGTAGTAAGTAAATGTCTTGCTCTGCCCGTTCAATAATCTGGTTGAAGGTATTCTTGTCCGAGCGAATCTTGGTGACCTGTTGCCGCCAGGTTTGCTCTTCCATCAGTTCTGCCGCTTTGGCCTGGGTCAAAGTTACTGGGGCACTGATCGTGGACGCCGATCGCCCGTTATTTAGCATTTGTAGACGATAGCCCAGGGTTTGCGTCGCGTGGGATTCTAAATGTAACCGCCAGGTTGCTGTGTAACCTTTAAATTCATCTGGTTGATGATGCGAGAATTCAATGCGGGATTCCAGTAAGGCTCCATCAAGTCCTTGATAGGCCAGGATGAGTTCGGTTGGTGGGCGGAGTGCTGCGGTAATCGGCAGGTGGGGTGTTGGGGAAGATTCTGCCGTGTCTACATCATTTTCTGGGGCTAATGAAAGAGGCTCATCTGTTACGGGTTCATGCTCGGATGGGGCCGCTTTGTCCTGGGGGGGGAGCAGGCGCAGGAGTCGTCCCCGTTTGTCTCTGGCGTAGCCCCGGATCTCGAACAAATCCATGAAATCGGCATCGAAGCTAAGACTGAGTTCAAAGGTCACCGCATTGGTGCCGTAGTTAGAAATTTCGATTTCTTCAAACAGCCCACCATTCAAGACTAACTCCCGCTTAATCCCAATTGATTCGGCGGGAATACGGTCTTCAATTCTGGGATTGGCACATAACACGGATAGCACAAACCCCTTGTCAGCGGTACTGCTCAGGAGAATGGGCGATCGCCCCTCAATCTGTAACTCTAGGCGACTGAGGAAACGGGTGTCCTTACAGAACAACCCCATACTGCTACTGCGATCGTCACCCGCCGCGCCGCCAATATTACCGAGCGTGTCCGTCAGGAGAAACAGGTCGTCATCCTTCAGAGTGAGAGTCGGTTGGGGGCGTTCGCTTAAGATTGACGACCATTCCGGTGCGGGTAGCTGGTCAGCCGGAACGAATTGTTTGCCATCAATTTCTAGAATTTCTAGTTCCATGCGGTCTAGTTCCATGCGGTCAATATGTGAGAGAGCAAAGGACAGATGGCGCGTTGGTAGACAGATGGTTCACCGGGCAATCAACAAAATCTGCCCCTCAATGGATTCAGATGCAACTTTCCCCGAAACATGACGCCGGTCAAAAGTTACACCCAATCTTTTTTTAGACTATAGCGATCCTAAATTGGCTTCGTGGAAAATCTTTTTCAAGACGTGAGAGTTTCCCATTGGCAAAGCTTTTCTCAAGCATTCTTAAAGTATGCTTGGAAGCTATTGGATCTCAATCCTCTAACTCGCTGGGTGGGGGACAAATGAATGTCAACGGTTGACCATTGGGATGGGTAAACCCTAATTGCATCGCATGGAGATGGTAACCACAATCACCTGGCACAGGTAACTTTTCTGATTCGTTGAAGAGGCCGGACGGGGGTACGCCCCCTACTGTGTACAATGGGTCGCCAATGAGAGGGTGGCCGACTGACGCCAGGTGAATTCGGATCTGATGGGGTCTCCCGGTGAGGATGGTGACGTTGAGCAAGGTCGTGGTGCGATCGCGCCGCAACACCTGACACTCACTGTAAGCTGGTAAGCCATCAGGACAGGCAACATAGAGATTCCCCAACACTGGATAGGGTTGTTTCCCAATGGGGTGGGTAATAGTGAACTGATCGGGAATAACATTACCCTGTGCCAGTGTGCGGTAAAGCTTTTGGATTTGCCGATCGCGCATTTGCTGACTCAAACTGGCCCGTGCCTGGGGCGATCGCGCCAGTAACAGTAACCCAGAGGTTCCCCGGCCTAAACGGTGGATCGGTACGGGGGTATCGTTGGGATATTGTTGGCGCAATTGCCAGAGCAACGTATGTTGCAGAAAGCCTCCACCGGGGAGAACGGGGAGTCCGGCAGGCTTGGCAACCACCATCACATCGCAATCCACATAAATCAGCTCAATCTCCAGGGGCACGTCTGGTTCTTGCCAGGGTGGACGGTGGTAGGCTAACCATTGACCTGGTTGCAACCGTGTATCAGCCGTCGTGGGCACATCATTGAGGCAAATTTGCCCAGTGGCGATTCGTTCTTGCCACTCGGCGCGGCTGGAGTGCCGATAGCGATGGGTGTAGTAGTCGAGAACGGTACAGCCCTGGTTTCTCTGGTCGATGTGATCGCGGTACGTCCACCCGGAATTCATAGCCTGCGTCAGGACAGCATTATCTGAATACTCAATAATCTGAACACTACATCAGAATCAAGCGCATCGGTGACATCCCCCTAAATAAAAAGCCTCCCAGCAGTAAACTGGGAGGCAAAATCAGGGTGCATCTACCATTCCATTCTTCCGTTCCTGTAGAAGTCATCCGGAAGAAAGTAAGCAAATCAGTGAAAAAAATTGCTGGGGCGATCGCACCGACAAAACAGCAAAAGAAAGAGTAAAACGTTGATTTTTACACCATAAAGCTTAAATTTGGCGGCTCTAACGGTTAACCCGATCTTACTCAGTCCTTAGATCAGGCCCGATATAGTCTTCTACGGAATTGTCCCGAATCGCTTGACTACAGCATTTACTGTAAATTCGTTCTTAATTAGCAATGAAATTATCGCGACGTAAGTTTTTTACCCTGGCAGGTGCCAGTGCCGCCTCTGTCACCGTAGTTTCCCCGCTGGAAGCCTTTTATAGCCGAGTTGCCTACGGAAAACCGGTATTTGATGGCAGTTATGGGCCTTTGTCTCCCAAGCTACCGACCAATGCGGCGGAGCTGACGAGTGTTCCAGGACTGGGGGACATCAGCAATATTCCATTGTTAGAACTGCCTGCTGGCTTCAACTACACGGCTTTTTCTTTCACAGGGCAACTGATGGACGACGGTAATACCGTACCAGGTTTGCATGATGGCATGGCGGCTTTCCCCGGCCTCCGCAATACAACCATTCTGGTACGTAACCATGAGGTTGGTTCCCGTGGGGCGAATCCGGTCATTGTTCCCGGAGACAAACTTTACGACCAGTTGGGTGGTGGTACGACGAATCTGGTCGTCGATCCGAATCGTCGCTTAAGCAAGCATTTTGCCTCTTTGGGTGGCACGGTACGGAATTGTGCGGGCGGGCCTACCCCCTGGGGCACCTGGATTACCTGTGAAGAAAACGTTTCGGTACCGGTTCCCCTACCTGGTGGAACGGCAAGCGTGACGAAGAAGCATGGTTATAACTTTGAGGTGCCAGCAACGGCCGACATCTCTGTCGCGAAGGCAGAACCTCTAGTGGCGATGGGGCGCTTTAACCATGAGGCGATCGCCGTTGATCCAGCCACAGGCTACGTCTACCAAACCGAAGATACCCGTAATAGCTGCTTCTACCGGTTCCGTCCCAACCAATATGGCAAGTTGAGTAGTGGTGGAGTTCTGGAAGCAATGGTAATCACCGATCCAGCCGCACCTAACCGGAGTACAACGGGAAGCGTGGATACCCGGCGTGGGTTTCTTGGCCTGAAAAATCGGCCACTCTCAGTTGGGTGGGTCAGGATTGATAATTTTGATCCAAACACAGATACCGTGCGGGTTGAAGCCCAAAGTAAGGGTGCTGCTATCTTTTCTCGTGGTGAAGGGGCCTGGACGGCAGCAGGCAAAATCTACTTTGTGTCTACTGATGGGGGCGATGCGAGTAAAGGGCAGGTGTTTGTCTATGACCCCGCCCAAAATACAGTGACATTGGTGGTAGAAGCAATTGCCGCTACGCCACTGGAAGCCCCTGACAACATCACTGTGGCCCCCTTTGGTGATCTGTTTCTGTGTGAGGATGGGCCTGGCGATAACTATATCGTTGGGGTAAACCCCGAAGGTCAGGTGTATCAGTTTGCCAAGAACTACCTCAACGACAGTGAATACGCTGGAGCTTGCTTCTCGCCAGATGGACGCACTCTGTTTGTCAACATTCAATCCCCTGGTTTTACGCTTGCCATTTGGGGCCCCTGGCCACGGCGACGCTAAAGCATTGCTCACTAC
>CAZGDE010000381.1:0-1862 GCA_964524315.1 uncultured bacterium
TGGTAATGCGAAGAGATACTCTGCGAACATTCTTCTAACCAGGGAATATGCAAAACCTGACATTGTAGAGATCTCGAAAAAAATTACTGCCGAGTTAAGAGCGCGAGAATATTATAGAAATAAGCAAGTAAAACTACGCTGGGAGGGAAAAGAAGCTCAAGTAATTTCTCTATTTCTATATCTCTCTTTAGATGATGTGAGTTCTGCAAACTGGATTTGTAGAATCCAATGGATTAGTAAGAAATTATCATCGGAGTTTTCACCTGTAAAGTTAGAGGGTGAAAATATTGATGATGAAACTGTTATCGACTGGAATAAAAGCTATAGAGAACTAGCAAATATTTTAGATTCTTATAAATCAACAAAGGAAGCTTATCTTGATGCGATGAACTGCATTCTAAGTATTATGAAACCCATTGTTGATAAGGCGATTCAATTCACAGAGTTATTCAGCAAAGGGCAGTTGATTGAGGCTGATTATCTAGATTGCATGACACAACTAGAGCCAGAGGTAGAAAAGTTATATTTTCAATCAACTCATATTGGCTCAGCCCCCACTGAATGTAGTGATTTGAGTCAACGATTTCAGTGCCTAGTGGCTATGGCCCACAATATCGTTTTACCTTTCTCAGAAAAAGGACTAGAAATTTGGGAAGGAAGTAATAGAAGCTATTTGGTAGCTCAAGCCATTAAAGGTTATCAAAAAGACCTGCTTTGGCTAGAATTTGAACTTGAAAAGATTCATTGATGATATGAAAAGGATATAGTTACTAATAAATCAGTTGGTTGCGGGACAAGCTAACGATCGCCCTGTACCAGAAATTATCAGTATGATCGATTGAGTTTTAAAGCTTATTTACCATAGCTCAACTTAGCCGTTAGCTTGATTCGTTATTGGCTGTGGAGGTATAGCAAAATTATTAGTGACCTAGTCTAGAGTAAGCTAACCCTCTGCATCTGAAGTTTTGTTCCGTTGCACTACAGGTTTTAGATCTAGAGCAAATGTCAAAGCTTGTTTGATCATGAGCATGGTTTCCTCAGGGAGTTCACCCAGTTTGCGCTCTAATCTGACAGATGGAACTGAACCTAAGCCCTGCACATTGGCAATAGAGCCTTGCCGGAGGAAGGGCAAAGCAGGTAATTCAACTTCATATTCGCTCCCTCGGTTTTGTGTCGTTATAGGAATGTAGAGAACTAAAGCCCTTGGTGGATCTGCATCATAACGAGACACGATAACGATAGGACGTGTTTTGGCGGCAAGCCCTAAATCAACCAACCATCCTTCACCAGGCTTCGGGTTCATCGATTAAATCCAGTACTTCTTGCTCAATAGCCCTAGAACGAAGAATGTCTAGAGCATCTTGATCTGCAAGTTCAATAATTTCTACAAGGCATTGCCTTACCTGTTCAACAATTGCAGGCTGCCATTGACGGAGTTTGACATCAAGTTCCTGAATCAGGGCATCCATGTTAGGCTTCCCAACAAATACTCCTGCTTATTCTAAACTTTAGAGTAGAGTCTCTGCTTGCTAACTAACACTGCGTTGGTGCAGCCGGTACAGAGGTTGTCAGTAATTATTCAAGGTTAGCTGCCGTTGGTAAAACGTTAGATTCGGTAGGTTTTCGGTAGGGTAGGATACTGCATTCACTTGCTCACAAAGTCCCATGACAGAAGCAAACTCTGAAACATTACAAATCGCCGAGACAGCGTTTCAAGCCTTTCAGGGAGGACTGGCGGGGGGGGATTGGTCGCCCTTTTTAGCGCAATTGAGTGATGATTTCGCGTTCTGGTTTCCCGCAGGGCCGTTTAAGGGTTGGAATCAGGGACGGGAACGGGCAAAGGAATTTTTTGCGATGGTGGC
>CAZGDE010000381.1:1872-7241 GCA_964524315.1 uncultured bacterium
AACCTTGACTGTGCAGCAAATTACCAGCAATGCAACCACCGTTGTTTTTGAGGTGAAATCCCAGGGTTCCATGCTGGGGCATCCTTACGAAAATCAGGCGGCGATCGCCTTTGAGGTCAAAAACGGCAAAATCTGTACCTACCGCGAATATTTGGGCGTCGTTTTTCAATTGGGACAGTAAGAATCATAGGTCATTGGTCGTTTACAAATGACTAATAGCGCTCCATACAAATGACTAATGACCAATGACACCCCATAATATTTCGGTTCACTCTGTCCATCCAACTTAGGTGGTCTTTAGAGAGATAGACGAATGATAAATTGCGTCACGTCATCCTGACTTTGCACGTCAATTTCACCATTGATATGTTCAACCAGTCGCTTCACCAGGGCCAGACCCAATCCTGTTCCACCATGTTTCCAGGGGTCGTTATCTGGGATGCGGTAGAACTTATCAAAAATCCGTTCTCGCTGTTCATCGACAATAGTGACACCGGAATTGCTGACCGTAATCAGCAAAATGTTATCTTCGACCGTTGCCGCAACCGTAATCGTTCCCTGGGGTGGCGTGTATTTACAGGCATTGTTCGCCAGTTCAACCAGAATGCGACTGAGACTGGTCCAATCAGTTGTCAGTGGTGGTAAGTCCGTTGCCAGTTCCAGGTTAAATGCCAACCCTTGTTTATTAGCACGCACAGCAAATGCTTCCAACAGTCGGGGAATTTGCTCCTGCAGATTGACCGTCGCCGGTTCCATTGGGTAACTACCCGCTTCCAGAATTTGCAAATCTAAAAAATCTTGCAGGAGACGCAGTTCGCGATCGCATTCTTCCTGCAAGATTTTGGCATACACACTTAATTTGTTCTCTCCAGTTGCCATCTTCGTGGTTAATTTCGCCAGTCCGGCGGGTTCCTGTCTAGCAAGGGCATTGAGCAGATCGGCAATGACTTTGATATTGGCAACGGGTGTGCGTAGCTCATGGGAAACCGTACTGAGAAAATCGTCCTTTAAGCGATTAAGTTTCTCTAACTCTTCTACCTGGAGTTGGGCAGCCGCATACAGCCGTGCTTGCCGAATGGCGATCGCGCATTGATTGGCAACCTGCCGCACCAACCGCACTTCCAGATCATCAAATCGCCATTCTGGGGAACGGGAGAGAGACAACTCCCCCAGCACCCGCTGATCATCCACGATGGAGCAGGTTAGCACAGAGTATCTAATTTGTACCTGTTGAATCTGGTCAGGTTCATGTAAGCACGGCTGGAGGTAGTCACTGGAAAATCTATCCTCTACCGCATGACTCTGTTCCGTTAACACCAGATCGCTAACGCCTGCCTGGTGAGACCGATATTCATAGGTCGTGATGGGATTGGCCGGATTGGTAGGATAAATGGCGGCACAGCATCGCTCAACATCTAAAATGGAAGCCAGCTCCTTAACTGCCGTTTGTAATACCTGAACTTCATCCAATGTGTCTCGCACTTTATCCGTAATCCGTTTCAGGCGGGCATCATACTCCAAAGCCCGGTTAAGTTGAATGGTACGTTCCTGAATTTGTTGTTCCAGAATGCTGTTGAACTGCTGCAAGCGGACTTCGGCTACCTGCAGTTGTTCATTTTGCTGGGTTAGTTGCTCCTTCTGCCGTTGAATCGTGAGTTCGCGTTGAATTCGGGCAATTACTTCTTCCGCCTGGAATGGTTTGGTAATGTAATCTGCCCCGCCTAACTCAAAGGCTTTCAATTTATCGGTTGTGTCATCCAGGGCACTGAGAAAAATAACTGGAATATCATGGGTTAACTCGGCTGACTTTAAAGCAGCACACACCTCATAGCCATCCATCTTGGGCATGCGAATATCTAGCAAAATCAGGTCAGGTAGGTCAGCCTGTACGGTTTTAAGTGCCAATTCACCACTCAATGCCTGCCGGACATTAAACCCTCTCTCCTGTAAGATGCTTGATAAAGTCCGCAGATTATCTAGTTGATCATCGATAAGTAAAATATTAGCAATTCGTTCGTTCATATAAGTCTCTTTTGTGGCTCAAACCGAGTCAAAATAAGGTTGAATCAATTCCAGAATGGTTTCAAATTGGTAGTTATGATTGAGTTCTTGCAACCCAGCAAGTAACGTCGATTGTTCTGGCGGAATTTGTGTCAGCAGGTCAGTGATCGCCTGATAGTTACACCGAATTGCCCCATCCTGTAGAGCAATTAGCCAATCCGGCGGCATCGCGGTAAAGCATTCATAACTTAACGTGGCACCGGCATTGGGTCGTCCCGTTGAAAATGGTAAGTCAGGTTCAGCATGGACATAAGTTAAACCGAGGTGCTGTGCTAGTTTGTCCAGAATTGTTTCTTCCCGGAATGGTTTTGTGACCACATCATCACAACCGACAGCCAGGGCGCGATCGCGGCTATCGTTAGAGGCATAGGCGGTGAGAGCAATAATGACGGCAGGGGCAGCGAGGTTCTCCCCAAGATCACGGTCGGCAGCAACCCCAGCCTCCTGTTGCCTGGATTTCTCCTGCTCCCGAATCGTTTTGGTTGCTTCATAACCATTCAGCTCTGGCATTTGTAAATCCATCCAGATCAGATGGGGTTGCCACTGTTGCCATTGCGACACCGTTTCCTGACCATTACAGGCTTCTTGGACAGACAGCCCCAACAAACCCATCAGTTTAACCATCAACTGGCGATTTTCGGGCTGGTCATCTGCGACTAATATCCGGTAATTGGGTTGGGCTGGCGCTAAACCCATCACCGGAGCCGATACCCGTTGCAGATTGGCGACATGGGCAACCTGAACCGGAATACTAAACCAGAAGCAACTCCCCTGGTTGAGAGTACTACGCACAGCAATGTGTCCGCCCATTAGTTCCACAAAGCGACGGCTAATGGTTAGCCCCAGACCGGTGCCTTCAGCGGTGGTTTTACTGGTTTGACTTTGGACGAAAGCATTAAAAATAGCGTGAATGTCTTCCGCCGGAATGCCAATCCCCGTATCCGCGATAGCAAACCGCAGCAGCAATTCGTCAGCCGCATAAGAGCCCGGTTCAAGATGCGGAGAGATTTCAGGGGTAAGGCGATCGCCTGTCAGGCTTGAGGCATCCTGCTCAATGAATGAGCCATCATCCCCACTGTCTCCGGCGTGCTGAACCAAGGAGACATGCAAAGCAACATGACCTTTCTCAGTAAATTTGATGGCATTAGCGGTCAGATTGATCAACACCTGACGGAGTTTATTTTGATCGGCGGTAATGTAGCGGGGCACGGCCGGAGCGATTGTCAACCGAAACTGTAATCCTTTCTCCGCCGCCCGATACTGGAACATACTTTGGAGCGTACTGAGGAGTTCATGCAAATCGAAATCAGTCTTCGTTACGATCGTCCGGCCCGCTTCCAACTTCGACAGATCCAGCACATCGTTAATCAGACTCAAGAGGTGATCACCGCTGCGACGGATAGTGGACAAATTTTCCTGCTGGGCCTCGGTGATTAAGGCATCATGGCTCATCAGCTGCGCAAAGCCAAGAATCACATTTAACGGCGTCCGTAACTCATGACTCATATTGGCCAGAAAAATACTTTTAGCAAGGTTGGCCGCTTCAGCAGCTTCTTTGGCCTGATGAAGTTCCAGTTCAATTTGTTTGCGATCGGTAATGTCTAAAAGTGTGCAAAAGAGGCGCACAATCCATTGTTGCGAATTTAGAACCACTTCACCCCGCACTTCCACATGGCGAATTTCCCCTCCCCGTCGCAGAATGCGACAGTCTAATTCGTAAGAAGTGCCGTGGGTAATGGCCTGCTCAACGTAGTGTTGCCAGAGGGGCAAATCATCCGGATGGATATACGCCACAACCTCGTCATAGGTAGACGGGCGGAAATCGTGCTGGCAACCGAGGATACAAAACGTTTCCTCAGAACAGATCGCTTTCTGACTAATCACATCGAATTCCAAACTACCAATATGGGCAATTCGCTGCGCTTCGCGTAAGTTTGCCTCACTTTGCCGTAACTGGACTTCGGCGTGTTTGCGTTCGATCTCAGCCTGTTTGTGATCGCTAATGTCAATCACGATAATGCCAACCCCAATCGGCTGGCTCTTGCCGCTAAAGATGGGACAGCAGGACAGCGAATACCATTTATTTGAATCGGTTGGCAGTAAGCTTTGGTCACAAATTTCAACATTAAATAAGGGATTACCCGTATTCAATACCAACTGATAAAGCGGTTCCAGGGTTGGTGCCAGACCAGGTACAACGGCTTGGAGCGATCGCCCAATGTGATGCTCTACCGGCATTTTGTTCATCTGTGCCAGTGGTTCATTCACTTTGGTAAACCGTAGCTGTTCATCCATAATTGCCATCCCTAGGGGACTGGCATTGAAGAACGCATTCAGCCGCCCTTCCCGCATGATGAGTTCTTGCTCTAATCGCTTGCGTTCCGTGATATCTCGCCCTTCCGCAATCAACAAAGTCACCTGTCCCGTCGCATCCACAATCGGGCGAAGCGAAAAATCTAACAAAACCACTGTGCCTGTCGCACTCATCGTACTCATTTCACAGCGGACACTCTGGCCCCTGACGGCCCTGGACACATTCACATGCAACCGTGATTGAGACGTGGTCAACACACGCCACCAGGGCGTTTCCCAAAAAATCTTCCCCAGTACGTGCGATCGCAAATACCCGCCAAACTCCAGCGCGGCCTGATTGACCTCCAGCAATTCTCCAGTTGGTGATAGTAACCAGATGAACTGAAACGCCTGGTTAAACACAGCCCGAAACCGTTGCTCGCTTTCCCGCAACTGTTCTTCCGCTTTCTTCTGGCGGGTGATATTACGCTCAATCACAGAAACAGCAACGATTTGCCCGTCAGCATTCTGGATGGGAGAAACCATGACAGACATATTCAGGCGTTGTCCATCCTGGTGCTGCTGCACCGTTTCATAGTAGATGCAACGTTCCCCCTCGTAAATGCGCTCCAGGATGGGCATAATTTCATCGGCAACCCCTGGCGGCAACAGCACCTGGATCGATTGCCCCACAATGTCCGTTGCCAGATAACCCAAAAGCCTTTCAGCACCAACATTCCAGGTGAGAATAGTGCCATTACAGGTCAGGCTAAAGATCGCATCATCGGAAAACTCCACGATCGCCGCTAGTTGCTGTAAATGCTGATTGGCTTCCTGTAATGCCTGGGTACGTTCCAGTACCCGTTGCTCTAAATCATTTTTGACACCTTGCAAAGCGGCTTCTGCCTGCTTCTGGGGAGTGATATCAACCGCAATACCTTGTAACACACGCGTTTGGTCGGCTAGCACGACTAAGGTGGCATGATCGTGCAGCCAAACAACCGTGCCATCCTGGG
>CAZGDE010000382.1:0-7211 GCA_964524315.1 uncultured bacterium
CTATCAATTGAGCCTCACCAGAGAGAACTCAACCTATGCCATCAGTCGTGCCTCGGTCAATCGCGACCCAAGCCAATACACCTGGGTTGACGATCGCTACGATGAGAAATTGTTGATGTTTCTGATTGATCACCTGCTGCTGGGTAAGGGTTCCCCACTACCAATGGCGGCAAATGTGCCAGCCGGGATTGCCACAGAACTGCAGCTTCAGCATGTCGTAGGGGCAGGGCGAAGCACAGAGGCAACATCCAAGGAAATCACACTCCCAGAGATATTCGGGTGGCTCTGGCATTGGCTGCTATTTCTGATCAGGCGCTGAATCCAACGTTACTTTTTAACCAGACTTGAGTTGTCATGGAAAACGAATCTGCAAGTGCCCCTTTACGTGAATGGTATTCTGTTGGCTTTGATGACAGGGCGATCGCATTGCAGGTGAGTCCGCCTAATGGAGTTGCCTGGGAAGAGACGATTGCATGGGAGCGCATCATTCAGGTCTGTTTCAAAACAGGGGATTGGATGGAGTCTGATGAAATCTATCTGTTCACGGACGGACGACCTGAGAGTTATGTCATCCCAACCGAAGCAGCGGGCGGACGCGCTCTGTGGTCTGAAATTTTGGCGCGACAGTTGTTTGATGCTGAGATGGCGATTCAGGCAGCAACTACAACCCACGAGCTATTTTGTTCTCCGCTGCAAGATGGGCAAAGGAACCTGAAGCAGTACGGCTCTCTTCCCCCAATCAACTGCCGGATTTGGAGGGCGAAATACTGCATCTGGAATGGGAGCAGCAGCAAAAAACCTGGGTGTTTGGGCTGCTCATGCGGGTGAGGAGACTCTGGATGGGTTGCCTGAAGATGAAAATGATCCTGATGTGCGGAAAGCACTTCTGATGGCAAAAGCTGCATGTAGTCAAACATTGAATGAACCACTTCAGCTATGAATCTTCACTCTGCAAGTGATTTAACGTATGAATCTCATATTGCATCAGAATCTTGATCTACAAGTCCTTACCATCTTCACCGATCGCCTTCAGGTACGCCTCTGCTGCTGCCTGCTTCAACATCCCTTTGGTGTAACGTTGAAACACCTTGTCGCTCTTGATCCCCATTAACTCCTTACCAAACAAGGGATCTACCCCTCGCCGGGTTACCTCCGTGCCAAAGGTATGCCGAAACCGATGCGGGTTAATGTCGTCCATCCCAGCAAGCTTCCCTAGTTTCTTCACCATCCGGTGCAAGCCTTTGTAGCCCAACCGTTTCCCGGCACTCTTCGGGTCTTGCGCTAGAAACATGGGACTTTCCGGCACCGGCTCAAACATCCCGCCCTGTTGCCGTCGCCACTCCAGATAGGCTTCCAGGTACTGTCTCGCTTCCCGATTTAATGGCACCTCACGCACGTTCTGCCCTTTGGAGCGATGCACCTGCAGAATCTTGCCGTTCCAGTGGGCGACATTCAGGTTTGATGCCTCTGACGCCCGTAACCCATGACTGAGGACTGCCACGATTGCCCGATCACGAACCACTGTTTTCTCCTCAAATTCCAGTACCTGCCAAATCCGAGCCAGCTCGTCTCCGTCAATGTGGTCGGCTTCCGGTTCTGGTTGCCGTTCCAGGTTGATCGCATCCGTTGGCAACGGCTTATTCATGGGATAGCCATTGCTCCGCCGCAACCACTCATAAAACGCCTTTAACGTATTGAGTGCATGGTTGACTGAGGTCGCCTTTAACCCCTTCAACTTCAACTCTCGTTGATACTTCCCAATATCACTGGAGGTGACATCGAGCCAGGACTGATCGCACCAGGCCGCAAATCGAATCAACTGCCCCCGGTAAACCCGCTGGGTATTATCCGATTTTCCTGTTTGTCGTAGAAACTCATCAATCTGCCAGTGCCGGAGATCCGGTGGTTCTGGTTGTCGGGGTTCCTCCGGCTTGCCGCCCTTGATCGGCACGATGACAATCGGCAAAACGGGATCAGCAGGTGAAGAATTCATCGTCGAGAAAAAAGGGGATGGATTTCAGATAGAGATAAACTATACTTATCTCTATCTGAGTATGGTAAGAATATTAACTCAAGGGTGGCAGTTATGCCCACAAAATCGCTTTATGATACAAGGAATTCCTGATTGAGTGGGTTAGAGCAAACGATGCCATCCCCGTTTCCTGGTATGGATCCGTATCTAGAGGGTTACCTGTGGGCAGATGTCCACAATGCCCTTGCGAGTAAGATTCGCCAACTTCTCGTCCCCCTCCTGCGCCCTCGCTATACGGCTCGGTTGGAGGTTTATCGGTTGAGAATACGGCACCCGAAGGGGAAATTGGAATTTTGTACCCGGATGTAGAAGTTCTTCAAAGGCAACCTGTTGAAGCGCCTGCTTCCTCCTCTGAATCAGCCGTCGCCACCACCCCTGCCCCTTGACATTACCCTTCATGCAACCCGTCGAAGTCCGAATTCCAAGCATCGACATTCGGGATACGGCGGGGAATACCCTGGTAACGTTGATCGAAATTTTGTCTCCCGTGAACAAGCGAGAACCCGGACTAACTGCATATCGGCGGAAGCGACTGCGGCTCCACAATGCAGGTGTCCATCTGCTGGAACTGGATTTACTGCGACGGGGCACCCGCCCGTTTAATCATCCCCGGATTCCAGATGTTCCTTATCTGATCACTCTGACGCGATCACAATCGAGTTTGGTCGAGGTTTGACCTGCTGCATGGGAAGTTGAAGGCCAAGGAGAAAACCGCGATTCTGCATGACTTTGCCCTGGGCACCATTCAAGTGCTGGTATCGACCACAGTGGTAGAGGTCGGCGTGGATGTCCCCACTGCCACGGTGATGGTGATTGAACATGCCGAACGCTTTGGGCTAGCCCAGTTGCACCAACTCCAGGGCAGAGTGGGCAGAGGGCACTATGAGAGCTTCTGTTTGCTGATTAATAGCAGCACTGCGGCTGAGGCCCAGGAGCGGTTAGTCCTGATGGAACAATATACGGATGGTCTGATATTAGCTGAATCTGACCGGTCATCCAGGGGCAGTGGGGAATTACTGGGCACCGAACAACATGAGACGCAACGGTTCATCATTGCCAACCTGACCCGTGATTTGGCATGGTTAGAGCGTGCTCGCGCTGATGCTCAGGCAATTGTGGCTGACCAGGATGCAATTACATCTCAGGAGTGGGAACTGCTAATTGCAGAGTGTCGCAGAAGGGGTTATGACCTGTTTGGGGAAAGGGGGGATTAACCTGCGATCGTCAGGGTTCAGCCGATTTGTAGAACACATCTGACTTTTCCCCGACTTTTTCCTGACCTTATCCGACTGCCACATCTAGTACGTTGGGGTTAGGCTGATTGCAATCAGTTGTTAGACCAAGAGGCAAGTTTCTGTGCGTAACTGGGAGATTGGTGCTGGGAGCGATCGCCAGGTGTCAAGTTTTAGCTAGGACTGTGGATTTACAGTAATTTTTCCGGACCAACTCAACAAAATCTACATATTTGCTACAAACACAATAAATCAACCTCAAAGCTCTTGTTGCGAAGCAGGTGAATGGGTGCAGTTGGGAGCAATCACTTATCAGTTATGCCTCTCAAGGTGTAATTGCAAAAATCAAAGCTGGGGTGTATCAGACCTTATCTGACCAACAAAGTAGGCTCAGAAAAGCCAATCCTGTTGTAGTTGAAGCCGTAATACCGCTATTTATGGAGAAGTACATGAAGTTAATGCTAAAACGTAAGCCTTTGTTGTTTTCTGTAGTTACAGGAGTAGGAATTATCTGTGGCAGTCTCACATCTCTTGTACTAATTTCTTCCGAAGCCTATGCATGTAATACTGGGCTTGGCAAACTAGATCCAACTTGTCCTGGCAGAATTCTCAATCCGAGAAGCGGTGGTACGGCACCAAGTCAAATTCCAACCCAAGTTAATTTAGGACTTTCTAGAGAGACAATAGTATCGTCATATCAAGTAGCATTCGGGCGTAATCCAAGACAGAATGAGATTAACTATTGGATTTCCCGGAGTAAGCAGGAAAGAGTTGATACTAATGTGTTGCTGATTAATCATCGGAACTATTTAAGAGAAGGCGGAGATTTGGATGGCACGATCATGAGATCATATCAAACTATTCTCTCAAGAAATCCAAATTTTAATGAGATGAACTATTGGCGACAACGTATTCGAGCAGACAGGCTAATTTATGCTGATTTGGTTCAAGCTCATCAAAACTGGGTAAGGAACGGCGGTAGATAACACTTACAGGATTGCTAACAAGACATTTGCAGAAATCCCTGAAGCAACTCGAAACAGTTGCTGTATCTCCAGAATTGGGGAAAAAATGATGCTCGTATAATGCAACCCGATCTAGCTGCCAGTCACGGGTTTGCAGGTTATGAATCGCATGATTTTACCCCCAAATTTATCCCCTTTGCTAGGTAATCTAAAAAGGCAGGAGACCGAACTCTCCTGCCTCAATTATCATTTTTCCGACCGACCTTCTCGCCAGCTCAAGCTAAGCAACTTTTCCCGTGAAGCACACAGCGAACCGGATAGCAGCAGTATCAATGGCATTTGCTAACTGTTGTTGTGCCTCCCAGAACAACTCATTGGGAGGTGCTTCTAAACGCAACCGTGTTTCATGATGGAGCACCAGGTGGATTTCAGTGTCCCCATTTGGGTACTGCAACCAACCAAATTGTGGTGCCTGGAAGTCTAATTGATGCAGCAACGCATACAGAGCGGGGATGTCGTCGATGAGCTGAAGGTTGATTGAGAACCAGATCTCCCCTTTGCCAGGACGTATAGGGATTTTGATGGCATGAGACGGATTAACGTCTCCGGTTGTCATGACCATGACCAGTTGTGCACACCCGGTCAAGCCATCGGTGATGAGGGCCAGAGGTAGACATAAGGCAATGGTCAATCGTGGCATTAGCGTTTCTCCCATCCAGGACAGGGCACAAAGTTGTAGCTGGTATAGCGTTCACCGCTGAACCGCAGCCGGACGAAGGTTTCGGGCTGGTCTTCTAACCGGAAATACTCTGCATTCGGGCCAACCGCCAAGGGATAACGGGTTGTCATGGCAACCTGGTTGGGCGGCGCAAATTAGCCCACTGTCTCATGGCTGTGGCACTTTGACCGGGGCCAATGTGGTTGAGGCGCATCAGCTGGTAGCGGGTAATCGTACCGCTGTCCATGCCCACCCATTGCAGGTTGCCCGTCGCATTCGCGGGTTGGGCGAACAGTTGGGCAATGGCCGAATTCTGGCTGGCCGCCCAGAGATTTAGCACTAACAATCCCGTCCAATGATGTTTCATAAAGCAACGTGCTCCTGATCAATGATTTGATTGGCCACCTGTTCGGCTTGGCCCTGTTGTTGCTGATAAACCGCGAGAGCGCGGGCGATCGCTTGCATGCGCCGATGCTGGTCATAGCGAATATTGCTCTCGCTGTTCCCTAAACCGGGGTCATCCCACTGGCGCATCGTGGGATCCCAGAAGCTCCAGACGTGCCCTGTAAGGATGGCAGTCTGGCCGGTGAGGCCCCGTTGTTTGGCCCGCGCCAGATGTTCGGGATAGGCTGCCGGTGTCCCTAATGCCGCCAAGGGGGCCTGATTGGCCAGGTCAATCCCGTTGAGTTCTTCCTCCAGGGTCGTTGTGAGGTACCCATCGCGAAACTGGGCCATAACGGCGCGCCCATCTCGCAGCAAATACACAAATGCTTTGTGGGGATAATCGCAATACGGCATACCCAGGAAGTTCAAGACATCACCGTCCCGGCGTCCCATCATGCTTTGCAGTTGTTGGTACTGCCAGGTGCTGATTTCACCCGGTGCGCCGGATCGACGGTAATCAGCCATAATCCATCGCTGCGATTGTGCCTTCCCAGGTGTTACCCACGGGGTGAGAACGGCCGTGACACCCACTGCGATCGCGGGGCCCCATTTCATTGGCACCGCCGCACACAGGTCGAGGAGATTTTGCCGTCAACCTTCAGTGCCTCCCGAATCCTCTCTACCCGCAAAGTCCAGGTGGTGATGATTGACCAGCCTGAATCACAGGTTGTAACTGATAGGGGCCTAACCCAGGGCTGATTCTCCGGGTCTAACACCTGAAGCACTTTCTAGGGTGGGGCAAAGGCCACGATGACGGCATCTTCCGCAACCTGTTTCGCTGGGGCGATACAGGCAGGCGGCACCAGCGGGTTTGCTGTGGGCAGCAATATGGGATCTGCTAGACCAAGCAGACAGAGAAGACAGATTTTAAACATGACAATCAGTCCGTCCCCGGTGGGACAGCGGGCAGCAAAACCTAATCACTGAATCGCAAAGAGGAAGGAGGCAGCAAGCAACACGTTCGCTGCTTACTGCCAAAGCCGGGGCGATCGCAGAATCTGCTCTGACAATAAAAAAACCTCCCGGAGGAGGCCAAGAAAATACCCATTAAAGAATAGGTTTACTTTTCTATACAGTTTGGCGGCAATGGCAGTACTTTGACCGCTTGATTAATAATGTCAGCCATCCTTAGCATTCTTGGCAAGTAACTGGGGGCCTTGTTGAAATCGATGCCCCAGTTGCCCTCGATACTCTCCGACGATACACCCGAAACTCTTGCTAACTCTCGAATGCAAGCCGCTTTATATCCCCTCTCCCCTGGCTGTTTTCCATAGAGAGCTGGAACCCATTTTTCACAGTACTCATTTGGTTCCAAAGGAAGTCTCCTAATAGCTTCCATCCATTGATACTGCTTATGGAAGCGACTAGCCAGCTTGGGAACTGAGTTCATTTCTCTATTCCTATGTTTTAATAGGCTTCTATGCTATACTTTCATAGTAAAGCAAATTTATTGCTTCGGATAAATGCAACACTAACCAACCTCTGGGCAGTTCTTCATTAGTCAAGAATTCTAATGGAATTTACTGCATTCACAATATTCAGCAACAAATCACCTTTATCAACCGCTGGTTAGAAAAGCGTCAAGCCCTAATGCAGCCATAAACTGTTCCTGATCGGTTTGAGAACTGGAACACCCATCCAATGAGAAAGCGATCGCTAACTTTCCACGGACAGCGATCGCCCTCAAAGCAACAACAACAGGTGATCAACACCAGAATCAGAGCTTCAATCGGTTTGCGGCGGTTCTAGAAAACGGCTAATGGTAGCTGCCAGTTGTTTGAGCTTCACCGGCTTACTGAGATAATCGTTCGCCCCTGCGG
>CAZGDE010000383.1:0-7192 GCA_964524315.1 uncultured bacterium
GTTTCTGAACACTGGGCCCCGCCTATCGAGCGAACCAGACCCCATGTTTACCCCTGATTTAATTAATGAAACCCGCACCTTATTAGGAACCGTTTTAATTGGAACGCTCAAGAAACAAAATGGCCAATCTTATGGGATTCATGGCATTCCTCGCATCATCGTACCGGTCAACACACCCGTTTACACAATGACAGAAACCGAGATCTATCATTTCCATCTCAATCCCAACAAACGGCCCCAATTCTGCTACTACAGTTACTTGCTTAAATGTGGGGGAATATTTGCTGAGCAACTCACCCAACAAGTTTTAACCGAGTTAATTGAGAGCAACTTCTTTACTGGTGCAGACCAGCGCGCCCTGACCATTTTATCGAAAGAATTATCCTGGAAAACAACGATGGGGGTCATGCGTTGAGCTATGCGGTCAGGGAACGGGATATTAATTAATTCATCCCAACCATACCAACCCCATTCACTAACCCCGATCAAGCGTTAAGCCGTTGCAAACTAGTTTCGATCTGGGCCGCTTTATGTAAATTGCCCTGTCGTCGGTACATGTTGCGTGACATTTGCAACGCCACGATCGCACTTGCCCGTTGATGTTGCTTCTCCAGCGCAATCCCCAGGTTTAAGTACGCCTCGGCATGGTCAGGTTGAATTTGTACCACCCGGTTGTAAGCCGCGATCGCCTCTGGTAGCTTGCCTTGCTTATGTAAGGCAATACCCATCCGAAAGTAAGCATTGGCCTCATTGGGATTAAGCTGGATAGCTTTACGGTAAAGGGCGATCGCATCAACAAACTTACCTTGTTGAACCAGTGCCATCCCCAGGTTGACATAGGCATCCAGGCTATCGGGATTCATCTCCAGCACCCGGTTATACAGGAGAATGGCTTCCTCAAATCGCCCCTGGCGATGCAACAGCGTCCCCAGGTGGATATAAGCGGCCATATCCTGGGAGTTGAGCCGAATTGCATAGGTGTAGGCGGCGATCGCCTCATTCAGGTGGCCCTGTTGATCTAAAACAGCCCCGATGCAGTTATGAATCTCGGCATCATGCGGATTGATTTGAATCGCCTTGGCATAGGCGTTTGCAGCTTCAACCAACTGCCCCCGTTGGGCCATAACGGTTCCCAGGCACTTGTAAACGCTGGCATCTCCCGGATGCAACTGAGCCGCCCGTTGATAGATGGCAACGGCTTCGGTCAATCGTCCTTGCTCGTGCAGAACCGCTCCCAACTGTAGATAGGTATCGAGATTCGGTAGAACGACTGCCTCACTGGCAATAAACGCGATCGCCTCAGGCGAAATTGCCACATGCAACGGGGCCTGCTGTCCATCGAGAACGATGCGCTGACCATCATTTAAATCTACTTCTGGTTCCTGCTCTGCCGCTACAGACTTTGGCCCTGCCACTTAAGTAACATTGGCAAGCCGAGTCAATAGTTCAATCGGCTTAAATTTAGACAACTCCGCCACCGTAGATGCATATCTAACTTATCCCTAACATTCACCATAGACGATGCAAAGCGTAGTTTTACAGAAACTAGCATAGTCTTTATGAATTCTTGCCAGGGTTATTCCCTAGAGAGAGCGAAAGCACAGGCCCTACGACGACACTATTTCAGTGATTCCAACTCCTTTGCATTAACTACAATGAGAGGCAGTCTGTAAAGGTATGATTTGTCTGTTTAACTGACACATTTTTAGGGCTATTTCCTCAAGAAACTTCGGCAAATGGAGGGAATAGGGAAAATTAACGCAGCGACTCAATCACGATCGCGGTAGCAAATAAACACAAAATAAACGCCATTGAACGAAATAGGTATTCTCCAATGACAGGAAACAGCGGCGAGATTAAATGAAGCGTTCCTAAAATTGAAGCGATCCAACAAGTAACAGTAAATCCAAATACGCCAAGAAGATAGTACTTCATCGCTTTGGAGGCGAACTTCAACATGGTCGAAACCTCCTGAAGGTGACGATGCAACCGCATTAATTCAGACCTGAACCAATCCGGTTCTAATCAACCATCTCAATCATTCAAAAGTAGTCAGGTTTAATTAAGTGTCCTGGGAGTGATTTGGCGACTACATCCGTACTGCTTGCTGCCCCAGGTTATGCCCATCACGGATTTTGTCCAGCGAGGTAACCGTCCCTCTACCGGGCAACTGTCAAACCCTCAGGCGGAGGACGGATGACAGCAAGGGTTAACGGTTGTTTGAACGGAGCCATCTCGAATTCAGACATGGGTAATCCTTTTACGTGCTTCCTCTTAAGTGTTTGCGCTGATGCGCTTGCTTTTACTATGACAGACAGGCCACTGGGGAAAGTTCAGTTTTTCCACAAAGAAAATAAAACTGAGTAGTTCAGGTTTTTTCAGGTTTTTTCAGGTTTTTTCGGCCTTAAACTAAAGAGCAAGCATCTATCCTGAGTCTCTTAAGTGGTCTGTCATGCATGTTGACGACGCGCTCAAATTTGTCGAAGAGTTGCTTTCACAGCAGGGAAAGCAGCTAAACGATGTGCAACGAGCGGTATTCCGGGGAGCGTGGCAAGGTAAGACCTATAAGGAAATCCCGCGCAGTTATGGATTACGTTGCCGCAGCGATTACCTCTCCCAGGATGTGGCACCTAAACTATGGAAACTGCTGCGCGAAGTCACAGGCGCGAAAATCACGAAAAATAATCTGCAAGGGCCGATCGAGTGGGCCTGGGAGAAACGAGCGATCGCCCCGCCAACAGCACCGCCACCCTCTGTAACGGTTGCCCCAATAGCACAGGTACCCTTGCCATCGGCTGCCATTCAACCAGATGATGGCGACAATCCCTACTGGAATACGCCCCAGACCCATGAAGACTGGGGTACAGCCCCGGACGTTTCGTTGTTTTATGGCCGCAAACAAGAACTAACCGAACTGACGCAATGGATCACCATTGATGGTTGCCGTCTCATTGCCCTGTGTGGAGTGGGCGGGGTAGGCAAAACTGATCTGTCAGTAAAACTGGCCCAACAGGTGAAAGACCAGTTTGAGTGTGTCATCTGGCGATCGCTACAACGCTTTCCGCCACCCTCATTGAACGAGTTACTCACCGACCTGGGTCAGTTTGTGACGGAATCACCTATACCCAACTATGGCCTCTCCCATTTATTGGCTTACTTGAAACAGCATCCCTGTTTGATTGTGCTGGACGGCTTTGAAGCAGTTTTACGGGGCAAGGTACACGATGCTTCCTATCTGGATGGTTATAGGGACTATGGCGAGTTTCTCCTCCAGGTCGGCCAGACCGTTCACCACAGTTGCATTCTGTTAACCAGTCGCGAAAAACCACGGGAAGTAGCCCGAATGGAAGGAGAACCGCGCCCCGTCCGGGTCTGGAAAGTGGGCGGTTTAGGCGAACTGGGCGGGCGGGAAATTTTCGCTGCGAAAGGCTCCTTTTCTGGCGCTGAAGGTGACTGGGGTACGCTCATGCGACGGTACGAAGGAAATCCGTTGGCGTTGAATGCCGTTGCCACCAGAGTGCAGGAGGTTTTCAGTGGTCAAATCAACCGATTTACAGCCCTGTTAGGGCAGGAAAGCGCTGTCTTTGGGGAAATTGAGGACGTTTTGGCCCAACAATTTGAGCGCCTATCAGACCTTGAGCGCACCATCGTGCGGCAGCTTGCGATTCATCAGGGGCCAATTGAAGTAGACCTGTTACAAACATTGGTTCAATCCCCCTCCCGTAACGAGTTGCAGGAAGGTTTGCAGTCGTTATTACGGCGATCGCTCATTGCGGCTGATGATGCCCGTTACACCCTGCAATCCCTCCTGGTAGAATATTTCATCAAGCAAAACTTTCTTTAAAAACTTTGCAGCAAGCCTGCATCCTGCGACGAGGCCAGTAAAATTTGTCAGTGTTCCTTCGCAACTAATCTATCCGGGTGGGTGCTTCATCCCCCCGTAGTTATGCAGTGGGCAATTTTGTAAGTGTCCTCTGTATAACCATTCGTTAAATGAGGTCGGCGTATAATTTCGGACGAGCTTTGATTCTTTAGACAATCTTTAGATCACAGTCCAGCTTGTTGCTCTTTACCCCCAGTACGGGTGCCCATTGCCAATGCCCCCTGGGCGGAGCAGGAATTTGCCCTGATCCTGAACCGTTGTTGCTACATCCTCATCAACTACTGGTGGTTGCATCCCGACTTCAAGCAGGCCACGGTTGATCTGGTCAATTTATTCACTCCTCCCTATGCTGTTGTGCGACAGTTTGCCCCGGCCCAACGCCTGCGTACCCTGATCCGTCAGTTTACCCAAACCGACCAGTACGCCGAGTTACAGGATCGGGCCCGAACCGTTGATCAAATTCCCAGTGTCATCGGTGCCACCGCGAACCAACCCATCCGAAATTTGATCCCCCGCTATGGGTATCTTTACCCCTATTGCTTACTCAATTGGGACAGTAGCGAAATGGGGCAACACGTTGTCCGCCAGGTACAGGAAACACGGGAACGCCAGTTTGAACAAGACCTGCATCGTTATATGACGGGGATGCTGCGGCGATCGCCCCACTCGACTCCCGGCATTATTGGCGTTGACAATCCCACCCTGCTAACGCCCCAACAGTTGGAAATTACAGTACGGAAATACGTCGGTAAAGCAGAAGGCAACAACTCCTACCGGGATCTGGCCCGGCAGTTCATCGCTTACAGTAAACAGTCACCAACCTACCGGGACGTGAAACGGCAGATGTACGATTATCTGACCAGTTCCATTCAGTATTCCAATCGTCCAGATTACGGCAAACACCACTTCAACCGCTGGTTAGCTGAACACCTGGAGATGACCTTACCCCAAAGCGATAACCTGCGCCCCAACAGTGCCCTGCTGGTACAAACCTGTGGTCAACTGCTGGAATACCTGGTGGCTAGCCCCACCCGTCCCAACAACCATCTGGTTTTTGTTGACATGAATAGCATTCTGGGGTCAACCTTTACCATTGGGTTGTTACTCAAGATCGTCTTGCTCTGTCGGGATGTCAAATCTAATTTTGAAGCGATCAAGGCCCACCTCGCCCGACGTTTTGCCGTCATGCTCAAACATTATGAGACGAAGGTTCAGGGCGAAATTCAGTGGTTAGTCGAATGCCTGGAAAACCTGATGGTAGCCTATAGTTTGCATTCCACCCGCACTGATTTTTCCTGGGTCAATCTGTACTAAGCCAGCCCTGCCACAGCTGCGGCGGCAACGGATTTCGTAGTCCCCACCAGGCTCATCGGCGATCGCTCACCAGCTGTCGGCCAATGGCACGTTTGCCATTAAACAGATGTGCAACTAATTTGCCCTCATCTCCACGGGAACAGGGCTTTCAAACCTTTCCTGTCCCCCTTCCGCTGGGCGAGGGCGAAGGCGTAGCTTCCCGCTGGGTGGGTAGTGATGGCAAGCACTTGAGAAAAGTCGCACATTGCGTCATTACACGTTATTACAGTTTCCCAGGAAACCCGTGCTAATTGACGCTCCAGGCAGCAATGGGTTCTTCGCCCTCTGCCAAGAGTACTCTCTGACAGGCTAGCTTCGTCGTAAAAGGGTATAGAATTTTTGAAACATTTGTTACCCGTATCGGTTGCCTTGAAACAGAAACGGTCAAAGTTCTTACTGTTAGCCCTACTCAATTCCCTAGCCGATTTTGATGGGGAACTATCCGAGGAGGCCATCGGGCTATTAGAGGATTTGAAAACCCGCTCACACAAACTCCCACCGCTCTATGCCGATGTGTTTGCGTTGTCCCACACGGCAACATGTGCCGATCTGGTCGATCGCATTCTTTCTCTCTCCCAGGAACAGGTGGCGATCGCCAGCTACGCGTTTCAAATCTTTCGGTATTATGAGCAAATTTTGCGCGCCAGCCCTGTCGATGGATCCCCCCAACAAAAGGCAGCCTATGAATCCCAAATTGAACGTATTCGCCTATCCGTGGCGCGGACAAAAGCAGCATTAGCCGAGTCTCTGGGGGAGAAAGGGTAAAGCAAAAAGGAGCAAATCCCACTCAAATTTCATCAAATTCCAATTGATATATAGAACAACAGTCTAGTCACCATACTGAGTGAAATTGAGTCAGCAGACATGGAAACAATTAACTGGATGGATGTAATTCCAGCAGGGTTTGCGATCGTCATCTTTTCCAGTGGGCTATTTCTGCTGGTAGCAGGTGCCTGGTCGGCGCGAGATAAATAATTCTCATAGTGTTCGTGCGCCTTAGGAGCAGCCTGTCCTCCTGCCAAGCCCACCGTTCGACCACCTGACTAAGCGTGAAGGGGTAGGTAGCAGGCGATCGCTGTATCGGAAGAATGATGGCACTTTTGAATTTCGGTGGCTATGGTGATGAAGTTGTCCGTAGCCATGTGATTCATAGTGAGGATTGATTCGTTACCATCTTACTGGCGTTTGACTGCTCAATCAGCGAAGCCAAAGCCACGCCGTCTGGTGTGGCTGGAAGGGATTCGTATCATTGCCGCAGTCATGATTTTGCTTTACCACGCCCAGTTATATTTCAGGAACTATACCTTTACCCCCCAACCAACCGGTTTATTCACCAACTTGACTCAGTGGTTAACGGCAAATAGTGGCATGCCCATCATTCTTCAGTGGGTAACTGCCCCATTCTGGTTCGGGTTTCAGTTCCTGGATGTGTTCATCCTGATCAGTGGCTTTAGCCTGGTATTGTCGCTTAAAGGAGAACCGCTAGACACCATTCCTTTCCTCAAACAGCGATTATTGCGGCTACTTATGCCATTGTGGACGGTCGCCTGGTTTGCCTACCCGGTGCTTTGGCTCCTGGGCACAGCGACCCATACCTATAAACCTGACTCGTGGCATAGTTTCGCGGGTCTCACCTTTCCATTAACCAGCGATTATCGCGGCAGTGCCTTACTTTCAACTAACGGTACCTGGTGGTTTATACCGTTGATCGTAAGCCTTACACTCCTCTTTCCCTGGCTATGGCAGTTATCCCAACGCTGGGGTATGCGTAACCTGCTCTGTTTGAGTTTACTGGTGACGATCACCTATCGAATCCTGGCGATTTATCTATTAGGTGGGCATCCAACCTACGTACTGGTCGCTACACTAGCAGGGGAAGCGCCCTTTCAACTATTTTTAGCCAAGCTCAGTACCTTTGTCTTGGCAATGGGCATCGCCCGTGCTTATCTACAGGAA
>CAZGDE010000384.1:0-7190 GCA_964524315.1 uncultured bacterium
CGCGAGCGGTCAGTACGCTTTCTCCCGATCCACGATCTCGCCTCAGGTGTGCCAGCCTTCGTCCGTGGAGGATGCCGACGACGCGCCCGTCGTATCCGTGCGACTTCACCAGCTCACGCAGGTCATCACGAGAGATGCGGCCCCCTCGCTCGTAGACGCTGGCTACGATCGCATTGGTTCCACCGAGCGCGATAGACGGTGCAGGTAAAGGTCCACTCGTCGCCATCGTGTAGTAACGACCGCGCTTGAAGCCGTGCGCCGCGATCAGTCCGCGATTGAGGAGCACATCCAGGTGGTACCGTGCCGTGCGTTGGGTGAGTCGAAGCTGGTGGGCAACTTCGGGCCCGGTCATCCGTGCGCGCGCCGCAATGAGATCCGCAATGCGCTGCTGAATGTCCGACAACTCCAGCATCGCCTTCTCCACCTTGAGCTTCGACCCCAGTGTGTCCTGCTGCGCCTTGAGTGCCCGAAGGAAAAAGAAGAGCCAGGCGCCGAAGTCGGCCTGGTTCGTGCGCATGGCGAGCTGCGACTCACGTAACGCGACGTAGTACTGCGCCTTGTTGTCCTCGACCACGCGCTCCAGTGAGCTGTAGGGCACATAGTCATAGCCGGTGCGCAACAGCAGCAGCGTCGTGACCGCTCGAGCCAGTCTCCCATTTCCATCCTGGAAGGGATGAATGGCGAGGAAGTCGACGATGAATCGCCCCACGACCACCAGCGGATGCAGGGCACGGTCGTTGAACGCCTGGTTGGTGGTCTCCACCAGCTGCGCCATCAGCCTCGGCGTATCAAAGGGGGTGGCGGTGTTGAAGACCACTTCTTCAACCACGTCCCCTCGTTTTCGCACGACATCGTTGGAGAGTTTCTTGTACTCCCCGCGATGGCGCGCATCCTTGCTGGAATGACCGAGCAGGATGCGATGGAGCTGCTTGAGATGATTCTCCGTCAGCGGAACTTCCGCGAACGACTCGTAGATCAGCGTGAGAAGCTCCGCGTAGCCCCGCACCTCTTCCTCGTCTCGCGCCCGGAACGACTCCGACCCGATTCCTTCCAGGACCCGTGCCACTTCGGCGTCGGTGAGTTCGACCCCTTCGATACGGGTGGAGCTTGCCGTCGACTCGATCGTCGTGACCTGCCTCAGCAGCACCAGGCGCTCGGCGCGGATCTCCTGCATCTTTCGCCATGTGCCCCGGAACAGGTCCAGCTCGCCGATGAGCCGCACCACCTCGCTGTTGGCGTGGCGGTCGAGAGCGGGGTGGAAGTCGTCGAGCGTGAGCGGCATGGCTTTGAGAGTGGGCAATTACTGTAGCCGTTTTACGTCAATTACTCAATAAAGAAACGCGCAGAACCGGACTTGACAGAACTGTGCTATATAACAAACATAGCACACATGGCATTTGTCGACATTCCGATTGTCCTCCGGGCGATTCGCGCGAAGCTGGACCTGTCTCAGGAGAAGCTCGCTGACCGACTCGGCGTTTCCTTCGCCACCATCAACCGCTGGGAGGGCGGTGATACGGCACCTCAGAAGGCTGCACGCGATGCGATTGTCGCGCTCGCCGAGGAAGCGGGGGTAGAGACCGAGACCGCTGCGTCCGCCGCGGCAGGCGTGACCCGTCGCAGAAAGTCGGGTGCGCGATCCGCGACGCCGTCCACCAAGCCCATGGAGCAGATGCTCTGGGATGCGGCGTGCTCGATTCGCGGTGAAAAGGACGCCGCGAAGTTCAAGGACTACCTGCTTCCGCTCCTCTTCCTCAAGCGCCTCTCCGACGTCTTCGACGACGAGCTGACCCGGCTCGCAGAGGAATACGGCGACCGAAACACGGCTCTAGAAATCGCCGAAAGCGATCACGCGCTGCTTCGGTTCTATCTGCCCCACGAGGCGCGATGGGCGATCATCAGCGGTCGCGAGCAGCACGACTGGCCCCTGGATGAGCAGGGCCGAAGTACGCAGCCAAAGGACATCGGTGAGCACCTGACTAGGGCGGTGCGCGCGGTGGTGCGGCAGAACCCGTCGTTGTCAGGCGTGATCGACGTCGTGGACTTTGCCGCCGAGCGGACGGGTGTGCGCGACATCAACCCCGCCAAGTTGCGCGAGGTCGTCGAGACCTTTTCCGATTCGCGATACCGGCTTGGCCTGGCCGACGTGCAGCCCGACTTCCTCGGGCGCGCTTACGAGTACCTCCTGCGGAAGTTCGCCGAGGGCTCGGGGCAGAGCGCGGGCGAGTTTTTCACGCCCACCGAAGTGGGCTTTCTCATGGCGCACATTCTCCGCCCGCGTCCCGGCGAGGAGTGTCACGACTACGCGTGCGGCTCGGCTGGTCTTCTCGTCAAGCTACAACTCGTCGCACGCGAGCTCGATCCCACCAGCAAGGTGCCGCTCAAGCTCTTTGGACAGGAGCTCACGGCCGAGTCGTACGCGGTGGCCAAGATGAACGCGATCATCCACGACATGAGCGTCGAGATGGCGCGTGGGGACACGATGATCAACCCGAGGTTCCGCACGGCCGACGGCAAGCGGATCAGGACCTACGACATCGTGGTCGCGAATCCCATGTGGAACCAACCGTTCAATCCGGATCTCTTCGACGACGATCCGTTCGATCGATTCACGTCACAGGGGGGCGCGACCACGGGCAAGGGGGATTGGGCCTGGTTGCAGCACACGCTCGCTTGTCTCAACGAACGCGGGCGGGCCGCGGTGGTGCTCGACACCGGTGCGGTGACTCGCGGCTCGGGCTCGAAGAACGAGGATCGCGAGCGGAACATCAGGAAGTGGTTCGTCGACCGCGATCTGATCGATGGGGTGATTCTGCTGCCGGACAATCTGTTCTACAACACGACGGCGGCTGGTGTGATCGTGGTGCTGTCGAAGCGGAAGCCCGCGACGCGGAAGGACCGGATCGTGCTGGTTAACGCATCTCGTCGTGTGAAGAAGGGGCGACCGAAGAACTACATCCCTGAGGAAGAGATTCGTCAGATCGCGGGGGCGTATGTGGCGGGTGAGCCGGTGGATGGTGAGGTGGCCGTGGTGGAGCGCGGGAAGATCGTAGAGGCGGACTACAACCTCAGTCCGGGGAGATGGGTCGCACAGGCCGGCGCTGCAGAAGTTGGATCGGTGAGCGCGCTGGTTCGAGAGTTGACCACGCTCGACGTCGAGGCAACCCGCCTGTCTCGCGACATTGCCCGAATGTTGGCAGGAGTCGTCGATGAGCCTGCTTGACGTTGAGCTCAGAGACGGCCGACGCTGGATGCGCGTGGGCGATACCTACGAGGTAACGCGAAAGCCACGTGGTCTCGACGTCGCAGCCGTCCCGCTGGTTCCGTTCGCGGCGATGGAGGCAATTCCACAGGGTGGCGACTTCATGCCGCGCTTCACTATGAAGTCACCTCAGTCGCTCACGAGCGGCACCTACTTCGAGCGAGGAGACATCCTCGTCGGCAAGATCACGCCGTCATTTGAGAACGGGAAGCAAGCGTTCATTCGCGAGCTGCCGACACCATTCGGGTACGCCACGACGGAGGTCATCCCGCTCCGCCCTCGATCTGCGCAAGCGGATCCAAGGTTCCTCTTCTACTACCTGCTCCATCCGGACATCAGACACTATGTCGCTGAACGGATGGAGGGAGCTACCGGCCGCCAGCGGGTGCCGGACAGCGTGTTGTTCGACCTTAAGGTTCCGGAGATACCCTATGACGAGCAGGTAGCGATCGCGAATGCCCTCGAACTCATTCAGGGAGCTATTGTAGCCGAGCTGACCTGTGTGCGCGTTGCGGACGACCTCAAGCACGCTGCGATGCGAGCGCTGTTCACCCGTGGGCTGCGCGGCGAGCCGCAGAAGGACGGCGAGATCGGACCCGTGCCCCAAAGTTGGGACGTCGTTCCCTTGGGCAGCCTCGGTCGAATCGGAAACGGGTCGACGCCCAAGAAGAGCGTACCTACGTACTGGGAAGGAGGCCACTTCCCATGGTTGACTAGTGCCAAAGTGTATGATCGAGACATCACGTCGGCCGATCAGTTCGTCACTGATGTCGCACTACGCGAATGTCATCTGCCACTCATCGAGCCCGGTGCCATCCTCATGGCAATTACGGGACAGGGAAAAACGCTTGGGCACTGCGCGGTCCTGCGAATGCGGGCAACGCTCAGCCAGCACCTGGCATATGTAGCGACAGACCAGACCCGGGCGAATCCGTCTTTCGTTCGCGGCTTTCTCGAGACTCAATATGAGAATCTCCGGCAAGTGGGGGCAGGAGGAGGCAGTACTAAGGGTGCACTCACATGCGCTTATCTCCGTGGCGTGCTAGCGCCTCTACCGCCGACACTCGAGGAACAGGATGAGATTGCGGCAGTCTTGACGGTGATCGATCAGAAGATCGACCTGCACCGTCGCAAACGAGCAGTACTCGACGAGCTGTTCAAGGCGCTCCTGCACAAACTCATGACCGGCGAGATCCGCGTCGCTGATCTGAATCTCGAGGCCCTTGCGCCACCGCCCGCCGCGGCCTCGGCGCCATGAAGGTCATGTTCCTCGATGAATCAGGGGATCACAACCTGATCGTGGTCGATCCCCAGTATCCACTGTTTGTGCTGGGTGGCGTAATTGTCGACCAGGCGTATGCGGACGGGCAGCTCACCGACGAATTCAACCAGCTAAAACGCAAGCTCTTCGGCAGAGAGGATATCGTCCTTCATACCGCGGACATCGTTCGCAACCGGAATGGCTTCGAGGAGCTGAAGGACGCCGCCTTTCGCCAGCGGTTCTACGCTGAACTCAACGCCTTGGTCGCTCGATTGGAATTTGCGGTCGTTGCCTGCGCGATCCGAAAGGACAATCACCTGAAGCGGTACGGCGTCGCGGCCCTCGACCCATACCTTCTGAGCCTCGATGTGCTCGTGGAGCGCTTCTGCTTCGACGTTGCGTCCTCCGCTGGAGGGGTCATCGTTGCCGAACGTCGCGGTCCAACGCTTGACCGGCAGCTCGAACTCGCGTGGCTCAACCTGAAGATCCAGGGAACGCGCTTCGTTCAGGCGAGCGAAGTGAGCGAGCGTATCATCGGGCTCAACCTGCGAGCCAAGCAGTCCAACATCGCAGGCCTGCAACTCGCCGATCTTGTGGTTTCACCGATTGGCCGACATGTGCTTGGTAAACGCGACACGCCGGACTGGCACATCGTCGAGTCGAAACTGCGTCGCGACCGTGGGGGCCGAACGCGCGGCTTCGGCCTGGTGATCCTCCCGAAATGAAGAAAGCCGGCCCCCGCTACGCAGTGACCAGCCTATGCCTCATCTCCAGCTTTCGGAGAGATACTCTGAATTTTCTGCCGCAGTGGCTTCACAACTACTAAGCCAGTTCTCAAGTGGAAAGTTTCCAGTCGACAACCGAACACTCATTCAGGTTGACTGATTCGTCAAGGGGTCTCGCGTGACGAGCATCACAATTTCAGAGGCCGGAACTGTCCAGTTCCCCATGGTCGCGCACGCCGCCGGCGTCGGCTGGACCACGCTCACTCCTGAACTCGCTCGACAGAAACGTGGCGGCGACGATGGCATGCTGCTCCGCGACGAACTCGAAGCAGCCATCGGAAAGTTCAACCCCTGGCTCTCCGCAGACGCCGCGCGCCAGATCGTCGAACGCATCGAAGCCCTTCCGCCGACAATCGAAGGGAATCGCGAAGTCCTGGCCTGGCTGCGCGGCGAACGGCAGTGGTACGACGAAGTCGAGCGACGCCAGCGACGCGTGCAGCTCATCGACTTCGATCGGGTGAGTGAGAACAAGCTCCACGTCACGTGGGAGTGGAAACTCAAGCCGCCGGCACGCAAGGGAAACCGCGCCGACGTGATGTTCCTCGTCAACGGCGTCCCGGTCTGCATCGTCGAACACAAGAATCCAACGGACGGCGGCGCAATTGATCGAGGCGTTACACAACTCCGCCGGTACGAACTGGAAACGCCGGAGCTCATCGCCGCGCCGCAGCTCTTCAACGTCACTCACCTGCTGGACTACTGGTACGGCGTGACGTGGAGCGCCAACCGCCGCTCCATGGCGCGGTGGAAGCAGACCCGAGACGAGTCGTATCGCTTTGCCGTCGAGGCGTTCTTCGAGCCGACCGATTTCCTGCGCACGCTGCAGCACTGGATTCTGTTCTACGTCGACGACGGCGAGACCCGCAAATCGGTGCTGCGCCAGCATCAGCGCGTCGCCATCGACCGCATCGTGGAGCGATGTCTCGATGCAGGGAAGTCGCGCGGGCTGGTGTGGCACACCCAGGGCTCGGGGAAGACGTTCACATTGCTCACCGCGGCACGCCTCATCCTCGAGGACAAGGCGCGCTTCGCGAACGCGACTGTCATCCTCATCGTCGATCGCACCGAACTCGAAGGTCAGCTCAGCGGCTGGGTGGAGAAGCTGCTCGGTGAGCTTCAGCAGCAGGGCATTCCGGTCTGGCACGCGGGTTCCCGGGACGAGCTACGGGAGCTTCTCACGACCGACAAGCGCGGCCTCATCGTCTCGATGATCCACAAGTTTGATGGAATCGACCGGGACGTGCAGACGCGCCAGAACGTCTACGTCTTCATCGACGAGGCACATCGTTCGGTGGCTCGCGACCTCGGCAGCTACCTCATGGCCGCAGTTCCGCGCGCCACGATCATCGGCTTCACTGGCACCCCAGTCGCCAAAACCGATCAGGGGGCGGGCACATTCAAGATCTTCGGTGTCGATGACGAGCAAGGCTACCTGGACAAGTATTCGATTCGGGAATCGATCGACGACGAAACGACGCTCCCCATCCGGCATACGATGGCCCCTAGCGAGATGACCATTCCAGCAGAGAGGCTGGATCAGGAGTTCTTTGCGCTGGCGGAGTCCGAGGGGATCACCGATGTCGAAGAACTCAACCGCGTCCTGGACCGCGCGGTGGGTCTCAGGACGTTCCTCACCGCGGACGACCGCATCGCCAAGGTCGCGGCCTTCATTGCGACGCACTTCAAGGAGAACGTCGCGCCGCTCGGCCTCAAGGCCTTCGTTGTTGGTGTCAACCGGGAGGCGTGCGCCAAGTACAAACGTGCCCTCGACGAGCTGCTGCCCCCCGAGTGGTCCGAGGTGGTCTACACGGAAAATGCAGCCGACGTGATCGACCGGCCGCTGGTGGCGGAACTCCAGATCTCGGAGGAGCGTGAGAAGGAC
>CAZGDE010000385.1:0-7143 GCA_964524315.1 uncultured bacterium
CCCTCCGCCGTTCAGGTAGAATTCCAGCCGTTCTATACGGTCACAACGGGGTAGAGTCTGTTGCTCTAACAGTTGGGTCAAAAGAGGCAGAAATACTGGTACGGGATGCGTCTGTCAACAATACCCTGATTAATTTGACGGTTTCCGACCTACCTTGGTCTGGTAAAGCATTGCTGAAAGAGATTCAGTCCCACCCCTGGAAGGGCAACCTTCATCACCTCAGCTTTTTCTCCGTCGGTACCCATGCCACGGTTGATGTGGATATTCCCGTACATGTGGTTGGTGAAGCAGCTGGCGTTAAGAATAATGGTGGATCATTAGACCTCCAAATTAACGAACTCCGTGTCCGTTGCGCCCCCGACCGCATTCCTGATGTTATTAACGTAGACGTGACCGAACTTGGTATCGGTGATGCCTTGCATGTAAGGGAATTGGCATTGCCCGAAGGTGTAAGTGCGCTCATCGAAGCAGATCAAATTGTTGTCACCGTTCTGCATGGCAGTGGCGGTGGTGGCGAAGCAACTGCATAAAGTGCTGCTAGAAGTTTGTGTAAACACCTTCGGCTAAACCGTTGCTAAACTTTAGGATGCTGTTACCGTCACCGGAACAGCTCATTAATAGAGTTAGTTGTCAATAAATCCTTAGCCCGATGGATCTGAAAAACGGAACCAGATTCATCGGGCTTTTTTCATCAAGCATTTCTCTCACGTATCCAGATTGCTAAACCGCCACCACGACCACGGGCAGCAATGAATTCCTCTGTAACCAGAAAAAAGGCAAAAAAGGGAAGTCCCGCAATAGACTGACGCGGAAAATCCTGGATTGACGATTTATGACCTCGAATGGCCCGATTCTGTAGTAATCGACCTAACACACTCATCTGCATTCGGGTAAAGTCAAATGCCAGCAGGTTCTTCTTGCCCATATACTGACAGGGCCCGGTGAATGTTAAGCAGAGGGAACCTAACCTCGCTTGATTACGAATTTCGCCAATTGGCGAGTCGGTGGCGGCTGTGAACGCAATTCTCGCCGTTGCCCACCTGGGCATATACCAGCCCCTCCCCAGGGTAATGCCACCCCCTTTCGCTTTGCGGGTACCCGTGGCAAAACAGAGCCGCCATTCTCCTAGCAAGGGTTGAAAGGGGTAGATGAGACGTTGTTGTTTTGCTGCTTTTTCAGCGACGAGTAGCGCTGTCACAACGGTAGTAGTTTTAGGCCGATCGCCAATTCCATCTCTCCAAGCAGCTACAGCGGCAACCAGAGTCGGCAAATAGGCTGATTGGCTTGGGGAAGGGCAATCAATTGGCATAGAAATCTTTAAAGTCACTTGGTATGGCGATTGGTCTGCGATCGCATTATCCCCTGACATCGTTGGTTAATGCTTGCACACAGAAAACTTTTTTGCAGGGCATTTGTCTAAGAACGCTTTTCTAAGCGAGCAATTCGCTGTTCTAAAGCATTCATCCGATCTTTGGCTTCAATTGCCAGAACTGCCAGACGATCGAGCATTTGGCGATCGGATATATAAGGCGTGCCCGATGAAGTTCGGGGAGCAGGCTGGCTAGCGGGTGCCCCACCCTGTCTACTAATCTGCGCGACCTGGGATTGCAATAGGCTCACTTGCGCCCGCAACTGATTGATATCCGATTGGAGATTGTAGACCGATTGGGCAGATGTACGAGTCGGTAGTAGTAGCACTATCAGGAATGTCACCGTCAGAATGAGTCCTAGCCACCGCAGCATAAATTCACCTCACAGGCAAGATCATCGTTAGGCTTTTTCCCACGATAACGTAATCAATTGGATGTGGTAGACGATAAACGGGACAAGGGGGAATTGGGCTGAAACACGATGCAAAAGGCTTTTGCCGATCGCAAATTCGTAGATAAGTAGGTAGGTGTAATTAATTAAATAGAAGATAAATTTGGGGATGGAGGGGGTGGAACTCCAAGCCCCCATTCCCCCTTTCCATAATTAATTAGAAATGCCTACTTAAATGATTCATAGAGAAAAGTAGAACAAAGGAACTTTTCCAGTGTCCTATCGGTCAGGACACTATCAATACCTTGGTGACTGGCTATGATGTACATTTCTCAATGGCAGAAAGTATCCACGATGGTTTTGGCAATGGGTATGATGACCAGCGCGATCGCTCCCCTCGCTCTCCCCACTGCCAGTGTTGCTGTACCTGCTCCCACTACAGTCGCTCAGCTATTTCCATCGCCGACAACCTCCCAACGCTTGGCAATCCCCAGTGGTACACGCATTCCAGTGCTTTACGATGGGGCGGATAAAGTGATGGTGTTACCAACTGAAACGGCTCCCCTCACGCTGAAAGTTGCCAGAAACATTCGTGCTACGTCTGGAGCAATGCTTATCCCCGCAGGTAGTCAGGTCAGGGGTAAGCTTAGACCTGCCGGGGGCGGTTCCCAGTTCTATGCAGAAGAGCTAATTTTGACTGACGGCACTTCCTATCCCATGAATGCAACGTCTCGCGTTGTAACGCGGACTGAGGATGCCCGTCGGGTTACGGATAGCGGTGCCATTCTGAAAGGAACGGCTGCGGGGGCCGGTGCTGCTACGATTTTGTCTGGGGTCATAGGGAATCGTCGCATTACTGTTGGCAAAGTTCTGGCAGGAGCGGGGGCGGGGGCCCTGGGCGGCTGGCTATTAGGCAAGAGGAATGTTGATGTTGTGGTCATTGACCCTGATACTGACCTTACCTTAACGCTGAATTCCAACCTGGCACTACGTTAGGAGATCAATTCGTCTGTTTTGCCACTGTCTTCACTTCCAGGCAGAACCGCTATATCCTAAAAGTTCTGCAATAGTTGAATATGACTGTTAGATACCACAATGGCAAAACACACACAGGCACACATGACTCGCACAATTGATAAAAATCGCCCCAGTGGTATGAAGGAGATGACCAAGCGCCAGATGGAGTATTACATGGGCGCGAAGTTAATTGAGATTGGGGTCAACCCGAAGTCAGCCATTTACCGCTGGTCAATGGAAATAAAGGGTAACAACGAGGTGTGGACCTATAGTGCCTATTGGGGCGATTCCAAGGAAAACATGCAACAGCCGGGTGAATAAATGACCGGACAAGTTCAATGGGCAGATTCTAAAACATGGGCGTTATAGCCATGCGGCAAAGGGTTGGGTGAACTCCGACAACGAAATTAGCCGAATGGTAGGATTGGCGATCGCCGCATCCCTTTCCGCAGCAGTGTTGTAACCCCAATCTGCCAGAAACAGTTTTACATCGGTAAGATCCTCTTTCTGTTGAATCCCTTCCAGGGTTTTCAACCGATCTTCTACAAACCAGAAGGTTGCTTCATGGCCAAATTTTGCTTTTAACTCACGCAGAATGGCAAACTTGGGCTGTTGGGTTTCTTTGCCGTAAATTCGCAAATTCGTCAGGTCAACCCCCTGCTGCTGTAAAAGTTGCTGAATGAACCGTTTCTCCTTCGTGCTGATGATAATGGCATGAACTGGGCTGGCAAGCACCGTTTTGAGTCGCGCAATCACACCGGGGTAGAAACGGTGTTCCGCCAGCCAGCTACCCAGATCGTTAGCAATCCAGCGATCGCGGACACCATCAACGGTTGCGGCCAGTCTCTTCGGATCCAGTTGTTCAGACTCTACCAGTTGGTGGGCGATAGCCTGCCAGTTTTGCAAAATCTCGGCATCGGTCTTGCCCAATTCAATTGCCCGCAGAACAACAGGCATCTCCCACCCCGTTTCGACGACGGGACGCAAACGGTAAAACCGCTCTGCTACGCCATCTGGTACTGAGTCAGTTGGCCGTTGCCAGAGTTCACAATAAGCCCGCCACGCACTCTGAAAGTATTCCTTCAAGCCATCACAGATCACGCCGTCAAAATCGAGGGCAAGCACACTGGGAGAGATCGGCATAACTGTTAGCGGTAGTTAGTAAACTGTAGCGCCACAGGAAAGTCTTCCTGCTTCAACCGTTGAATGACTGCCTGCAAATCATCTTTAGATTTGGCTGTAACGCGCACAGCATCACCCTGAATCGACGCCTGGACTTTTTTGAAGTCGTCTCGCACGATTTTAGTAATTTGCTTACCAATCTCCTGGCTAATGCCTTTCTTGAGTTTAATTTCCTGCCGAACCCGATTGCCACTGGCAGAATCAACCGAGCCATAGTCAAAAATTTTCATCGACAAATTCCGCTTTGCAGCCTTGGTTTGCAGGATGGTATGAACTGCCTGCAACGTAAAGTCGCTATCGGTATTAACCGTAATCGCTTCATTACCCAGATCAACGGTTGTCTTAGTGTCTTTCAGGTCATACCGGGTTTGAATTTCCCGCTTTGCCTGGTCAACCGCGTTGACAAGTTCTTGGCGGTCGAAGTCACTCACAATATCAAAGGAAAATGTATCTGCCATAGATCAATCAGTAGAATTGCGCCAAACTTAGCGGTGAAACCAGGGTCTAGTATTATCTGACGCTTTTTAGCATAAAAGCAAATCGGTAACTTCAGCCGTTAAAATTTAATCGTTATAAATGAAACTTTTTTGCGGATTTTTCGTCTGCCAGACGGTAGAGCTAGGTTAGTTAGGTTGACTATCTATTGTGATGAGTCATTGGTCGCTGCTGCTGGCTCAACCTTACTTCTGACGGTAGTCCTAATTACTACAGTTCAACCATTCCTGTGAGAGAGATATGAAAACGTTGCACTCCCTGGCAGTATTAACCCTAACTGGTTTGAGTCTTGGTTATCTGCCATTAGGGCAGTTGGTGACGGCACAGGCAATGCCATTAACGGCAAACGCACAGTCAATTGCATCCCTCCGCCAACAGGGACCGACTGGATTGCAAACCTTTCTCAAGACCCATGCCAAAGAACTATCAGGCAAATTACCCCCTGCACCTCTACGGGCAGAACTGGATGAACTGTGTCAGCAACGGGATTGTTACGCCTCACGCCTCTACTGGTACACGGATCTGGAACAGGCAAAGGCAGCGGCAAAAGCCAGTGGTAAACCAATTTTGTCGCTCCGCTTGCTCGGACGGTTAGACCAGGATTTAAGTTGTGCGAATAGTCGCTTTTTCCGGGTGGCGCTATATCCTAATGCCGCAGTTTCCAAGGCTTTGCGCGATCGCTTCATTCTGCACTGGCAATCGGTACGTCCCGTGCCCAAAGTGACCATCGACTTTGGTGATGGGCGCAAGCTAGAACGCACGATTACGGGTAACAGTATCCATTACATCCTGGACGCGGATGGCCGTCCCGTTGATGCCCTACCCGGATTGTATGGCCCCCAAGCATTTCTGCGGCATCTGGAACAGGCGGAAAAGGTGGTGAAGGAGTTGCAGCGGCAGGAAGCGGGGCAACCGAAGTTAGCATTTTTGCGGCAGTACCACCGCGATCGCCTCGCAGCATTACAAAACCAATGGGCCACTGACCTGAAGCGGACAGGCATTACTTCTGTGCCCACATTGACAGAATTACCCGCTGATCCCAATCGTCCACCTACGGCTGAAGAAGCGGGGAGATTGGCAATGAGCAAGGCTCGTCCCGAAAGTCCGATTGTTCTGGCACTACGGTCTGCAGCCTCCCAAAACCAACGGACATTAACCGAGATTACTAATAAGGATAGTTGGGAAAAATTGGCTCAACTCCATAAGGCAGATGCGCAATTGGATCAAAACAGTCTGGCATTGATCCAGGCTAAGAAATTTGCCACTCGTCCTGCGGCAACGGAGGATAGTTCATTACATAGTGTCGTGCAAAATTTTGAGGCGGCGATGGCACTGGATACGGTTCGCAATGAATATTTGCTGCACAGCCAGATCCACCAATGGATGTTACAGGAGTTTCCCATTGGTAATGTCGATGTACTGAATGAACGGGTCTATGCCCAATTATTTTTAACCCCCAGTTCCGATCCGTGGTTGGGTCTGGCTCCGGTTGATGCCTATACGGCGATCGACAATGACGGGGTGAAATAGGGGATCTCAAGGAACCAAACTGCCTGTAAGGGCAGGTTTCGCCATCGCATAACTGGCTAATGCGAAGGACTGTGCAAAACCTGCCCCAACGCCAGGTATATTTTTCATGGAAACCGCCTAGTTACACGATTCAGGTTAAGGCAAATCAGTCTCGCACAAATCAGTGCGCCACTTTTGTAGATTGCGGCTATCCTGGGCTTAGTTTGAAGTGAGGAGTAGCAACAATGCATCGGCGAGTGTGGCTTCTTGGCTTTGGAGCAGCAGCTTTTCTAGTAGGCTGTGCCAGTACTTCTGACGATTCCAGCCAGGTTAACAGTTCAACTTCAACAGCTTCGACTTCGGCAGCAACAACGGGAACAGCCGTATCACCCATACCAGCAGGGCAACCTCCGGCATTCCCTAATCCTGTTATGGCAGCAAAGGATATCCCCGCCGTACCAGGGCTGCTACAACCAACCAATGCCAAAGCCCGTGTACCAGCGATCGCCCAGGGACGACGCGACCCGTTCTCTGCCGTGCCATTATCACCGCTAGCTGTCAAGCCTGCCAGTAAAGGTAGTAAGCTATCACCTGGATCGTTGCCAGTTTCGCAACCGAGGTTGCTACCGCCCCTTAAGTCTGGTTTATTGCCAACGCAACCGATCAGTTCGGGTACGACGGCGTTGCCTCCCCTAACGATCGCCGCATTGCCACCTAATGGTTCTGGTTTGCCGTCTGTGCCCATATCATCGGCTCCTCTGTCGCGTACCCATTTGGCCGATGAAGTAGAAGTAACGGGTGCTGTGCAAGTGGGCGGCAAGTGGAATGTGATTGTGAAAGAGCCGGGTTCACCGACTAGTCGCTATGTGCGGACAGGCGATTACCTTGCGAATGGCAAAGTATTAGTGAAGCGGATTATTGCTGGTGCCGATCCCGCTGTTGTTTTGCAGCAAAATGGTATTGAGGTGCTGAAAAACCTCTAGCCCTGCCAAACAACTATCGCAGCGATAGCCCCATCGTTTTATGACAGATCCGATCGCCCGGTATGATGCCCATCATCGCAAATTGTCCCCGGATTCATCGGCACAACGCCTGAGCCATACGGGCACCTACGGCTGCCCCATCTGTCGGCATGGGCAGGTTTCTGCCCTGACCTTAATGGATGCCTTTGCTTGTAGC
>CAZGDE010000386.1:0-7133 GCA_964524315.1 uncultured bacterium
AAAGCCACCTCCCTGACCATCCCCATTGAAGTAGTTAAGGACGTTGAAGCTGGCAACCTTCACATTGCCACCCACGGTGGGGACCTCTGGACGGGCAGCATAGTCGAAACTGGGGGCTTGGGTCGGTTGAATCCGATACTCACTAAACCCAAAACCGAGTACGCCCGTCAAGCCAGTAATCGTGCTACCTAACCGCAGCGTATCATTCAGCGGATTCGCATCCGTGGTATCGATGTAGGGAACATCACTCAAATTCGCAGCATTGCTTCCATCATCCAGAATGATGCGGCTGCGATCGTTCAAGTTTTGTTGGGCAGTCACCGCTGCCACATTGCTACTGCCGGATGAGTTCGTTCCAGATGCCGGATCATCATTCGGGTCAACGACATTGGTTGGCTGGAACAACCGCCCATTCGCAGACAGCACGACCTCACCAAACCGCCCCAGGTTGAAGGTTTCGGTAACCGTCAGCGTTTCGGGAAAGGTAACCAGCATGCCTTCATACCGCTCCAGATCCCCCAATGCCACTGTAGGTAGATCAACTACAGTGGGTGTCACCAGTGATTGCAACCCACGCTCCAAAATTTGCAGGCTACCTGCACTACTTCCAGGCGTGATGACTGCTTGACCAAAGGAGGGACTGCTAGAATTTTCCTGCACTGTCCCCGTAATCTGGACGCGATCGCCCACATTAACTGCCACCAGCGAGTTAACGAAGATGCCTTCGGCGGTTAAATTTGAGCTATCTGCATCATTATCTTCTTCTTGCAGGTAAAAACCACCCAATTGGTTAGTTCCCTGGAAATCACCCACCACAATCCCTTCAATTGTGAATGTTCCCGCCGTTGCTGTTGTTCCACTGCCTTGAATGGTATGGATGCGGGTGATGGGTAGAGCCAAATCATTATCCAGAATGCTAACCGTGACTGGGTTAACTGGAGTCAGCGTATTGGAGTAAGTCGGATCGGCACTACCCGTAATGCTGTGACTGATCACTCCAGAATGGGGAGAGGCTTCCTGCTGGGTGTCATCGATCGCTCGTACCGCCAGGCTTTGGGGTGTCGTATTACTCAGATCCAGGGTGAGTGAAGCGAAAAAATTGATCCCATCACGACTGATCTGGGTTTGCCCATCTGCAGCAACCTGGATCGTGACAGGTCCGCTGGGGGTGGTGTTGAGGGCGATCGTATAATTCGTCGTTGTTTGCCCCTGTTCATTGATGGTGCTTAACCCAGACTGATTAATCGTCACTCCCGCTGGCGTACCACTGGAACCCGCTGAGATGGAGAAGTCGTCGATTGCCACACCATGATCATTGTTGGCATCGTTCAAGTCTTGCCAGCGCAACCAAATTTCCTGACCGGGGGCAAGATTCAAACCGCTTAACTGTGCCGCTACCAACCCACGATTTGCGCCGATATTCCCATCCAGCGCCGTGGCAGTGGTCGTACCGAAAATTGGCGTGGTAAAGTCCAGGGAGTTGAAGTCCACCCAGGTACCAGAAGTTAAACTGATTGCACCAATCTGATATTGAAAGTCCAGGGTTTGGGCAATCCCCGGTGAGGTTGTTGCACTGCCCCCATTGCGCCACTGTTCGCCGGTATAACTGATATCCAGAGTCGTAATGATGCTGCTAGTGTTGTTGACAAACCGTGCCCCATAGTAAATCGTGCCCGTTCCACCTGATGCCAGGGAACCAAGGGCGCGATCGCTCGAACTGGCACCACCAAAACTATAGAGCGCTCCCGTATTCGATGAACCAGTTCCCGCAATATAAAGTGTCCGATTGGCATACCAACCAGAAATCGTTTGATCGTCCGTCCAACTGTTACTAGTACCGGTGTTAAACAGTGAGTCAAACGTTTGATTGTAGGAATTGCTGAGATTAATTGCTGGCATCGAAATTACCTCGATCTTGCACTAGGGAATAAGGGAAAGTGAACGTTAATAGAAAATTGACAAATGCTATCCCAGTGACACTGTCAAAAAATGTCATGTGGAAATAATCAAGACTGCTAGCTGGCAATCTTTTTAACAGGTTTTTGCTGGTAAAAAACTATCCGTATTTAGCTATTGACATGTGAATGTAACTTTCATAAACATCAATATGCATGGACGAGTCCAAAAAACATCACATCAAAAACAAGGATTACAAGCAAGCAACACTAATGTATCAATCCTCCTCCAACAGGAAAGCCAAAGGCATTACTGATGTAACGTGGTTTACCTCAGCAAGAAACAAGGCAGAACAATCACTGAACCTGCTGCTTTCTACAAATCTCACACCAACTTTAAGAACTCCCTATCAAACTCTTAAAGGCGTAATAAGCTCCCAGAAGTCAATCGCAACTCTGGGTATATTTAGCAAACGGGAGGAAACGACGCTAAGTCTGAAACCCTTACTAAGAAACGATTTCAGATTCTCTTTATTCCGGGAACTTCAAGACATTCAAATCGCTGAATGCCCTGACAGATATAGCTTCTAAGCTTTTTCAGAATTATTGCAGATTTTGGCGTTCTTCTCTAGCTGGCAATAATGCTGAACTACGTGGGTAAAAGGCGATCAAACTGAGCTTTACTTTCTAAAAAAAATCAGGATTTTGGTTAAGGCCGATTTACGATCGCCCCCTGCTTGTAAATAGGGAAAATTGTGCAGGTGTTGTTACCTGCCGAAAATAGTTGAGATACTTAACAATGTGCCAAACAAATAGGAATAACAATCAGATGATAAATTGCTGAGAATTATCTAAGATTTATCTCCACAAAGTTTCAGCATCTTAATTTGAATATTTTAAGGGCTTTTCATTTGACAATGAAAATATTTGGCCACAATTATTAATGTATTCCATCGACATCACGATTGATAACAATGTTGCACTTGGCATGATCACAACACCCATTAATACCAAATTGTTGAACGATCCCGGTAAGCTTGGCGCACGTCTAAAAAACATGCCATTGGGACGGTTGGGGCGACCCCAAAATGGCGCTTCCCTCGTGACGTCCCTAGTATCGTCTGAGGCAGACTACATTACTGGAGGCACCTTTGTTGTGGAGGATGGTTTACTTTGGAATTACCAGGAGCAATAGAAATGAAACATACGCCGTTATTTATTCCGGTGATTTTGGGAACATCTCGTCAGGGTCGTCAAAGTGAGTTTGTCGCCAAGTTCATCGTCGAACAAGTGGGCCAACGTGATGATGTCAAGACTGAGTTGATTGACATTCGAAACATCGCGATCACAACAGGTGATGAAGGGGAACCCATCAAAGATCTTGGCTTCTCTAGCACAATGGAACAAGCTGATGGGTTAATCATTGTTGTCCCTGAATACAATCACGGTTATCCCGGATTGTTAAAGCATGTTCTGGATACTTGTCTGAAGGAGTATATTCATAAAGCGGTTGGGTTATGTGGAGTCTCAGCCGGGCCTTTTGGCGGGACGCGGGTCATCCAAAACCTTCTGCCAGTCATGCGGGAATTGGGATTGATGACAATTTTCTATGATCTCAATTTCAGCAATGTGCAATCACTATTTGACGAATCAGGCAGTTTAATTGACAAACCTACACAGATACGCCGCATGGAACGGTTCATGACAGAACTGGTTTGGATGTCTAAGGTGTTGCGTTATGGTCGGCAAGCAATGGATGCACAGCTATGAATGCACTCCGTTCTCATTATCCCGAGTATTTAATGGAAGCAGCAGGACTGGGGCTATTCATGATTGCTGCTACTGTCGTTACTGCTGTTCTAGAATATCCAGGCTCGCCGATTCATCAAGTGATCGGTAATTTTTTGTTGCGTCGGATGGTCATTGGACTGGCAATGGGGCTAACCGCGATCGCACTGATTTACTCTCCCTGGGGCAAACAATCTGGGGCTCACTTGAATCCCGTCGTCACCCTCACCTTTTTACGGTTGGGTAAAGTGAAATGGGTAGATGCACTATTTTATATAGTGGCGCAATTTATCGGCGGATTCGTTGGGGTACTCTTCGCTGCCAGCATTTTAGGAACTGTGATCGCCCATCCTACTGTGAACTACGTGGTGACACTGCCTGGCAAGGCTGGCATCGCGATCGCATTTGGCGCAGAACTAATCATTTCTTTGGGCATGATGATGATGGTTCTGATTGTTTCTAACACGCCTAGACTGGCACGTTTTACAGGCATCTTTGCCGGGCTCTTGATCGCAACCTACATTACGTTGGAAGCGCCTCTGTCCGGGATGAGCATGAATCCTGCCCGCACGCTCGCCTCTGCCATCCCTGCTCAAACTTGGACGGCAATTTGGGTGTACTTTACTGCGCCACTGGTTGGGATGTTACTGGCATCTGAGCTCTATGTTTGGGTAAAAGGACGTAAATCAGTTCGATGTGCCAAACTTTACCATTCACACACGACTCGATGCATCTTTCGGTGCGGTTATCGAAATCACGCGAAAGGTAACGGGTCAACACTTTTGAGTGATGCATTACCTGATTTCGAGACAACTCATCAATGATTCCTGTTTGACTCATTAAAGTATTATCAGAAGTAGGTTCATTATGAGTAAACGATTTGCTAAAAGACGGCAGCGATTGCTGATTTTCGCGTTTACCCTTACCCTGATTGCGATCGCGCCTCAAATTCCTGTCAGTTCGCAAGTGCAACCCGTTGATCAGGGTATCTCTGCTGTCCAAGTTGCCCAAACGCAAACCGTTGCAAATGCGGTTATGGCAGTCGAGTCCGCTGGGATGACAGTTGCAGATATGGATCGAGCGATTGATTTCTATTCCAATATTTTATCTTTTAGGAAAGTCTCAGATATAGAAGTATGGGGAAGTAAATATGAGCAGTTACAAGGCTTATTTGGAGTGCGACTGCGAATCGTTAAGATGCAATTGGGCAGTGAGTTGATCGAGCTAACTGAGTATCTCACGCCGAAAGGACGACCGATTCCAGTTGATGCACGCAGCAATGATCACTGGTTCCAACATATTGCGATTGTAGTGAGCGATATGGACAAGGCATACCAGCATTTACGTCAACACAAAGTCCAATACACCTCTACTGCACCTCAGCGCATTCCTGATTGGAACAAATCTGCCGCTGGGATTCGGGCTTTTTATTTCAAAGACCCCGATGGGCACAATCTAGAGATTATTTATTTTCCACCTGGCAAAGGTGACCCAAAATGGCAAAAGCCAACGAATCAGCGATTCCTTGGAATTGACCATACGGCGATCGTCGTCTCCAGCACAGAAAACAGCCTCAAATTTTACCGGGATTTGCTGGGACTGAAACTGACCGGGGAAAGCATGAACTATGGCATTGAGCAGGAACAACTCAACAATGTGCAGGGCGCAAGATTACGGATTAGTGGACTGCGTTCTCTCCTGGGGCCTGGAATTGAGTTTTTAGAATACCGGTCACCGAATGATGGGCGATCGCTACCTGTGGATGCTAAGCCCAATGATTTACTGCACTGGCAAACTACGCTGGTGGTGAAGGATGTAGAGGCGATCGTCCAACGACTACATCTGAATCAAACCACCATTATCTCTTCTGGTATTGTCACTATTCCTGAAAGAACTCTAGGTTTCAAAAAAGGGGTTCTAGTGAGAGATCCCGACGGACATACAATGCGATTGGTTGAGCTGTAATAAACAGTTCTCGGCAGACTTTGTCTGGTAAAAGTTCCACCGCATCCATCATCACCGGAGCCGCACAAACATAGTATTGCCGACTGCCTCGATGCAGCGGAATGTGTTTTTCAAGTAGTGCCTTATCGACATAGCCTGTTTCACCCTCCCAGTCAGCGTGAGCTTTTCGCAACACATAAAGTTCCAACAACCCTCGCCTGATTTGGCTCTTACATCAGGACTGTTGAGATGCCAACTGCAAGCGGCGATTCACTTCCTGCCAGTTCACCACGTTCCACCAATTTGTCAGGTATTCCGCACGACGGTTTTGATAGCGCAGGTAATAAGCATGTTCCCAAACATCATTGCCCAGGATCGGGAAGTTGCCTTCCATGATGGGATTGTCCTGATTCTGGGTGGTGGTGATTTGGAGTTGTCCTTGCGGATTACGCACCAACCAGACCCAACCACTGCCAAAGCGATCGCCCCCTGCTTCGTTAAACTGCTTTCTAAAATTGGCAAAACTGCCAAAGGTTTGATTAATGGCTTGAGCCAGTTCCCCAGTCGGTTGCCCGCCGCCACTGGGACTCATCAATTGCCAGAAAATGGTGTGGTTGAGATGCCCACCACCATTATTGCGAACTGTTGTCCGAATCTCCTCTGGAACGCTGTTTAAGTCACGCAATAAAGCTTCCACACTGCGATTTTGTAAGTTTGATTGTTGGCCTAGTGCCTGATTCAGATTCTTGACATAGGTGGCGTGATGGCGATCGTGATGCAGTTTCATCGTCTCTGCATCGATCGCTTTGGCTAACGCTCCATATTCATAGGGCAATGGCGGTAACTGGGCTGGATAGGCAAGTAACTCGCCACCGGGTGACGCAACCGCAGCAGGTTGAGAAGTGGGAGTAGAGGTTTGTGCCTGAGGTGCCGCTTGACAGGAAACAAGCAACACCAGTAGGGTAACGCCCGACAGTAGGAAACGTAACGGTCGTCGAAAAAAGTTTCTCATTTCTTTTATGTCCCAACTTATTACCTGATAGCTCACAAAAGGAACGTTGCTGAGTTGTCCCAATCTAAAAAGACCAATTTGCGGGGTTTTGAAGAGTTCCCAACTCTGCAAAATTTGCTTGGCAGACTACTAATCTGAAACAGGAATTCTTGCACCATCAGCACGAACAATGGTACGAGCGTCAAATTCATCATCATCATCAAACTCACCCATCACTGTGACCTGGTCACCCACTTTGAGATTTGCCTGCCAAAGTGAACGAGACTTAGCATCGACTTTAATTTGCTGATTCCCAGTATCTAAAATGAAATCATCTCCATCAAGCCTGATCACTCTTCCTGAAATCCCGTTAGAGCGAACTTGTTGACTAATAAAATATTCGTTCTTGGGTGCTGAGATCGCGGAGGTTGTAATGATGGTTAGAGCAAATATAGAAATCGGCAAGAAACAATATTTCATTGCTAATTTTCTCCCCATTCTTATCACTATGACTG